>CANQHI010000012.1 GCA_947623725.1 uncultured Clostridia bacterium | reverse complement strand
CTCCATTCCTGCACCAAAAATATAGTGCATAAATTTTATTATTGTTCTAAAATTTACACACTATATAATACACTATCTATATTGACAATGAAATAATTATACTAGAAATATTATTAATGAAAAAGATTAATAAAAAATAAATATATGTAAAATATATCATAAATAAAGTATTTTAGAAGAATAAATTAATAATAAAAATTATTACAAAAATGTAAAAAAATAAAGTATAAAATTTTGCATAATCATTGGAATAAATGAATTACAAGATTTTATACTTTTTTATTAATCTTTTTCCTTAATAAAAGAGAATGAATTAAAAAAGTATAATATGTTGACTTAATACTTTAGTATTGATAAAATCAACATGAAAGAAATAAAATAGTATAATACTAAAATCTAATACATAAATTTAAAATTAAGGTATATAAATTCAAACAAAAGTAAAAAATAAAAAAAGAAGGGAACCTAGAAAGATGAAAAAAAGAATAAACTATAAAGAAAAAGGAATCACATTAGTAGCATTAGTAATAACAATAATAATACTCTTAATATTAGCAGGAGTAACACTAACAACAGCATTAGGGCAAAATGGATTATTTAAAAGAGCAAAAGGAGCATCAGAAAAATATAAAGAATCAGAAGAACAAGAAAAAGAAGCAATAGATGATATTGTAAAAGAGTTAGATGATATAATACCAGCAGGAGCAGGAGAAAAAGTTTCAATACCAAAAGGAAAAGATTGGGATAAAGAAAAAGTAGATGCAGTAGGAGATGGAGAAGGAAATGTAATACCAGTGCCAAAAGGTTTTTGTTATGCAGGCGGTTCAGAGTCAACAGGATTTGTAATATCAGATGTAGAAAATGATGATTTAAATAATAAGGGAGAAGGAAATCAATTTGTATGGATACCATGTACAGAAGATCAATACAAGGAAGCAAAAGATGACGTAATGGACGAACAATGGGCATGTAATAATGAATATAAAGATAATGGAAATTTGAATGGAAATAAAACAACAACTGGTACAGGCGATGGAAAAGCATGGAGAGACAATTATACAGATGCAGATGTGAAAAAGCTAAATGAAGTATATAATAATGGTAACACATTACCAACAGACAGTTGGAAAAATGAAAATCAAATAACCAAAGGCCAAGAAAGCATAAGAAAATATGGGGGATTTTACATAGCAAGATATGAAGCAGGAATACCAGAAGAAGCTGAGTTTAGTATTTCAAAAAATAATAATAAATATGTGGATACACAAGAAAGTGAAATTAAGGTCGAATGGTCAAATAGTACTACAGACCATGCAAGAGGAAGTGTAGCAGACACGAGTACAATAAGTAAATTAAGTCCAGTAAGTAAAAAGGGAGTACAAGCATGGAATTATATAACACAACCAAATTCAAAGCTTGTAGCAGAGAATATGTATGAGAATAGCGACAGTGTAAATAGTTATTTAGTGGATTCACAAGCATGGAATCACATTTGCAAAAATATATTTCATGCAAGTAAAGGTATAACTACAAATAATTCAACAACATGGGGAAATTATTATAATAATACAACAACTAAATATCAAGAACTAAATTGTTTATGGGCAGGACATAAATATGACTCGGGCTGGACTATAGCAAAAGAATACAAAACAGGAAATATACAGGATACAGATTACCCAAAAGGAACAGGACAAGCAAGATTAGAACTTTCAACAGGAGCAAGTGAAGATTTCAAGAAGTATAATATATATGATATGGCGGGAAATATGTGGGAATGGACGACAGGACATAATATTGTAACGACAGATAACAACACACAGATGTTCACTGTTCCGCGTGGTGGTAGCTTCGGTAATGATGGCACGGATTACCCAGTTGTTCGTGCTTTCGGTAACAATGGATTGACTGTTTACAATATCAGCGTCGGCTTTCGTGTTGTGCTTTATGTAAAGTAGCACTGACACCTGTCAAGATTACAATGAATTGAAGGAAATATAATTGAAAATAAATATGTAAGTTATAGGAACAAGGAAAAAAATTATGCAAAATAATAAAGAGAATTCGTCATTAAAATTAATACCTAAGTTTGAAATATATATGGAATATATGCTAAAGATAGTTTTAATACAGTTACCTAGAACAGAAAAATTTAGTCTGGGAAATGAGTACAAAACATTAATGTATGATACATTAAAGAATATTTTATATGTAGATAAAATTGAAATGAGTAAAAAATTACCATACCTTAATAAAATAGATGCAAACTTAAATACACAAAGAATTTTATTAAGAATAATGAAAAAAATGCATTGGATTGATGAAAAGAGGTTTGACTATGTTATGAATACTTTAATAAGAGAAGTTGGAATGATATTAGGAGGACTTATAAAATATTATGCCAAAAACTATCAGAAATCAGTTTGACAAATATCTATCTTATGAAAAACTTATGGAAGCACATATAAGGTGTCAAAAGGGAAAGAAAAATAGAGATAATGTAATAAAATTCAATCTAAGAAAAGAAGATTATATATGGTGGTTATATAATGAATTAAAAAATAGGACATATATACATGGAAAATATATTGCATTCTATGTATATGAGCCTAAAAAACGTAAGATAGAAGCTGCAAGATACATAGATAGAGTTGTCCATAGATGGCTGTATGATAATTATTTAGAGCCGGCATTTTTACCGCAATTTATCTACAATACATATGCTTGTATACCAAAAAGAGGAATGCATAAGGCAGCAAAAGACTTGCAAAATGCAATGAGGAAATGTAAAAAAGAATATGGAGAATATTACATTTTAAAAATGGACATATCTAAATTTTTCCCTAGTATAGATAAAACGATTTTAATGAATATTATACAAAGAAAAATAAAAGATAAAGATCTATTGTGGTTGATTGATCAGATAACATTTAATGGGAGAGATAGTAGTGGAATACCAATAGGAAATTTAAGTAGTCAATTATTTGCAAATTTATATTATAATGAAGCTGATCAATTTATAAAAAAGAAATTAAAGGTTAAATATTATTTCAGATATATGGATGATAGTGTAATTTTGATGAAAGATAAAGCAGAAATAAAAATAATAAAAGACGAAATAGAAAAATTTATTGCTAAAAATCTAAAATTACAGTTTAATAAAAAGACAAATATATTTAAGTCAAAGCAAGGGGTTAATTTTTGTCGGATACAAAATAAATGAATATAGATTAAAACTAAGAAATAAAGGCAAAAAGAAATTTAAACGAAAAATAAAAAAGTTGAAAGTACAAATAAAAAGCGGAGAAATAAATTCTAAGGAAGCAAAAAAATATTTGTGTGGATATTTTGGATATATGCAAATTGCTAATGTATATAATCTCGTTAATAAATATTTTTTAATAGATGAAACAAGCAATCTACAATTTTATAAAAAATGATATAGGGACAAATCTAAATTAAGCCTACTTCGTTGTTCCGCGTGGTGGTAGCTTCAATAATAATGGAACAGATAACCCAGTTGTTCGTGCAAACGGTAACAATGAATTAACTAATTACAATATCAACGTCGGCTTTCGTGTTGTGCTCTAATATTTTACGAGATAATATTTCTTAAGGGAAATATTCAGTGTAGTATTAGATATTAAAGGGGTTTGTTCCTTCCTAGATGGTAAATATGAATCTTTAAATGAAGTATTAGTAGAAGAGATTCGAATATACGTTAATTTATGAAAAGGCTATCTTTAAAATTATATTACAGGATAGCCTTTTTTAATTTTAAAATAATTGATTTTAGGAGTAATATAAAAGATGAATAAAGTTTATCTGACTGGAAAAATAATAGAAATATCAGATTATAAATTTTTTTATAATAGTAAAAAGTATGATTCTAAGATAACTATTACGATTAAAACTTTGGAAAGTATTTATAGAAGCGGAGAAATTATTGAAATTAGTGCATATAATAATGTGGCAGATAAAGTTTATAGATACTGCAAAAATAATGATATTATATCTGTTGAGGGAAAAATAGGAAAGAATATGGAAATAGAAATTATATATTTATTTAATATAAAAAACAATGGAAATTTAGCTTGATATATGATAGAATGTGAATGAAACAAAAAGATATAAAACTAAAAAGTAGGAGATTATTAATGTTACAAGGAAAGTTTGTTCATTTACATGTGCATAGTGAATTTAGTTTACTTGATGGAGCTAATAAAATAAAAGATTTACCAGTAAGAGCAAAAGAGCTAGGAATGGACGCAATGGCTATAACAGATCATGGCGTTATGTTTGGTGTAATTGACTTTTATAAAGCATGCAAAGCAAATGGAATTAAACCAATAATAGGTTGCGAAGTGTATGTTGCACCAAGGAAATTGACAGACAAGGATCCAATGATAGATGGAAGATACAATCACTTAATATTATTAGCTAAAGATAATGAAGGATATAAAAATCTTACAAAATTAGTATCATTAGGCTTTACTGATGGATTTTATTATAAACCAAGAATAGACAAAGAAGTTTTAGAAAAATATCATGAAGGGCTAGTTTGTTCATCTGCATGCTTAGCAGGGGAGATACCTTCTCTTATCACTAAAGGCGACATTGAAGGTGCTAAAAATTCAGCAATGTGGTACAAAAATTTATTTGGCGAAGATTATTATTTAGAAATACAAAATAATGGAATAAAAGAACAAGCATTAGTAAACCAGAAATTAATTCAAATGGCAAAGGAACTTGATATTCCACTTTTAGCTACAAATGATTCACATTATTTAAAAAGAGAAGATGCATACAATCATGAAGTTTTATTATGTATTCAAACAGGAAAGAGAATGTCAGATGAAGACAGAATGAGATTTGATACAGATGAGCTTTATATAAAATCTCCGGAAGAAATGATGGATTATTTTAAGGCTGTTCCAGAGGCAATAGAAAATACAGTTAAAGTTGCTGAGAAATGCAATGTTGAATTTGAATTTGGACATACAATTCTTCCAAAATATGATGTGCCAGAAGAATATGAGACTCATTTCGATTATATAAAAAGTTTAACCGATGAAGGAATAAAAAAGAGATATGGAGAAAATGTAACTAAAGAGATTATTGATAGAGAAAATTATGAGCTTGAAGTTATCAATAAAATGGGGTATGTAGATTATTTCTTAATTGTATGGGACTATGTTAATTTTGCAAAATCACATAATATACCAGTAGGTCCGGGAAGGGGCTCTGGAGCTGGTTCAATAGTAGCTTATGCAATGGGAATAACAGATATTGATCCAATAAAATATGGACTTATTTTTGAAAGATTTTTAAATCCAGAAAGAATAAGTATGCCCGATTTTGATATAGATTTTGATTATGAAAAAAGAGAAGATGTTATTAATTATGTAGCAGATAAATATGGACAAGACCATGTATCACAGATAATTACATTTGGTACAATGGCCGCAAAAATGGTAATTAGAGATGTTGCAAGAGTACTTGATTTTCCATATGCAGAAGCAAATAATTTAGCTAAAATGATACCAAATGAAGTACACATGACTATATCAAAAGCTTTAGAAATAAATAAAGAATTTAAAGATTTATATGAGAATAATCCAGATGTAAATAAATTAATAAATATTGCAATGGCACTTGAGGGAATGCCAAGACAGGCTTCAACTCATGCTTGTGGAATCATTATAGCAAGAGAGCCAGTTGTAAATTATGTTCCATTGTATGCAAGAGATGGAGTTATTTCAACTCAATACATAATGACAACCTTAGAAGAATTAGGACTTTTAAAAATGGACTTCTTAGGGTTAAGAACGTTGACAGTTATAAGAGATGCAAAAAAATTGATTAAGGATAATCAAGGCGTAGATGTAGTTTTTGATAAAGAAATGAATGATCCTAAAGTATATAAATTATGGCAAGATGGAAATTCTATTGGTATATTCCAATTTGAAAGTCAAGGTATGACGAACTTCATGAAAGAATTAAAACCAGATTGCTTAGAGGATATTATAGCAGGAGTTTCATTATATAGACCAGGACCAATGGATCAAATTCCAAGATATATTGCAAACAAAAAGGATCCAGCAAATGCAGTTTATACTCACCCAGCATTAGAGCCAATACTTAAAGTCACCTATGGCTGTATGGTTTACCAAGAACAAGTTATGCAAATAGTAAGAGACTTAGCAGGATATTCTTTAGGTAGAGCAGATTTAGTTAGACGTGCAATGGGAAAGAAAAAACTAGATGTTATGGCTAAAGAAAGAGAAAACTTTGTTCATGGTAAATTAGACGAAAATGGGAAAGTAGAAATACAAGGTTGTGTTAGAAATGGAATTGATGAAGAATCTGCAAATAAGATTTTTGATGAGATGGCAGAATTTGCAAAATATGCGTTTAATAAATCTCATGCTGCTTGTTATGCAGTTGTAGCCTATCAGACTGCTTACTTAAAAGCCTATTATCCAGCAGAATTCATGGCTGCAATGCTTAATAGTTTTTTAGGAAATTTATCAAAAGTTCCAATATATATTAATGAGTGCAAAAGATTAAATCTTACAATTTTAAAACCAGATATAAATAAGAGTTTTACAACATTTACAGCTAAAGGAAATGAAATTAGATTTGGACTTGGAAGCATAAAAAATGTTGGAGTTTCAGCAGTAGATAGTATAGTAAAAGAAAGAGAAGAAAATGGAGAATACAAAGACTTTACAGATTTTGCAGAAAGAATATATGGGGAATCAGTTAATAAAAAGTGCATTGAAAGTTTAATAAAATCAGGTGCATTTGACAATCTAGGAAAAACAAGAAGTACATTAATTGCATCATTTGAACAAATAATTGATACCATTGCAGATGCAAATAAAAAAGATTATTCAGACCAGATGACAATGTTTGATATAGCAAATACAGAAGAAGATATACAAAAAATGAAATATAGTTTTACAGAGGTAAAAGAATATCCAGAAAAAGAACTGCTATCAATGGAAAAAGAAATGCTTGGAATTTATATTTCTGGCCACCCTTTAGAAAAATATAGAGAGCAAATAGAAAAGGAAACAGATATTAATACAATACAGATAGAAGAGGCAAGAGAGCAACTTGAAGCAAATGAAGCATGTCAATTAGAAGATGGAAAAGCTGTTAAATTTGCAGGTGTAATAACTAAAATTAAAAAGAAATATACTAAAAATAATAAAGTAATGGCATTTGTAACTGTTGAAGATTTATATGGTAGCTGTGAAATTATTGTATTTGAAAGTTGTTATAATCAATGTAGTAATTTGCTTATGGAAGAAAATCTAGTAATGATAAATGGTAGAATTAGCATAAAAGATGATACAGATATAACTATCATAGCAAATTCTATAACAGAGTTAAAACATAAAGGAAAGAAGCACTTAGAAATTAATATAACTAATTTAACAGATAATCAAAAAGAGAGGTTAAAGGGTGCAATAAGATTTTTTACTGGTGAGAAAAACAACCTAGCTTTGTATGTAACTCAGAATGGTGAAAAAAAGCCATCTGGAGCTATATATGCAAATGATAATGTTTTAAAAGAATTCGAGGAAATAGTACAAAGTGAAAATATGCAATTAGTTGAAGAAGGGGAATAAATAAAAAAATAATGAATTTAAGCATATACTTAAATTCATTATTTTTTAGTGAAATTTATAAGTTTATTTTATATTATTATTTTTTAAATTTATAAAACTAAATACTGCGATAACTCCAGCAATTGCAACTAAGCCTATTATCATAAATGTGTTTGAACCTGTTTGTGGTAAAGGAACTTCTTTTGGTGCAGGAACATCTAAAGCAACAATTGGAGCTTTATCATTATGCTTTTGCTCTCCTTGAGTTCCATTTTCTTTATAATCGATTGTGACATCTTCGTTTGTAGGTAAGTTTACACCAACTATTTCGCTAGAAAATTCATTTTTTAAAGATAATCTGTAGGTAAATGTTGCAGTTTCTCCAGGTTTTAATTCTGATATTGTCCATGTAATTGAATTATCTGAAGGATCAACAGTTGCTGTTACTTCGCCGATTTCTGGTTTTGTTAATAAAGCGAAATCAAAATTATCAATTATATTTTTAGGGAAGTAATCTTTAATTACTATATCAGTTAAAACATATTCATTAACTGGGATTAAATCTTCGTAAATATCCTCTGTAACAGTGTCTACAATTTCTTTATCAGTAATATAATATACTACTCCAGCAGTTGGAGCTAATGAAGTTCCAAAAACATAGGTTGCTACATCTTTATAAGTTTTAAATGTTGCATCTTCTGGTCTACCAGATATATTTATTTCATCATCAGAAATAGAAATTAACATAGAAATTAAATTAATTCCTTTAGTTTTTAATTCTGATAATTTTTCCTTGGTAGGATCAGCAGAAGCTTCTGTGTATAAATCAACTTGTACGCCCTCTGCAGTATTTGGAACACCATCTGTTAAAACAATAATGTATTTGTTAGCAGATGAATTAGTACTAGTATTAAGTAATGTTTCAGCTGTATCTAAACCTATTTCAATATCAGTTCTATCTCCTGTTTCCGTAGTAGCTAAAGTATCAATTGCACTTGTAAGAGTATCTAAATCATCAGTTAATTTTTCAGTGATGATAGTAGCATCTTTTTCAGTACCTTCTTCTGTAGGTTCAGTGCTTGTAGAGAATCCGACGATTCCGATTTGAGTATCTTTTTTGTTAGTTAATATTTTTTCAACTAATTGCTTAGCAGAATCAATAACTAGATCTTTTCTTGTTGTATCTACACCATCTACTGTGACACTATTTTTAGACATACTTGCTGATGTATCAATTAAAAGTACAATATCAGCAGCTTTATCTTCTATAATTTCTTGGTTATTTTTAGCTGTCAATCTAATGTCTATTGTTTTTTGCTCTGTATCAATCTTTTCTAATTTTTTGGTAAATTCTCCGTATTTTCCAAAAGTCATACTGTTTAAATTATCTTCAACTAAAGTCATTGTTGCATCACCTTTAGCGACTGGTGTTGCAGCGAAACAAACTGTTGATGATAAAAGCATAATTAGTAAAATAGCTATTAATTTAACATATTTTTTCATATCTAAATCCCTTCTTATAAAAAGTGAAAATTAATTTTTTATAATATTATTTATAATTGTAATATTAAATTTTAATACTTTGATATTATTATAATCAAAATTATTAAAATTAATACTTCCGTAATTATATCATATAAAAAAATTATATTCAACAATAAAATATAAGTTTTCTTTGAATTTTGTAAAACTTGCAACTTCTCTTACAAATTGCATTTACTTTTTCATTTGAACAATTTTGTAAAATTTCAGTACTTGGATATAAGCTAGAAAAGAAATTTATGATCTAAATGAATTAAAGAATTTTTATAATAAAGTTTATTTTTTGTTTAAGTAAGAAGATTAATAAAAAAGTAAATACAGATTAAATATATTTTAAATATATCATAAATAAAGTCTTGTGAAAGAATAAATTAATAATAAAAATTATTACAAAAATGTAAAAAAATAAAGTATAAAATTTTGCATAATCATTGGAATAAATAAATTACAAAATTTTATACTTTTTTATTAATCTTCTTACTTAATAAAAATATATAGAAATAAAACAATATAATATATTGACTTAATACTTTACAAATAATAAAATTAATATAGATAATAAATATTAGAAAAGAGAAGATAATAAGAAACAAGAGAGGAGATTACGAAATGAAAAGAATAAAAGGAAAAAGTTATAAGGAACAAGGAATAACATTAGTAGCATTAGTAATAACAATAATAATACTATTAATATTAGCAGGAGTAACATTAAATACCGCACTTAGCGACAATGGATTATTTGCAAGAGCAAAAGAAGCATCAGAAAAATATAAAGAATCAGAAGAGCAAGAAAAAGAAGCACTAGATGATATAGAAAAAGAATTAGATGGTATTATACAAACAAAGGAAAAAGCAAAAGCAGGAGAAAAAGTTTCAATACCAGAAGGAAAAGAATGGGACGAAAATAAAGTAGATGCAGTAGCAGATGGAGAAGGAAATGTAATACCAGTACCCAATGGATTTTATTATGCTGGTGGTTCAAAGTCAACAGGATTTGTAATATCAGATACAGAAAATGATGATTTAGATAATAGCAGAGAAGGAAATCAATTTGTATGGATACCATGCACAGAAGATCAATACAACGATGCAAAAGATGACGTAATGGACGAACAATGGTCATGTAATAATGAATATAAGGATAATGGAAATTCAAATGGAGAAAAAACAACAGAAGGGACAGGAGATGGAAAAGCTTGGAAAAATGATTATATAGGGGATGAAAAAGAAATATTAGATAATATATATAATAATGATAACAAATTACCAACAGAAAAATGGAAAAATGAAAATCAAATAACAAAAGGTCAAGAAAGTATAAAAAAATATGGAGGCTATTATATAGCAAGGTATGAGGCGGGAATACCAGAAGAGGCTGATTTTTATGTTTCAAAATCAAATAGTGAAATGAAATATGTAAATACAAAAAAAGAAAATATTAAAATTCCATGGGGAAGCAATACTATTGGAAGAGGAAGTAAAGATGATACAGGTATAATAAAAGATTTAAAACCAGTAAGCAAAAAAGGAGTACAAGCATGGAATTACATAACACAACCAAATTCAAAACGTGTAGCAGAGAATATGTATAATGAAAGTAATAGTGTTAATAGTTATTTAGTAGATTCACAAGCATGGAATCATATTTGTAAAAGTATATTTCATGCTAATAAAGGCAATAACGATTCAACAACATGGGGAAATTATTATAATAATACAACTACTGCATACAAAAGTTTAAATTGTTTATGGGCAGGACATCAATGGAATGAGCCTGATTGGGAATGGAACATAGCTGAAAAGTATGAAATAGGAGGAATCCAAGATGAGGATATTCCAAAAGGAGAAGGAATTGCATTAATAGAACTTTCAACAGGAGCAAGTGATGATTTCAAAAAGTATAATATATATGATATGGCAGGAAATATGTGGGAATGGACGACAGAACATAATGTGGTAACAACTGATGAAAACACAAAGAAAATGTTCGTTGTTCTGCGTGGTGGTAGCTTCAGTGAATTGGGAAGTGATCATTCGGTAGTTCGTGCTGACGGTGGTTGTGAGTTAATTACTTGTAATTGGTGTGTTGGTTTTCGAGTTGTGCTTTATATAGAATAGCTACTACATTATTAATCTTTATTTAGAAAAATTTGACATCACTGTAAAATTAATATAAAATCTTAAAAAATAAAATGGAGTAGATATTATGGTAGATGCATTTATAGAAAAAATTCATAAATATTTTTCTAAAGAAAGAAGAATAGTATTCTTTACAACATTTATAATTGGAATGTTAGTTCATTTTGCATTATATTCAAATCAATTAGTAGCATATGATGGATATTGGCATTATGGAGCCTTTTTTGCAAAAGGATGGGAAATATCACTCGGTAGATTTATGATTCCTTTTGTTGATTTACTTAGAGGAACTGTTGTGTCATCTGTATTAACATCAACTATTTCAATTGTGATAATATCTTTTACAACATTAATATTAACAGATTTACTTAATATAAAGAAAACATATATAAAAGTTCTTATAGGAATATTATTAGTTGTAACTCCAACATTTTCTCTTACTCTAATGTACACATATACAGCGGATAGCTATGCATTAGCATTATTATTTTCAGTACTTTCTGTACATTTTTTAAATAAAAAGAGAAGTGTAAAAAATGTGATTTTATCTTTAATATGTATAATTTTGACTTGCGGGTTATATCAAGCTTATTTATGTGTAATAGTCACTTTAAGTGTTGTATTATATTTAATTGATTTATGTACTAAAAATGATATATCTTTCAAAAAATTTATTAGAAAAATTTTTGCAGATGTAGGAATAATATTATTAGGAACAATTATTTATTATATTGCTTTGACATTAATTATAAAAATTTTACATCTAAATATTAATGAATATAATGGTGGAAATGCAATATTAAGTTTAGAAACATTAAAGAATTTATTGCCATCTATAAAACATACTTATGCAACATTTTTTGAATTTAATTTTACAAATAATTTTATTGCAAGTACTAAAACTGTCTTTAGACATGTATTTAATGCGATTATGTTAGCACTTATATTTATAAACTTTATCTTAATAATAAAAGAAAACAAAACATATAGAAAGCCTTGGCAAATAATATTTGTATTGATATTATTGGCAATGTTCCCAGTTTTTACATGCATAACGGAATTAATTGTTCAAGATGCAAGAGTATATTTACTAATGCTAACAGCATTATATTTTCCAATTATTATATTATTAAAACAAATTGAATTAGTGAAATTTGATAAATTAAATGTAGTTTCACTAATTATAGTATTAGTTTCTATATGGACATTTATTGTAACAGATAATGCAACCTATGTTGCTTCAGATATGTATAATAAGCAAATGTATGCGTATGGAAATAGAATCATATATAGATTAGAAGAAAATGAAGAAATAACAGAGGATACACCAATATGTATTCTGGGAAAAATGAATTTCAGTGTGCAAAATCCATTGTTACTAAAATTAACTTATTTTGATGTAACTGATGTAAGTACATGGTCATGGCAAATTTTCCTTCAAGATAAAGTAGCTCTTGGAAGAGGAATTTATACAATTGGAATATACGATGATATTTATAACAGTCAAGAATTTAAAGATATGGGAATATTTCCAAGTAAAGATTCGATAAAAATTATTGATGGAATGGCAGTTGTAAAAATAGGGGATTAATATATAAAAAAACAAAAACCTCACTTTATTCATAAGCGAGGTTTTGCTGATTTAAGCAGTTCCATAGCCGTTTATAAAATCATTAATAAGTCTAACTGCTTCTCCATTATCTGCGGAGGCATGGCCACCACATTCATTCATGTGACTATTTTGGTTAACATTTCTAATGATTCCAGATCTTTCATATTCATCTTTGCAGGAGTACAACGCGGGAAGAATATCGTCTTTTTGCAAATAAGCTTCGGCGTTGCACATTTTTTTACCTCTCAAATCATTGGTATACATTACTAAGTCTATTCCATAGTAACTTTTGGCAAAATAGTTAATGAAATCAACTATAATTGCATCAATTACCTTTTGATCGAGCCAGTAATCGTGATGTGTCCGAGTAAAATCTTGTGCATAATCGGACATAGAAAATAAAACCTCTCCTCTAGTCATGAAAATTTCCTCCTTAACAATTGTTTATGAGAAATTATATAATACTACTGTTATTTTATTTCGTATAGGAATATATCATACTTTTATATTCAATTCAATGTTTTTTTTAAGATTATTAAAGTTTAAAATAAATTTACAAGAATTATTTTAGGAAGCACCTCATGAAATAAAAAATTGTGAGAGCAATTGCTCCCACAAATGTTTCATTCTTTTGGTGAGTAAAGGAAAACATTATAGGTATTTTCTGACTCATTCTTGACAAGAAGTAAAGCTTCTTTTTCGAGATCGAAATCATTCAAATGAATAATCTTGCCTTCTTGAATAAGCATTGTTTCCTTTTCTACACATTTTTTTTCAATGTCAAAAGTATTTGTTATACAATCACTAACAGATACGTTAATGTGCAGTCCTTCTACATTTTGACGTAACCAGAACCGATTTTGGTATTCAAGGCTCCTCTTATGTGAGTCACCTAATACTTGAATAACCCATGATGTATGATTCATAAGAACACCTCCAAAAAATTATAGAATGATAATATCATATGTTATGTTAAATGTCAAAAATCAGTTGGTTACATCAACGGTTTGCTTGTTAATTACCTTTATATCCCAATTACCAATACTTCCTTTAAATATAAATGATCCAACTCTAAACTCATTGCTTAAAGTATCTCCTATTTCTACAGAATAATAATATTCCTTTGAAACTTGAATTGGAATAGTAATTTTGTTAAAATCGTCTTTCAAAATGTCATCAAAATCAAGAGAAAAATGAGATTGAGATATTTGTAATTCAATAATATAAACAATGTCATCTTTTTGAATTAATTCGTCTCGAATTCTTTGTAAGTTTTCAATTTCTGATTGCAATGTTTTAATCTCTGATTTTAATTGATTTCTTTCTGATTCCAAATCAGTATTATCAGTATTATTAGTACATATAATAAGAGTAAGAAGCAGAATAATTGAAAAAAGCAAAATAATTATAAACCGTTTCATAGTAGTCTCCTTTTCTTGTGACATTACTAAAATATCAGTAACATTTATTGAAAGAGTACATTTATTGTATTTCGCTGTACCAACGAATAATATATATAAGTATAACATACTTTACATAAAAAGACAAGAACCAAATTTCTATTTGCAAAGGATAAGAAATAATGATAAAATATGCCTCAAAATTAAAATAATTTAGCTTTTTTAATTTTTTTGTAACGAATTTGATAAAAATGATACTCTATTTATAGAGGGGCAAAATAATGAAAAATATTGAGGATATTTACAAGGAATATGCTAATTTAATAAAAAACTATATCTTTGTTATTACAAGAGATAGAGAGTTATCTGAGGAAATTATGCAAGAAACATTTGTTGCTGCAATTAATGGGATAAATAAGTTTCGAGGAGATTGTGAAATTTCTGTATGGCTTTGTTCAATTGCTAAAAAAATATTATTCAAAAGACTAAAAAAGGATAATTCAAGCAATATTCTATCTATTGAGGAATTAGAAATTGAAGATAAAAGACAAGTAGAAGATGAGTACATAAAGAATAGTAAAAAATTAAAATTATATGAAGCCCTTCAAAATTTAGATGCTAATACTAGAGAAGTGATATATCTGAGACTTACAGGAGAATTAAGTTTTAAAGAGATTGGAAGTATATTGCACAAAAGTGAGAATTGGGCAAGAGTAACATTCTTTAGAGGAAAGCAGAAACTAAATAAGGAGGATATTTTATGAAGCAAATTAATTGTGATGTAATTCAGGATTTATTGCCAAGTTATAGTGATAAGGTGTCAAGTAATGCGACGAATAAATTGGTTGAAGAGCATTTAAAAAATTGTAAAAAGTGTAATATTGCATTGAAAAGTATGAATAAGGAAATTGATACTGAATTTATTGAAAATCAAGAAGAACAACTTGATTATTTAAAAAAATATAGAAGAAATAGGATTAGATCAGTTATAGGAGCTGTTTTAATAACTATAGATATTATATTTGGTATGGTTTTATCAGTAATTCTTCTTAGTAGTATAGAAGTGTTTGTAAATGTAAATGATGTTAATGTTGAATATATGTATAAAATTGATGATGAACTTATGGTTTACCTATATTCTGAAAAGTATAAAAAACATTTTCTTTCGGGAGAACAATATGAAGTAGTTGATGATGAAGGAAATAAAGAAATATATCTTAAAATAGCAGTAGAAGGATTAATTCATTTTCCACGTAATGAAATTCTTAGTGGTAGAAACGAATTTTTTAAATTAGATAACAGTGTTAAGAAAATTTATATAGAAGATAAAAAAGGAAATGTAAAGGAAATATGGAATAAAGACATGAGTGTAATGTCGTCAGATGAATGGAAACATTGGTATATTGATAGTTATGCACCACAGGATATAGTAAAAGAATATGGATTAACTTATGATAAAGATATTCACATGGCAAGATGGAATTATACATTTTTATGGAGAGCTTTATATGAAACTGGTAAATAAGTATATATAAATAAAGGCTCGGCATAATATTAGATATTTACCGAGCCCTTACATTTAAGCACTTTAGATATTTTTTCTATATGACAACAATTTTTCTTTCCTTAGTTCATTACTTTTTTTTAATTCGCTAATTTGTTTTTTATACAAATTAATTAGTTGTTTTATTTGGTCTCTTGATAAATCATTAGTTTCAATAAGTCTATTATCATATTGTTTTTGAAGGTTAAGCAATTTAGTTTCTTCATTTTCTATATTTCTGATATATTCTACAAAGGAATCTTTTTGTTTATTAGATTGAACTTCATAATTTTTTTCATTTGCTATTTTAGTTTGATTTTCGGTAATTGCATTTTTTCTAAATAATTTTAAAAAGAATGATCTTATTCTATAAAATATGCTGTTCTCTTTAACAACCATTAACGACTTCTCATCTAAATGTTTTCCCATGTTAATCTCCTTTATTCATCAAGATTTGGACCTTGATTTTCTTTTGTTTCAATAAGTTTTTCTGCTTCGCTAATTGTCTTTTCTTGCTCCAATAATTCTTGTTTTTGCGCTCTCAATGATTCTAATTCTTCTGCACCTTCAATAGCTTTTTCTCCAAATAATTGTTGAGAAATTTGTTCATTTTTACCAATTCCTTTATCTCTAATTCCACTAACAACTTGTTCTTCTACAAATTTAGTATCTTGTAGAGCTTTTATAATATCTTCCTGTCCTTCTAAAGCAGGATAAAATTCTGCTCCCTTTGAAATTTGTTCACTTAGTTTGCTAACATCTGTAATATTATTTTCTTTTAAAAATGCTTGTACTCTTTTATTATATGCACTTTCTAAATCTTCCTCTGTAGATAAATATGGATAAAATTCCATAATATGCATTTCTTCTAACATTGGTTTTAAAAATAGCAAGTCATTTTTAGCTTCTTTCCATCCAATTAATTCTATTGGCATATGTTGATATTTTTTATCTCTGGCAAAAAATTTCTTTTGATTATCTTTTACCCAACCATCATGTATATTTGATAATACTGATAAGACCAGATTTTCTACATTAGATCTATCTAAATCAATTCCCATTTTATTTCTCATTATGTCATAAAAATCTTGAACAGATCCATATCTATACTTACCAGTCATAACTACTTCTTTAAATAATTCTACATCATGGTCAGTAATTGGCTCGCCATAACCTTGTTTGTTTTTCAAATATTCTTGAGAATATTTTTGAAATCCTTTTATCGCATAATTTATTGAACCCTCTGCATATACTTGTTGTTCTAATTCTTCATTGGAACTTTCTTGCACTTTTTTTGTTGCTTCTTCTTCAGATAATCCATTCCAGCTCATTAAAGCGTCTTTTGCAATTTGTTTGTATACAGTTAGATTATTGTTTTCCATACATTACCTCCAAAAAATTTTTATACTTATTTACAAATAATTATCACATATAATCTTTTTTTGGGCAATAAATATAAAAATGTAATAAAAAATTAATATTTCTGCAATATCACCAGTTGTTTCGACATTACATAATTCTTATATCTAAACTCTATCATATCTCTGTCATTACTCTATCATTTTATATTTTTTATTTGGTGATTTTTCATTGTTATCAGTAGTTTCAATTTTTTTATTTTTTCTTGATCTTTTTTAATCATTTTATAATTTCATTAAAAAAACAATTATCTAACGGCAATTAGGTAAATGTTAAAAAAATATTTCAAAAAGTTTCTTAACTTGCAAAATAAATTGAAAAGTGTTAGGAAAAGTGTTAGGAAATCTGCATTTTTTTATAATTAAAACCTCAAGCTTAATCTTACGAAACGCTTGAGGTTCTAATGGTGCAGATACCCGGAATCGAACCGGGACGGATTATTAGTCCGCAGGATTTTAAGTCCTGTGCGTCTACCAGTTCCGCCATATCTGCATGATATAAATAATAACTATCGACGTTTTTTATTATAATACTTATAATATTAATTTGTCAACCTTTTTTTTAAATTTTTTTACTCATTAAGTGAATGTCAGGTGAAACATCTAAAAGAATGAATATGGAACAAAAATGTTTTTATGTTTCATTTTTAGAAGTTGATTTTTCGTGTTCATCTAGTGCATCAAGAAAAATAGGACTATCAAAAAAATCAACTAAACTAATTTCAAGACCTAGACATATATTATATAATGTAGAAACATTTATAGTTTTTCCTTTACCACTCATAAAATTCACTAGGGTAGTATAAGGAATATCAGATTTTTTAGATAGTTTTCTAATACTTAAATTTTTTTGTTTAGATAAATTAATTATTCTTTGTCTAATTGCAACGGAAAGCAACATTTAAATTTACTCCATTTCTACTGTAGATTTATTAAGAGAAGAATTTACATTTTTAAAAAGATCATCATCAAAGAAATCTTTTAATGAAATTCCACTACCATCGCAAATGTGTAAGAGTGTTGTTAATGTGATACTTGTGCATTTACCATTTAAAAAACTGCTAACAGTTGAATATGGAACACCGGCTCTTAATGAAAGTTTATGAATAGTAATACCTTTACTTGATGCAAGGTTTATTATCCTTTGTTTTACAGCATTTTGAAGAGTCATAATATTACCTCATTTCTAAAAATTTTTTAAAGTATAGCAGAGGTAGGTAAAATTCGTTGACGATAAAATATAATATTTGAAAACTTTGTAAATAATTTTTGGTTTCAGTAAAATTTATTAATATATATAATTTCCAAAAATGTACGAAATTAAACATGTTTTTTTACTTGAAATAATAAAAATGAATTAAGAAAATAATTCTACTTTTCATTGATAAAATTTTGTGATATAATCAAAATTGAAAAAATTGAAAGGAGAATTAATCCATTTAAGGATTAGGAGTTATAGATGATAGAAATTATTATTTATAGTATGTTAATAATTGCTATATTTGTTTATACTTTTGCTAGACTAATTAAAAGAAATGATTCAAATTATATATATTTATTAATAGTAGAATTTTTTGGAATAATAGCTGACTTTATTATTATAATTACAAGGAATAAACCTAATTTTTTTGCAATATTTTTCTTGTATTTAATTTCCATAATTATTCCAATAATTTATTTTATAATGGAAAGCAAAGATATATATATAGATGAAATTTTAAATATAATAAAAGCGGGAAAAGATAAAGAAGAACTAAAAGAAAGACTGCTTATTAATTTAGAAAAAAGGCCTAATAGTTATTTATCACATAAATTACTTGCAAAATATTATGAAGAAAATAAAGAACTTGAAAAAGCAGAAGATGAATATATGCAGTTAATTCGAATAAAACCACAAGATTATAATATATACATAAAATTAGCACAAATTTTTAATGAGAATAAAAAAAGCAACGAAGCGATACAAATTTTACAAGACGTGTTAAATCAAAAACCAGATAATTATAAGGTAAGTTGCTTACTAGGAGATGTTTTATATGAAAATGAATTATTTAAGGAAGCAATTATAGTTTATAAAGATGCATTAAAATATGCTCCGGCTGAATATGAACTATATTATAGACTAGGAATGACTTATACGATGTTAAATGATTTTAAAAATGCAAAAGAATATTATCAAAAAGCTGCTACTATTAATTCATATAAAGATATTTCTAACTTAAATTTAGGACAAATATATTTAATTTTTAGAGAATATGATGAGGCAGAAAAATATTTTTATGAATGTTTAAATTCAGAAGATGAAAAAATTGTAGCAAATGCGTATTTATATTTAGCAAAAATATATCTTATAAAAAATGAAACGGAAAAAGCAATAACTTATGTCAATCTAGCAATTGAAATAGATCCAAATATTATTAGGTATATTGAGCAAGACGATACTTTTAATAAAATTTTAGGAAAGGTGAAATCTCAAAGTCAAAAAGAAATAAAAACTAAAGTGAGTGAAAAAGAAGTTGAAATTATCAAGCATTTAGAAAAAACTTATGATGTTGTTGAAAGATTAACAGATGATATGCAAATACAAGATTTTGAAAAAGAAAGATAATAAAAATTAAAAATAAACTCATAGTATATTTAATTTTGGATATACTATGAGTTATATTTTACAAAATTCAACGAAAAAAAATAATATAAAACTTAATTTGACACTTATATTACAAATATTACATTTGGCTTACAAACAAGAAAAGTATATTGACTTTATAAAAAAAATATATAAAATGTATATAAATGTAGTGAGCAAGAAAAAATAATATAAGATAAACTATAAAGAATCATACTTTAATAATTAAGTTTAATTTATTATTAATATGTATATAAAAAACAATAAGAGGAAAAAAATATGCAAGAATGCTTAGGAATTAGTATAACTGATAAACTAATTAAATATGCAAAAGTAAAAAAAGACAGTAATATTTTTTCTGTTTCTTCTTATGGAGTAAAGTTCTATACTAATATTGATGAAACAATACAACAGATAATAAGCGAAACAAATAGCAACAATATTCCTATAAGCACAGAAATAAAAGATGAAAAATATTATTTCTTTAATATATTTAGCTTGACAAATAGAACTTATGCAGAAAAAGCAATAAAAACTGAATTTGAGTCTTTTTGCACAGAAAATCATTTGAATGCTAACTTGTATGATGGAAGATATATATATTCTAGAAACCTTGATAACGAAGATCAAAGTAGAATAATATATATATATGATACTACAAATGAACTTGAAGAAAGAAAATCATATTTTTCAAAAAGTAGATTGACAACATTAGTACCTTTACCAACTTCACTTCCAAATTTGATAAATGCAGAAAAGGGCAAAAATTTAATGATTATCAATCTTGAAGAGCAAACTACAGTAACAACAGTAATTAATCAAGCAATTCATGATGTATCTATTTTAGAAGATGGCATGAAAGAAGCTTTTGAAAAAATTAATGAAAAAGAAAACTCTTATTCTAAAACTTATGAAGTATGCAAAAATACTACAATATACACAATGGAAACAGATTACTCACAAGCGGAACAAAATGAATATTTAAAATACATTGTTCCAACATTGTATAAAATAGCAGAAGAAGTACAGAAAATAAAACAAAGATACAAAAGAATAGACAACATATATATAACAGGTTTAGGTGCAGTAATAAATAATATTGATTTGTACTTTAAAGAATATTTTGGAGAAACAAAAGTAGAAATTTTAAAACCATTTTTCTTAGACAGTGCAATTAATGTAAACATAAAAGATTATATTGAGGTTAACTCTGCTATATCACTTGCAATGCAAGGATTAGGAAATGGAATAAAGAATCTTAACTTCTTAAAAAGAGATTGGAAAACAGATTTAAAAACATTGTTAACTTCAGATGTTGGTAGTCTAAAGAAACAAAAAGGGACAAAACAACCAAAAGCAAAACCTAGCTTTAACATGGATTTATCAGGTAAATTTGATAAGACAGAATATTGGTTATTAAGATGCACAATTACAGTAGTTATGGTTACAATAGTATATTCATTATCATCAATATTTTTGGTAAAACAAATTGAAAGTAAAACAGCTAAAGCAAATGATGTATCTGATTATGCTAAATCTCAACTGGCTTTGGTAAAGAATGATGATGCAGAAATAGTGCAAAAAACTAAAGATTATAATAAATATGTAACTAATTTACAAAATATTGACTCAGCATTAGAAACAAAGAGAAGTAGAAAAAATCAATTAACTACTTTCTTAAATAAAATAGTTTATATTATTCCAGATAAAGTTACATTACTAAAAATAGATAATACAGAAGTAACTTCTGGAGAAAGTACAATACAACACATAACAATTCAAGCACAATCATCAATATATGAACAACTTGCTTATTTTAAAGCTAAATTAAAAAATGCAAATGTTTTAGAAAACATAGTTTCAACAGAAGGACAAAATGATGGAACAAACATCAAAATCACAATAGAAGGTGACTTGAGAACTTATTAAAAATATATTTGAAATGGAGGAAAATATGAGAAAAATATTGTTATCAATACTGTTAGTTTTAGCATTAGTACTTATGACATTATTTATGAAAAATGGCTTAGGTATTGGTCAAGCATTTCGAATATATGGATTCCAAGGAATTAGTGATAAAAGCCAACAGCTAACTCAAGCAATAAGCGATGCTAATAATCAAAATGATCAATATACAAATGCACTAGAAAATATGCAAACAGATGTTGAAGAACTTATGGAAGCCAAAAAAGAATATTTAGATGCAGTTGCACGTAGTAGTGAAAGTGATATTAAAAATGCGACACAAACAAAGAGTTATATGATTGAATATTTGTGGAGTAGAATTGGCAATCTAGCAACATCACAAGGCGTAAAGATAAAAATGGAAGTAGTTAATTCAACATTACAAGACCAAGAGTATAGAAATCTGAAATTCACAGTAAATGGAAGATATTTAGCAGTAACACAATTTATTAGTAGCTTAGAAAATGATTCAAACTTAGATTTTACTATTGATGATTTTCATATGTCACCAGGAACAGGAACTATAATTGAAGCAACATTTGTAGTTAAAGATGTTAAAATTAAGAAAGAAAATGTATCAAATAGCAGACCAAATTATGTTGAAAGTCCAACTACAGGAAATAGTACTAATACACAAAATACTACAGTTGATACATCAACAACAGCAACTACAAATACTTCAAATGAAGCAAATACCGCAACAGAAAATACAACAACAAATAATGAAACAAGTGATAATGCAGAAAATACTACAAAAAAAATCACAAATGAGCAAGCAACGGTAAATGCACAGTTAGATGCTATTGATGAAAATTCATAGTAAATTAAATATATAGAAAGGAAAATAAAATGGCAAAAACAATTATAAAAGAGATATTTATTATTCTTTTAGTAACAATTGCAATTGGATTAGTTTTGGCAGTAATATTTTATCAATTTATTCCATCAAATAAAATTATTCCAAGTGAAGTAACAGCATATTCGGCACCAGAAGAAGTAAAAGAAGAAATATCTGAATCAGCAAACGAAGAACTTTCCGAAACTATTGCAATCTATGAAATAACAGATAGTGACTTAGATTTATATAAATCAACAAAAAGTTATAATCCAGGAAAGGTAGATCCATTTTCGGCATCTAGTTCGAGTGATACAGGCGGAAGTGAAAATAATACATCAGGTGGAGAAACAGGTGGAAGTAGTGGAGCTACACAGAATACCGACAGAAATACAACAGATAATTATTATCAAGCATCAAATATAGGCGGTCGGTACTAAATAAATTTAGGTTATATTTATTATAATAAATATAAATATATAACACAATTTTTACTAAGGAGGGAATAAAAAATGTTAAAGAAAGAAAATGGTATTACTTTAGTTGCATTAGTTGTAACAATTATAATACTTCTTATCTTAGCAGGAGTTACACTTACAACTGCATTAAGCCAAAATGGTTTATTCTCAAGAGCAAAAAATGCAGCAAATGCATGGAAAGATGCAGAACATCAAGAAGATGAGTGGATGTCTGGAACAATGACAGAATTTGACAACATACTTAACATGTTAAATATGACATCATCAGCTAGCTAATAATAAGACTGTTAAGAATACAATTAAAAGAATTTTAGTATTTAAAAAAAATTTATTATTATAATAATAATACTAAATATGAGGTTACCTAAATTATCGTATTTAGGTAGCCTTTCTTTTAAATATACGGAAGGAAAAATAAAATGGAAATAGCATTATATGTGATAATTCTTATTATGGGAACAGTATTTGGAAGTTTTTTAACACTTGCAACTTATAGAATTCCTTTAGGTCAAGATATTGTACATACACATTCATATTGTCCTAAATGTAATAATAAATTGGGATTTTTTGAAATGATTCCAGTGCTTAGTTATATTTTTTTAAAAGGAAAATGTAAAAAATGCCATGAAAAAATAAATATAAGATATCCAATAATAGAAATATTAACTGGAATTGCTTTTGTTATACTTGCTCTTGGTTTAAGAATAAATATATATAATGTTTTTACAATAAAAGGAATAGAATTTCTTCTAGGGGTTTTATTTATTGTTTTTTTGTTTTTAATAGCAGGGATTGATATCGAACATTTTGTTATACACAAAGGAGTATTGATATATGGTATTGTAATATCTTTACTCAATATTATATATCAATATTCTTTTTTTAGTAATTACAATCTATATAAAGTAATTATATACTTAATTGCTATTGCTATTTTTACGATTTTAGGAACATTTAGAATTAAGAAAAAGGCAAAAAATGATTATGTATATAGTTTGATTATTTTATGTTTAATAATAAATTTCTTTACACTAGAAATTGGAACCATATTAACCATAATTTTAGCACTATTAATTATATCAATAAAAAGTTTAATAAATAAAATTTTAAATAAAGGGAAAAAATATAATAATAAAATACCAATTGCATTTTATATTTGTATATCTAATGCAATTGTGTGGATTACGATATTTTTATCACAAATAGGTGTTTAAAATGAAAATAAAGTTAAAAAGTGAAAAAGGTGTTACAGGAATTGACTTAGCATCTGGTCTTATAATATTTGTAATATCAAGTGTGATAGTTATTAATTTATATTATCAAATATATATTAATTCAATATCAACAAAAATACATGAAGTAATTGTAGGATGTGTAACAGAAATATTTGAAAAAGTGGATTTAGAAAACTATGATGAAGTAACTGATGAGAACTTAACAAAATGGATTACAGAATCTAAATTAGACGAATATTTTAATTATGAAAAAAATGGAAGTTTTGTAAATCATTCAATTACTAAATATACTGATAAAGTAACTGAAGCTAAGGATTTAGTAAAACAAATTAATATTACGGTAGAATATGAGGTTGGTGGAAATCGTGTTAAATTTCCAATGAATAAGCTTAAAATAAAGGAATTAAATTAAATCATACGAAAGGAACTAAAAATGAAAAAAGAAAATGGAATCACTTTAGCTTCGTTAGTATTATATGTTATTATATTTTCATTTACTTTAGGACTTTTAGCGGCATTAAGCAGTTTTGTTTATGGAAATATGGACTATATAAATAGTGATAGTGTTAGTTCAGAAGAATTTAATAAATTTAATATTAATTTTTTAAAAGATGTGAAAGAAAATAATGATGCAAAAGTAAGTACATTAAATGATTCAGTAACAATTACATTTGAATCTAATGAGAAGATTGTATATACTTATAAAATTTCTGATAAGGCGATTTATAGAAATAAAGTTAAGATTGCATCTAATATATTAAGTTTTGGTGCTAGTATAAAAACAGATACTGACCATAAAAGTAAAAAGGTGATAAACATAAAAATTAAAACAGGAAGAAATGCTGAAGATCCTAATTTTTCAAAAGAAATAAATTATGTTTTAAAATATTGGTAAAATAAAAATTTTTAAATAAAGAAAGGAGATAAAAATGCCAGCAAATAGACAACCGCTAGGTATAGAATTAGTTAGACGTGGAGTAGTTAAACAAGAAGATATTAGTAGAGCTATAGATTATCAAAAAAACAATCCTAGAGAAAAAATAGGAGATATATTATATAAACTAAATGTAACAGATCCTAATAGATTATTAACTGCCATAGGAGAAATATTAGAAGAAAAAACCATACTTCTTCATCCATCTGATATAAAGATTAATATTTCGAATTTTATTTCAATGGATGTTGCAAAAGAAGATATGGCAATTCCTTTTGAAATAGAAAATGGTGTAATTAAGGTTTGCTTTGCAAGTACTATAAATAAAAACCAGATTGAGGCAGTAAGATTATTAATGCTTAATAAAGGCTTAGTAATGGAAAAATATATTACTTTCAAAGATTTAATAGAGAAAGCATTTGAAAGTTTAGAACAAAATGTATCAACAGAAACAATTGATACAGATGCAAACGGAACAAGTATAGTAGATAATATCATAAAAGCAGGAATGAAACAAAGAGCATCAGATATTCATATTGAACCTTTAGAGAATTATGTAAGAGTAAGATATAGAATAGATGGTATTTTGTTTGATGTGGCTCATATAGACAAAGAAAAACAAGTTCAAATAATAGGTAGATTAAAAGCAATATCTAATATGCACCAAGAAAAGCAAGAACCACAAGATGGTAGAATTATAATGTATCCTGATTATAATATTCGTGCTTCTTCACAAAAAAATATATTTGGAGAAAAATTCGTTTTAAGATTATTAAGGAAAAATACTACAATTAAAGGTTTATTTGAGTTAGGATATCCAAGAGATGATAAATTAGTAAAGTCTGCATTTGATAAAAGAAATAGTATTACTGTAATAGCAGCACCAACTGGAGAAGGAAAAACAACAACATTATATAGTGTAATTGATTTCTTAAATAAAGATGAAATAAATATTACAACAATTGAAGATCCAGTAGAAATAAGAATACCAGGTTTAAATCAAATTGAAATAGATGCAAAAACTAGTTTTGCAGGTTCACTTAGAACAGTTTTAAGACAAGATCCTAATATTATACTTGTTGGTGAAATAAGAGACCAGGAAACTGCTGAAATAGCAATGCAAGCTGGTCAAACTGGACATTATGTTTTAACAACAATTCACACATTAAATGCAATAGAAGTAATATCTAGATTAAGAAAAATGAATATATCAAATTATGATATAGCAAGTACTTTAGCAACAGCAATATCACAAAGATTAGTAAGAAAACTATGCCCTAAATGCAAAGGACAGAGACCATTTAGTGATGAAGAAAAAGCAATAATAAATAAAATAGGTGCAAAATATGGAGTTAACTATGATGTAGATAATAAAATGGCAGCAGTACCTGTAGGATGTCCAGAATGTAATAATACTGGATACTTTGATAGAATTGCAGTTTTTGAGACTTTAATTTTGAATGATGAAATAAAGGAATTAATTGTAAGTAATGCATCAACACTAGAAATTAGAGATAAAGCATTACAAGAAGGTTATAAACCTTTACTTGTTGATGGAATTCAAAAAGTTGTTGATGGAATTACAACACTAGATGAATTAAATAGAGTATTATTATTCTATTAATTAAGTATTTAACAAATCAAAATTATCAAATTATAATAAGGAAGGAAAGTAAAATGGATATAAATGGAATATTGCGAGAGGCTCAAGAAAGAAGAGCATCAGATGCGCATTTTGTAAGCGGTTTGAAGCCAGTACTAAGAATAAATAGAGAGTTAATTTCATTAGAAAATTTTGATGTAATTACAAATGATGATATGTGGGATGCTTATGATTACTTTTTAAAGGGAAATATTGAAAAAGATAAAACTTTTAAAGAAAAGAAAGTATTAGACTGTTCAGAAAAATTTAATGATATACGTTTAAGAATAAATATTTCATATTCTGACGGTGTTCCAGTAATTACAATAAGATTAATAAGAAATGAATTACCAACATTTGAAGAATTAAAGGTTCCAGATATAGTAAGAAGAATGACGGCACAAACACAAGGATTGATACTAGTTACAGGAAAAACTAACTCTGGTAAATCAACTACATTAAATGCATTAATAAATTATATTAATGAAAATGAAAATAAAAAAATACTAACTCTTGAAAGTCCAGTTGAATATAAACATACATCAAAAAAATCAATGATAATACAAAAAGAGGTTGGTGCAGGTGGTGATATGCCAGGCTATAGCATTGGAACTAAGAATTCATTAAGAGAGGACTGCGATATATTAGTAATAGGAGAGATTAGAGATAAAGAAACATTAGATGCAGCAATAGAAACAGCAGAATCTGGTCACTTAGTTTTAGGAACATTACACACAAAATCATGTGCGGAAACAATAGATAGAATGGTAAACTTCTATGAAGTAAAAGATCAAACTACAATAAAATATTTAATTGCGTCTTTATTAAAACTAGTTGTGTCTCAAAGATTAATTAGAAACAAAAGAGGAACATTAACTCTTATACCAGAAGTTATGGTTGTTGATAATATTATAGCAGGTATAATTAGAAAAGATAAATTAAATGTATCAGAAATTGAGGACGCGATACAAAGTTCATCTGGAAACGGAAGTATAGGATTAATTAATGCTTTAGCTGAGTTAGTTGTAACAGACGTGTTATCTTTAGATCAAGCAAAAGCACAAATAGAAGAAAAAAATGTTGAAATTTTAAATAGAACAATTACTCAGCTTAGAATGAAAAAAGAGGAGCCTCATACTATGATGTAGTACTAATAAAAATACTATAAAATACTCAATATGAAAGGAGAAATATATGCCTGAATATATATATAGAGCAGTAGATAGTAAGGGTGTTTTAGTAAAAAGTAGAATAACAGAAAAAAGTAAACATAATTTAGTAAAAAGATTAAAAGCAAATGGTTTAACACCAATAGATGTAATTCAAACTAGTTTTGGAAAATATCAAAGAAGTAATAAATCAGGAATAGCAAGTATTGAAGAACTGATGAAAGTTGCGAACCAAACTGATTCAGCAAAAAAAGATACAAGAAGGAAATTCTCTACAAAAGAAAAAATAAGTATAGCATTATCATTGCAAGAAAAAGTAACTAGTAGGGATTTAGTAATTTTTACACAAAGTTTTTACTTACTAAAAAGAGCAGGATTTAATAATGTTCACGCACTTTCTACATTAGTTCAATCAACAGAGAACTCAACATTAAGAGGTGTATTAGAAGATATACAAGCAGGTGTTGAAGGTGGAGACTTTATGTACACTACAATGGAATATTACACAGATATATTTCCATACATTTATATAAACCTTATAAAAGTAGGAGAGCTTTCAGGATCTCTTGATGAATCACTAAGACAAGCCGTTGAATATCTGGATTCGTCTACTGCGTTAACTAAAAAAATAAAATCAATATTAATACCTAATATAGCACAATTCGTGCTTTTATTGGCAATATTGTTCATAGGTAGTATATATGTAATACCAATAATACAAGATGTATTTGAATCAATGGGTAGTGATGAACAACTTCCATGGTATACATTAATGTTTTCAGACTTCTTGAGGGAAGTCCAGAGGTTCTGGTTTATTCCAGTGGCAATAATAGTAGCAGTTGTTGCAGCATTAGTAGTATATATAAAAACACCTAGAGGAAAATATAGATGGGATAGATTCAAATATACGATGCCTATATTTGGAACCTTAATATTTTCTATAGATTTTTCAAGACTAAGTAAGGCAATGTTACTTAACTTAAATAATGGTATGAGAATACAAGAATCACTGGAAGTTAGTAAAAATGTTGTTAATAACTACGTTATGCTTTCAATAATTGAAACTGCAATAAATAACATAATTGTTGGTGAATCATGGGTAAAACCATTTGAAGATTCTGGACTAACGAGTGCGATGATAACAGAAATGCTTAAAATAGGTATGCAGACTGACTTACCTACAATGATGGGAAAATTAGTAGAATATATGGATATGGATATTGATAATATCTTACAGAAAATAGTAAAAGTTTTGCCACAGGTATTATATAGTATAGTCGGAGTTTTATTAATATTTATAACATTAGTTGTATTAGTACCTTGTATTCAAGTTTATATGGGAACTTGGTTATTCTCTGCAGCAGGAGTATAAAAAAAGTAACCACAATTAATAAAAATATAATAGTTCTTGTTGTTTGTTTTCGCTCCATTCGCGTTTCGCTTGAGCGGTACGCACAACTTTAAACTATTATATTTTTTATTTATATCAAGAAAAGAATAGAAAGTTTAAAAAAAATTATTTTTTAATTAAATGTGCGTGTTAGAAATTCGTATAATAAATTTATTTACATTATACGAGGAATAGAAAATTAAAAAAATTTTTTGACTAAATATGTGTCTTAGAAAGGAATAATTATAAATATGAAGATAGGAGTAGATATAGGTGGTAGTCATATAGCAACTGGATTAGTTAAAGAAGATGGAACAATTATAGGAAAAGAAACTTTAGACAATAAAGTAAACTTATTAGAAAAAGAAGAAGAAAGACATGAATACATATTAGATACGATATATAAAGAAATAGATGAATTATTAAAAAAATATGATTATGATATAGATGATATTTCAAAAATCGGAATAGCAACACCACGGAACTCCAACTGAAACAGCTATATCAAATGCAGTAAATATGGGAATAACAAAATTTGAAATAGTTCCAATATTAGAAAAGAAATATAATGTGCCTGTTAAAATAAAAAATGATGGAAAATGTGCAGGACTTGCTGAAAAAAAATATGGAGAATTAAAAAGATATGATGATTGTATATTTTTGTGTATTGGAACAGGGGTAGGAAGTGCAGTATTTATTGATGGAGATTTAGTTGAATTAAAGCAGGCTCCGGGGTTTGAATTTGGGCATATGATGATAGATAAAAACGGTATAAAATGCAATTGCGGGAATATAGGGTGTTTTGAAACTTATGCATCAATGAAGAGATTAAAAAAAGAAGCAATAAAGCAATTTGGGCTAGATGAAGATATTAATTCAGAAGAGCTTCAAAAATATATAAGAAATAATATCAATGAAGATAAAATGAGAAATTTTATTGATAATTATATTAAAAATTTGTCAATAGGAATAATAAATATAATTAATATATTTGAACCAGAAGCTATATGCTTTGGGGGAAGTTTCTCATATTATACAGATATATTTTTGCCAAAGCTCGATAAGGAAGTAAAAGAAAATAAATTTAATAAAAATACTGAATGTAAATTAATTTGTGCTAGACATCAAAATGATGCAGGGATAATTGGGGCAACATTATTATAATACAATATAGATAATGAAAAATATAATAGTTTTTGTTGTTTGTTGTCGCAGAAAAGTGATAAATCACTTTTCGCTCCATTCGCGGGCTTGGCCCTTGATCGCTACGCACAACTGCAAACTATTATATTTTTTATTATTTAATATGAATAATAATAGTTTTTGATGTTTATTGTCGCAGAATTCTATAGCTTGCATAATTTCGAAAAGTATAGTAAAATATGGAAAGATTAAACATATTGTAAGTTTAATTAAAAATAATATGAATGTATTATAAAAGTTTGAATATATTATTAAAATTTTAAATATAAGAAGGGGACATTTTATGGAAAAATTTTATTTAACAACTCCAATTTATTATCCAAGTGGAAAATTTCATATAGGAACTGCTTATACAGAAGTATTAGCAGATTTTATAAAAAAATATAAAAAACTACAGGGATTTGATACATTTTTATTAACAGGAGTTGATGAACATGGTCAAAAAATAGAAGACAAAGCAAAAGATGATGGAAAAGAGCCAAAAGAATATGTTGATATTCAAGCAAATATTGCAGTTGAATTGTGGAAAAAGTTAAAGATTGATTATGATAAATTTATTAGAACAACTGATGATTATCATGTAAAAGCAGTACAAAAAATATTTGAAAAATTTTTATCACAGGGAGATATTTATAAAGGAGAATATGAGGGATGGTACTGTAAACCTTGTGAAAGCTATTTTACAGAAACTCAGTTAATAGATGGAAAATGTCCAGACTGTGGAAGAGAAGTAAGTAAAATGAAAGAAGAAGCATACTTTTTCAATATGAAGAAATATGCAGATAGATTATTAAAATATTATGAAGATAATCCAGAATTTATAAAACCAGAATTTAGAAAAAATGAAATGATAAATAATTTTATAAAACCAGGATTAGAAGATTTATGTGTTACTAGAACATCTTTTTCATGGGGAATTCAGGTTCCAAGCGATCCAAAACATGTAATATATGTATGGCTTGATGCATTAACAAATTATATAACAGCATTAGGATATACTTCAGAAAACGAAGAATTGTATAATAGATTTTGGCCAGCTGACCTTCATATTGTTGGAAAAGATATAGCAAGATTTCATTTGATTTATTGGCCAATATTCTTAATGGCACTTGATATTCCACTTCCAAAAACAATACTTGTTCATAATTGGTTTACAATGAAGGACGGAAAAATGTCAAAATCAAAAGGTAATGTTATTTATCCAGAGCAATTGATGGAGAGGTATGGTTTAGATGCAACAAAATATTATTTATTAAGAGAAATACCAGTTGCAACAGATGGAATGTTTACACCAGAAAGCTTTGTTGAAAGATATAATTCAGACTTATGTAATGATTTAAGTAATTTGCTAAATAGAACAATATCTATGATAAATAAATATTTTAAAGGAAATGTACCTCAATATAATGGAACACCCAATGATGTTGATAAAGAGTTAGAGGAATCAGCAGAAAATACTGTAGTAACTTTTGAAAAATATATGAAAGATTATGAAATTGCAAATGCAATCCAATCAATATGGACTTTTGTTTCAAGAACTAATAAATATATTGATGAAACACAACCTTGGAGCTTGGCGAAAGAAGTAGATGATAATGATTTAAAAGAAAAAAATCAAGAAAAATTGTCATCAACTATATATCACTTAACTGCTAATTTAAAGCAAATTGCAATTATGATAAGACCTTTTATGACACATACTTCTGATGAAATATTAAGACAATTAGGTATTGATAATAATGTGAGTTGGGAAAATCTTAAAAATTATAAAGAACTGGAAAATCTTAAAGTAATTGAAAAAGGTGAGCCTATATTTATGAGATTAAATCAAGAAGAAGAGATTGAGTATATTAAAGGCTTGATGAAAAAATAAATTTATTAGATATAAAACTAGCATTTTATTGAATTGCCAAAGTTTATAAAAAAGAATCCAGGAGTAGAAGGAAAATTAGAGCAGTGGTTGTGGTTAATAGTGGGTAAGGAGGAAAAAATAAAGATGGCTGAAAAAAAGAATAAAGAAATAAAAAGAGCACGAACTTTATTAGACCAGATAAGTAGCGACCCAAAGGAACAGGAAAGATATGAAAATAAACTTCTAGCAGAATTTAGATATAAAAGTGGAATAGAAGGTTCAAGAGAATTTGGCAAAAAAGAAGGAAAAAAAGAGGGAAAAAAAGAAGCTAAGTTGGAAATTGCTAAAAATATGATAGATAAAAAAATAGATTTAGAACTTATATCTGAAGTAACGAAAATAAGTATAGAAGAATTAAAGAAATTAAAAGAGAACTAAAATAAGATTATGAATACTATATAATTGATTGCATATTGTAGACATGAAAGTATAGAAACATAATTAAAGTAGGATAAAAATTACGTGAAGTGAAAATTTAAATTCCAGTTTTAAAAGATAATAAAAAATTGTAAAAGAAAGTTCTAGATTAATTTAATAT
>CANQHI010000011.1 GCA_947623725.1 uncultured Clostridia bacterium | reverse complement strand
ACATTTAATATTGGAGCTAGATATGATGATTACAAGAATAGTTTTAATAAAAAATGCACAAGCGAATATACTTCTGAACAAATAAGAAATATAAAGGCGGTACGAAAATGGTTAAAAGAAATATTGATAGAGAAATAATGGAATCAATAAATAAATATATTAAGAAAATAAGCAAATATTATAAGATTGAAGCTATAATATTATTTGGCTCATATGCAAAAGGAACGCAAAATGAAGATAGCGATATAGATATAGCTATAATTTCTAGTGATTTTAAAGATATATTTGATGATATGGCTGATTTAATTGGATATACATGGAAAATAGATACAAGAATAGAACCACATCCAATAAGTAAAGAAGATTATGATAAAATTGCAACACCTTTTATACAAGAAGTTATTAATACAGGAATAAAAGTTGCATAAGACAAAATATAAAACTATATTGTTAATGAAAAAACTTAATAAAAAAAGAATAAACCTTATAATTAGCTCATATAAAGCTTTTTATAAGATTTATTCTTTTATTTTTTATAAATTTATATCACTTTTTTATTTTTAATATCTTGATTTAGTACTGTAGTTATGCTATATTCCGAGTTTGCCACTTAGATCCTCGTTTTTTACAAGAAAATGGTAATTAAAATTGCTGAAAGCCAGTATTTATGCGCTTTGATTTATATACCTACACATATATACCTATATGATTTTTTTGATTAAAAAAAGAGCTAAAACCGTTGATACATAAGAGGTATAAAAAGAAATTATATGACTACAAAAAAATCAAGAAGAAAAAATCTATCAAACTCGCTTGAATACTAAGATTGATCTATGTTATCAGGAGCATAAAGTGGCAAACTCGGGGGGTGCAAAGAATGTAGAGAATTTTTTATAAAAAAGTTTAAAACATGCCAAGTGAAAGGAAAATATAAAATTAATTCGAATAAAACTATTGTTTTAAAGAACTGACCGTGCTATAATATACATATTACAAATTTTTATTAGTTTGCTCTAAATAGTGTAATAATAAAGATTTTAAGGTTTATAGGCTAAACCAGAAAACCTAAATATATTTTCGAAGGGATAAAGAAAATGCTAAAGAAAGGAAGATTTTTATTTTTAATTGTAGCAATTATAGAAATTGCAATGTACTTTATACCAGTAAGCAGTGAAGTTTTTGCGGTATATAAAGAAGAAAATATGTTGAAAGAAAACAGCATAGAAGTAACAAATGAAGAAGCTGATGATACAAATGAAATTGAAAATAATAATTCATATAAAGTAGCAAATACAGCACAAAATGATTCTGGCGAGCCTACTGTGCCAGAGGGATACAGTAAATTTGAAAGTGAAGAAACTAAAAAATGGAATCAAAGTGTTAATGTTGTCGAGAATGCAGGAGCAAGCTTTACAAAATGGATGGGAGAAGATAATCCAGATGGATTATTTTTAGTAGGACATTATCAATTTAACTATACAGGTGGTTCAGCTGTCCCAAGAGGAGCTTTAGATAATGCTAGTCTATATCAATGTAATCAAAATTCTGAGTATTTTTCTAAATTATCACGATTAAAAGAATATGAGTGGGTTAAATATTTTGAACAAGATAAACAATCTGAAAATGTAACTATTCCAGGAAATTCTTCAGCAGGAACATTAAAAAAAGAGAATGATGGAGATACAATATATAAAGCTTATTTAGTAATTAGCCAAAAGAAGAATAAGAGTCATTATCACTTAAAAAATTGTCCAATAACATTAATAGGACCAGATAAACAATACATAACAACAATAATGCAACATATCGAAAATCCAAATACAAGCAATAGATATGTTGGATATATGGATGTTACCGAATTTGTAAAAGATCAAGGATATGGAGAATATATTTGTTGTAATGTTCCATATGAAGCAGGAGATACAGATGACCAATATGCATCATGGAGATTAATTGTAATAGAAGAAAATACTACAAAAAATGCTAAAGGAGAAAATAATTTACCTTTAAGAGCTTTAACATTAAAGCTAGGAGCAGCATATTTATCAGGATCAAATGGAAATGTATCTGTTAAAATTAGTAAAGAAGGAATAAAGAGTTTAAATACAGATGGAGCAGGCGATAAAAAAATAACAGGACAACTTTTCTATTCTGTAGATGGAGCAGACGAGACTAATAATCAAAATGTTTTAACATTAGATATTAAATCTAATAATAATGACACAACAACAGTTAACTTGTATGATAAAAGTGGAAATGGAAATTGGAATAATACAATAAGAACAAAGGAGCAACCATTACATTATATATTTACAAGAAATGGATTACCAATTGAAAGCAAATCAAAATATGGAACAGTATCAGGAAAGAATTTTGAAAAGAAATATCTTTCGACTGGATATGATTATAATGGAGCAGATGCGGATTTAATTGATATTGATGGAAGTGATACGAGTCCAATTACAATACCAAGTAGTGCAAGTGACTTTACATTTAAGTTTGCAACTGGTGGAGGTGTTACTCTTCAACCATCTGCAATTGGACTTGCAGTAGATATTGAAGGAACAGATTATGAAACTACAATAAAAACACAAAATGTAAAAAAAGATAATTATGAAGACCAAAATGATGGACTAAATGATAATCAAATATTAGTTACAGGTTCAGCAAAAAATATAAAAGGAAATAACGGAACAGGGTTATATGATACAAAAACAATAATTACTTTAGACGAAAAAATTAATAATGTTGAAAATGCACAAGTAAAAGCATATTTCACAAAAAGTTCAACTCAAACATCAGGAATAGCACTAACAGCAGGAGAAGTTGAAGAAGAAATTAATGCTAATAATATAAAAACAAATGGAAATACAATAGAAATAGACTGGGGAAGAAAAGAAAGTAGCAAGAATATTGATAATTTAACATTGTTTGAAGATAAGATGAGATTTGAAATATCAGGTCTTGAAGTTGAAGAGGGAGCAGATGCTAGTGAGTGCAAAAATACTGTTGAAGTAACAGGAAAAATATATGCATCAGGAGTTCCAGTAAATACAGAACTAGAAATGGCTCCAACTGAATCAAAAGTTGTATATGAAGATATAACAATTGATGAAGTATGGAAAGATGACGGATATGCAGAAAATAGACCTGAAAGCATAAAAGTTGATATATATGATAAAGCAGATATTGATAAAATGCAGGAATCAATAAAGGAAAGTAAAAATCCATTGCTAGCAGCTAGTAGTTTAAAGCCAATAAGAACATTTACTTTATCAGCAGATGATGTAGATTCTAGTGATGCTAATAAATGGACAGAAACACTAAAACTTGCTGCAGAAGAAGATGTAGGAAATGAAGCTGCTAAAAAATACAACTATGTAATATCAAAGAGCTATAATTATGAAGCAAAAAATGGAGATAAATATGTTTCAGATATACAAGTGACAGGTGGAGACTTAGTTGATATAGATGCATATATTAAAGCAAATCCAACATATGCATGGGTTGCAAGTATGGTAAAAAATATAGCAATTGTAAAAGATAAAGAAGAAGATAATAAATTAACACTTACAACAACCAATGTATTAACTGGAAAAAGAGATGTTACAGTAAACAAAATCTGGGAAGATTATAATAATATAAGAAATTTAAGACCAGATGCAATAAAAGTAGAACTATTAGCAAATAATGAAAGCATACCTGATGGAGATTATAAAGTAACATTGAATTCTACAAATAAAGTAGAAAATGATGAATCTAAATGGTCTACAAAATTTGAAGGTTTAGATAAATATGACAAAGACGGAAAAGTAATAGAATATACAGCAAAAGAATTTGCATCAGATGATGCAGAAACTATTGAAAATTATTCTGGACAAGTTGAATTAGATTATGATATTGCTACAGGAAAGAAAGCATACATAGATTCAAATGAAAATACAATTACAATAAAAAATAGCTATGCAGAATTATTAAATCCAGAATTCACAAATACATTAACAAAAATAGCTGATGTAAAAAAATCAGGAACAAATGCAGAAATTATATATGAAATAAAATTCAATACAACAATAACTGACTTTATTGGAGATGCAAATGTAATAATTACTGATGAATTACCATTTACTTCAAAAAATATAGAAAAAGTATCAGAAGTAGATGAAAGTGGAAATGTTTTATCAGCAGATAAATTAATCGGAAATGAATTATTTTATAATACTATAAATAACACTGTAACTTGGACAATAGAAAATAATGATATTTTGAAATTGTTAGGACAAGAAAATGTAATAAATACCTATAAAAATGGTGAAGCAAAAATAGAAATAACAAAATATCTTAAAGTAAATTATAAAGACATTAACATAGATGAGGAGCAAATAGAAAATAAAGCAACTGGAACATTAGCATTAAAAGTAAAAGAAGATGGAACAAATATAAGTACTCAAAAAGAAAGCAGTGCAGAAGCAAATGCAACAACAGAGCTAAAGAGAGCAACATTAGTAGTTAAATATGTAAATGGTGAAACAGGTGAAGAATTAGCAAAATCAGACATAAAAGATTTATTTGTAAATGACGAATACGAAGTAGAAGCAAAAGAAATAGAGGATTATGAATTAGTAACTCCAGTTCCAGCAAATAAAAAAGGAACAATAAAAGAAGGAGAAAATGAAGTAATATTCTATTATAGAAAAAAGACATTTAATGTAAACGCAAAGATTATAAATGGACAAGTTAAAATAACAAAAGGTCAAGAAGAAGTAGATGATAATGTAAATGTAATTATTCACGAAAATGCAAAAGTAACTTTTGAACCAGATGAAGGCTACTATGTAAGCAAAATATTAATAAATGGAGTAGAGCAAGATAGAGCAGGAAATGAAAAAGGCGGAATTATAGAATTAAAAGACATAAAAGAAAACTACAATATTGTAATATTATGCGAAAAAATAAGAGGAACTATTATAATAGACTATGTTGATGAAAACGGATACAGCATAAGTGATTCAGATGTAATAGAAGCAGATGTAGGAGAAAAATATAGTGTAGAAGCAAAAGAAATAGATGGATATAGATATATAAAGACAGAAGGAAAAGAAGAAGGCGTAATACAAGAAGGAATTGCATTCGTAACATATTATTATAGTAAAGTAGAAGAAATTCAAGTAACAGGTGAAAAAGACAAGACTCCAAAAACAGGAGAAGAAACAAATATGATAAACATCGTAGCTGTAATAACAATGTTGTCAATAGCTGGAATTATAACAATTAAAAAGAAAATACAATAATTAGAATGTAAAAAACATTAATAAAAAAGTAAATAAAAGACAATAATAAAAAGAGTAAAGTGTATAGAATTTTTGATATGATACATTTTAAGTAGACATAGTAAATAACTAAAATCCACTTAGGAGGTATCATATCATTTAGATCTATACACTTTATTTTGTTTTAAGTAAATAAGATTCAAGGTATATACATATTGCAAAAAATTGTAAAAAGGTATAAAATATTGACAAATTATTTATAAGAATGAGAAGATGGTATTTTTAATTAAAGTGAAATTAAGTAAAACCTCTCTTAAACAAATTAAGAAAGGAATTAAAAATAAATGAATAAAACATGGAGAGTATTAGATGTAAATAGAGAAAGAGCACAGGAAATTGAAAAAAAGTTTAATATAGGAGCATTAGTTTCAAATATAATTGCACAAAAAAATCTTTCAGATAATGAGATAGAAAAATTTTTAAATCCCACTAGAAATGATTTTTATGATCCATTTTTAATGCCAGATATGGACAAGGCTATTGATAGAATAGAAAAAGCTGTAAAAAATCAGGAAAAAATAATTATATATGGAGATTATGATGTTGATGGAATAACAAGTACTACAATACTAAAAAGATTTTTTAAAGATAGAGGAATAGAAATAGATACTTATATTCCTAACAGATTAAATGAAGGGTATGGTTTAAATAAAAAGGCAATAGAAAGTATAGCAAAAGATTATACATTAATGATTACAGTTGATTGCGGAATAACTTCAATAGAAGAAATAGAGATAGCAAAAGAACATGGATTAGATGTAATAGTTACAGATCACCATGAAACACTTGACGAAATTCCAAAAGCAATAGCAGTAGTAGATTGCAAAAGAAAGGATAATAAATATCCATTTACTCAACTTGCAGGTTGTGGAGTAGCTTTTAAACTAACACAAGCATATTGTAAAAAATTAAACATAAATGAAAACGAAGCATTAAAATATTTAGATATAGCTTGTGTAGGAACAATTTCAGATATTGTCCCATTAGTAGATGAAAATAGAATAATTGCAAAACTTGGTTTAAAATTAGTAAAACAAACTAAAAATATTGGATTAAGAGAGATTTTAAATCAAATAGGATTTAAGAAAATTGATTCTCAAACAATTGCATTTGGAGTATCTCCAAGAATTAATGCTTGTGGAAGAATGGGACATCAAGAAGATGCACTAAAATTATTTTTAACAAATGATCCTATAGATGCAAGAAATCTAGTAAAAAAGGTAGAAGAGTATAATAGACTTCGTCAAGAAACTGAAAAGAAAATATTTGAAGAAGCTGATAATGAGGCACAAAATGAGATAAAAGCAAATAAAAAATGCATAGTTATAGGCAGTGAAAAATGGCATCATGGAGTTATAGGAATAGTATCATCGAGAATTACTGAAAAGTATTATAAGCCTAGTATATTACTATGCATTGAAGGGGAAGAAGCTAAAGGTTCTGGAAGAAGTGTAAAAGGAATTGACTTGCATAAAGCAATAGTAGATTGTAGTAAATATTTAAAACACTTTGGTGGACACAGTATGGCAGTTGGATTATCACTTGAAACTAAAGATTTTGAAAAATTTAAAAGTGAATTTGAAAAATATATTGATGAAAATTTAGAAGAAGATTTAGTACAGGAATTATTAATAGATGAAATTGTTAGTAATAAAGATATATCAATAGAATCAGTAAAAGAATTAAGTTTGCTAGAACCATTTGGCGAAGCAAATTCTGTACCTAAAATTTTATACAAAGATTTAAAGATAGATTCGATAAGATCTTTATCAGAGGGAAAACATTTAAAATTAACTTTAAAAGATGAGAATTGCATGATTGATGCAATTGGATTTAATTTAGGTAATTTAGTAAATGATTTTCAAATTGGAGATAAAGTTGATATTGTAGGAAATCTTGAAATTAATGAATTTAATAATTTTGAAAAAGTCCAAATTAATATAAAGGATTTAAGAAAATCTGTATAACTAATTAAAAAGTCAGTAGATAGGAGCAGCAATGTCACAAATAGAAGAGAAAAATTTAAAAGATATATTACAAGAAGTAAAAAAGCATAATAAAAGAGCAGACACAAAGCTTATAACTAAAGCTTATAATTATGCTGTAGCACATCATGGGGATCAAAAAAGATTATCAGGTGAATCATATATTATTCATCCTGTTCAAGTTGCCTATATTTTGTCATCGATAGGGTTAGATGATGCAACAATTTGTGCGGCATTAATGCATGATTTAGCAGAAGATACAGATGTAACAATAGAAGATATTAAAAACGAATTCAGTGAAGAAATTGCAGAATTAGTTAATGGAGTAACTAAACTTGGAAAAATAAATTATGTTAGTGCAGAAGAACAACAAGTTGAAAATTATAGAAAAATGTTCTTAGCTATGGGAAAAGACATTAGAGTTATTTTAATAAAATTAGCAGATAGACTTCACAATATGAGAACACTTAAATATTTAGCTAGAGATAGACAGATTGCAAATGCAAAAGAAACATTAGAGTTGTATGCACCACTTGCAAATAGGCTCGGAGTATATTCTTTAAAATGGGAACTAGAAGATTTGGCTTTTAAATATTTATATCCAGAAGATTTTAGAGAAATTGTTGAAGGAATAGATAAAAAGAGAGAAGAAAGATTAAAATTTATAGATGCAATTACAGAAGAAATTAGAGTTAATTTAAAAAAAGAAAAAATTGTAGCAGAAATTACAGGGAGGGCAAAGCATTTTTATTCTATTTATAGAAAAATGCAAAGAGATAATAAAACACTTGACCAAATTTATGATTTATTTGCATTAAGAATTTTAGTAAATTCGGTAAAGGACTGCTATGCGGCATTAGGTGTAGTTCATGAGTTATATACTCCAATGCCTGGAAGATTTAAAGACTATATATCTGTGCCAAAACCTAATATGTATCAATCACTTCATACAACTTTAATAGGTCCAAATGGAACACCATTTGAAGTACAAATAAGAACATATAATATGCATAGAATTGCTGAATTTGGTATAGCTGCACATTGGGCATATAAGGAGCAAAGCTTTTTAAAAGGTAAAAAGGCAAATGTTGTTGTTAGTGAAGATAAATTGTCATGGCTTAGAGAAAGTTTAGAGTGGCAAAAAGATATGCAAGATCCACAAGAGTTTTTGACTACATTAAAGACAGAACTTTTTGAAGATGAGGTATATGTATTTACTCCAAAAGGAGAAATAAAAACACTTCAAAAAGGAAGTACGCCAATTGATTTTGCATATAGCATACACGCAGAAATAGGAAATAGAATGGTAGGCTGTAAGATTAATAGCAAGATGATGCCTATAATTACTAAGTTAAATAATGGTGATATAGTAGAAATAATCACAAGTGATAACAGTAAAGGTCCAAGTAGAGATTGGCTTAAATTTGTTCAAAGTTCATCTGCAAAAAATAAAATTTTGCAATGGTTTAAGAAACATGACAAGCAGGAGAATATTGAAAAAGGTAAAGCGATTGTCGAAAGGGAAATTAAAAGACTTGGCTTTAGTTATGAGGAGTTATTTATACAAAAATATTATGCCCCAGCATTACAGAGATATAATTTTAAAAATTTAGAAGAAATGTATGCAGCGGTTGGATTTGGCTCAATAGGTGCAAGCAAGATAATTACTAGAACTTTAGAAGAATATAGAAAAGACAACAAAGAAGATGATGTAGAAGTTGAAGAGAAAATAAAAGAATTGCACAAAAATGAAAACTTAAAACCAAAATCTTCTAAAACAGGAATTATAGTAAAAGGCATTGATAATTGTTTAGTTAAAATTTCTAAGTGTTGTACGCCTGTACCAGGTGATGATATAATAGGATATATTACTAGAGGAAGGGGAGTTACTGTTCATAGAAAAGATTGCAAAAATATAAAAGATTTATTTCAAGATGAAGGAAGAATTATTGATGTTTATTGGGATGAGGAAAAACAAAGTTCTTATAATGTTGAAATTAATGTTTTTGCAAACGATAGACAGGGACTTTTAGCAGAAGTAATTAATACGATTTCTAAATCTGATGTAAATCTAGTGGCTATTAATGCAAAATCTAATAAGGAAAAGATTGTTGTAATTGAAATGACAATTGAGGTAAAAAGCTTAGAGGACTTGAATCACGCCCAGAGAGAAATTGGAAAAATTGATAGTGTTTATGAGGTTAAGCGTAAGAAGTAGGAAAGGAGATATAAGATGATTCAAAAATTAAAGGGAACAAGGGATATTTTGCCTAATGAAATAAGGAAGTGGCAAAAGGTTGAAAATGTTGCAAAAGAGTTATTTGAAAATTATGGTTACGAAGAGATTAGAGTTCCTGTAATTGAAAGAGCAGAGCTTTTTCAAAGAAGTGTTGGAGAGGAGACTGATGTTGTTCAAAAGGAAATGTATATATTTGATGACAAGGGCGGTAGAAAAGTTGCTTTAAGACCTGAGGGAACTGCTGGTGTTATTAGAAGTTACATTGAAAATGGTATGTCTAGTATGCCTTCTCCTATAAAGCTTTGGTATACAATGCCAATGTATAGATATGAGAATGTGCAAAAGGGAAGGCAAAGAGAGTTTCATCAAATTGGAGTGGAATTAATTGGTTCGGACAGTTACGAAGCTGATGTAGAGATGATTGAAATGGCAAGTAATTTTTGCAAGAAATTAGACATAGAGAATATTGAACTTCATATTAATTCTATTGGTTGTAGCAAATGCAGAAATGATTATATAAATGCTTTAAAAGATTATATAAGACCTAATTTAGATAAATATTGCGATGTATGCAAAACAAGATTTGAAAATAACCCAATGAGAATACTTGATTGCAAGGAAGAAGATTGCAAAAAGCTAAATGAAAATGCTCCTAGAACTATTGATTATTTATGTGATGAGTGTAAAACTCATTTTGAGAATGTTAAATCATTACTAAATAATTTAGGAATCAATTATGTTATAGATACAGGAATTGTAAGAGGTCTTGATTATTATACTAAAACTGTTTTTGAAATTATATCTAAATCTGATGGATTGACTATTTTAGGTGGTGGAAGATATGATGGTTTAGTAGAAGAATTGGGCGGACAAAAAACTCCTGCAATTGGATTTGGTTCTGGGGAAGAAAGATTGTTAGATTTATTTGAAGCAAGTAGTCCAGAAATAAATTTAGAAAAAAATCCAGACTTATTTGTAGCATATATTGGAAATGAATCAAATGTTTATGCAACTCAATTAGTTTCAAGTCTTAGAGAAAAGGGAATATATGTTTTAAAAGATATAATGGGAAGAAGTTTAGGAGCACAGTTTAAATATGCTAACAAGAAAAAGGCAAAGTATGTTATAACTATTGGTGATAATGAAATTAAAACAGGAATAGTAGAGTTAAAAGAAATGCAATCAGGAGAGACAAAACAAATAAAAATAGATGATATAGAAAATGAGTTAAAGTAATTGGAGGAAAATTTTGCGTAGTTCTTTAGTATTTTTTGTATGTAAAATTTTAAGTGCTTTTATAGGTATTTTCAAGAAAAATAGTGGAAACGTTGTAGGAAAAATAGCAACTAAGATGGATTCAAATATTATTAAATATTTTAAAATAAATTGCCCAGTAATTGCGGTAACGGCAACAAATGGAAAAACTACAACTAATAATATAATTTCATATATAATAAAAAATAATGGAAAAAAGGTAGTTAGCAATTTAGAGGGAAACAATATGGAAACGGGTATTGTTAACACTTTGCTAAAAAATAGCACAATTACTGGAAAGGTAAAGGCTGACTATATAACTTTAGAAGTAGATGAAAGTTACGTTCCTAGAGTTTTTAGAAAGATAAGATTAGATACATTAATTGTTTTAGATTTCTTTAGAGATCAACTTGATAGAAATGGAGAAGAAGAAGCTTTAATTTTAAAAATAGAAGAGTTTTTAAAAACATATCAAAATAATCTTATTTTAAATAGAGATGATCCAAATGTTGCAAGGCTTGGAAGAGCAAATCCAGAAAATAAAAATGTATTTTATTTTAGTGTGGAAAAATATAAATATGCCACAAGCGAAGAAAAAGAAGCAGGAGAAGGAAAGTTCTGTCCATTTGATAAAACAAGATTAGATTATGAATATTATCAATATTCACATATAGGAAAATATGAGTGTAAAAAATGTGGATTTGGAACTGAAAAAATATTTTTACAGATTAAAAATGTAGATGTAAAAAATGGTTCTTTTGAGGCAGAAGATGAACGTTACGAAACTCTTGCAAATAGTATTTATGCAATATATAATTTTGCAGCAGTGCTAGCATTTTCAAAAATATATAATTTTGATGCAAAAGATTCTTTAAAAAACTTTAGGTTAGATAATGGAAGATGTGAAAGTGTAACAATTAATAATACGGAAACATTGATTAATTTGGCTAAAAATCCAACTGGTGCAAATGTTTCTTTAAGAATACTAAATGAAGATGAAGAAGAAAAAGAATTGCTATTTGTATTAAACGATAATATTGCAGATGGTTTTGATGTATCATGGATATGGGATATAAATTTTGATATAAAAAATGTAACAAGAGTAATAACAGCTGGAACAAGAGCTTATGATATTGCAATTAGAATTAAAACAAGTGGATTTGACAAGGATAAGATTGAAGCATATTTAGATTTAAATGAGGCGGTTAAAGCTTTATATAAAACAAAAATAAAAAAGTATGTAATTGCTAATTATACAGCACTTCAACCAACAAGAAAAGCAATATTTCAGGTCAAGTGAAAAAGTAAATGCAATTTGTAAGAAAAGTTGCAAGTTTAAAGCGATATTTCAATATAAAAAGTAATGTAACAACTTGACAATATTTAACTGTTAATATATATTATTATTGAATTATTTTATAAAAAAATTTGTTGTTTTTCAACAAAAGAAAAGAGAAAAAAAATGGAAGAAAATATAAAAGGAAGAGGTAGAATAACAAGTATTAGAATAAAACCTATTAATACAAGAATAGAGTATGAAGATGAAAGCGTGGTTAACTTACCTACATTTGATATTTTCTCTAGTAAATCACCTTCTTTAGAAGAAGTTAATTTTAGTGATTATGGTTTAGAAAACTTTAATACTGCAGGCTTAAATAATGATGTTTTAAAAATATTTGATACTGCAAGAAAAATAAGTGGAAGTCACGAAGCAACAGAACAAGTAAAGAACATATATAAAGCTTATGAAAAGATTGCTGAAGCTGAAGCAAATAATAATGTAAAAGATAATGAGGAAATAAGAAATTGTGAAAAATTTATAGGTAATGTTTTAGCGTTTGATATAACAAGATTATATTCAATAAAATTAAATGATGTAAGAAAAGGAAAAACTAGAATAAGTAGAAGTGATTTTAAGAAAACAAAGTCTAACATAGAAATGACAGCATTAGAAGCTTGTGGCTCTGAAATAATATCTGATGACTCAATAATTGTACCAGATGAAGTAGATAGCAATATGAAAAAATTCTTTAAAAAATTTAAAATGTGGTTAGGTCTTGGAGGAACTGTAGCAGCACTTGCTGGAGGGGCTGCATTAATAGATAACAATGAAGTTACAGAAAATAAGGCGATAGAACAAGAAGCTAATTTAAAAGAGGACACAGAAGCTAATTTGTTAGATGATTCAGATTTAAAAAAGAACAATGATTTAACAGATTTAGAAGCCAAAAAAGATGAGCAAAAAAATGAATTTATAGAGAGTTTAAAAGTAAAAGAAGAAACTACAAAAGATGAAATAGATGGATTAAAGACAAAAGATGATGTATTAAAATATTTGAAAAATGCGTATATAGAAGAATATGAAGCAGTTACAGGAGATGACAAATTAACAACTAATGATATAAAAATTGTATATAGTCCACAAAACTATGAATATGAATTAAATGAAGGAACTATAGTATCGCATGGAAGTACTCCTGCTGTTACAGAAGATGCAATTAGAGCAAGTGGTAATACAATAAAATCAATTAATTATGATACAAACTATTATACTGTTTATAAAAAAATGAATAATGAAAATTCTTATGAAGTTATTGACTGTATGAAATTTGGAAAAGATGAAAATTTCAATGAAATTTCTATACCAGTTATTCCAGGTGATAGATATAATGAAATGAAAGATGGCTACACATCAGTATTAAATAATATAGCTCCAATAGTTAAAAGTTCATTTAGATTGATGGATGTAATAGAAAATTCAAATGATGTAGAAATAAATAATGCGAAGGAAAAATTAACAGACTCAATAGAGGAACACAAATCAAATAAAGCTCAAAATTTAGTATCTCAAGAAAATATACAAAACAATGAAATTGAAGAAAACGAATTATAATATTTATAAAGCTAAAATAAAGCAACATAAATGAAAAAAATGTAGAAATTTGACGAACGAAAGTTCTTTACATATAACATTTTGTGTGATATAAATAAAAACATACAAAATGTTATTTTTTGTCAAGAAAGAAGGAATATGGAAGAACTAACAGGAGAAGTTGAAGATATAATATATAAAAATGAAATCAACGGATATACAATAGCATCATTTTATATGAAAAATAGTAATACTGTAATTGTAGGTTATCTACCATTTGTAAATAAAGGAGATAATTTAAAAGTAACAGGTAAATTTGTTAATCATCCAGAATATGGAGAGCAATTTAAAGTAGATGTTTTTGAAAAAATAATGCCACAAACTTTAGATGCTCTTGAAAGATATCTAGCAAATGGAGTTATAAAAGGAGTAGGCCCTGCAACAGCTTCAAAAATAGTTAAAAAGTTTGGAGAGGCTACTATAGAAATAATGAAAAATGAACCAGAAGAACTTACCAAAATTAAAGGAATTACTAAAACAAAAGCTATAGAAATTTCCGAGAGTTTTATTGAAAATTGGGAACTATGGCAAATAGTTGGATTTCTTGAAAAATTTGGTCTAGGAGCAGAAAGTGCACAAACTATCTATAAAAAACTTGGAGCTGATACAATAAACAAAATTGAACAAGATCCTTATATATTAGGAGAATTAAGTTTAAAAGTAGATTTTAAGCAAATTGACAAGATGGCGCTAAAAATAGGAATTGAAAAAAATAACCTTAGAAGAATTGGAAGTGGTATAAGGCATGCACTTAATTTAGCATCATTAAATGGGCATGCATGCGTATTAGAAGCAAATCTTATAACTTATGTTGTGAATCTTTTAGGAATATCAGAAGAAGATGTTTTAGATGGAATAAAAGATTTAAGGGCAAAAGAACAAATTGCTTTAGAACAAAGAGAAGAATTAGCTACAGTAGAAGGAAAAACTGAATTATGTGTGCAAGATTGGATATACTTAATGGATTATTATAAAACAGAAAAAAATATAGCTAATCAAATAATAAATTTAGAAAAAGCAGATAATATAAAAGAGATAAAAAATTTAGATAGTAAAATAAAAAAAGTAAGTACAATAAAGCTTTCTGATAAACAAAAAGAAGCAATAAATTGTATAAATGAAAATAATGTAACAGTTATTACAGGTGGACCTGGTACAGGAAAAACAACAATAATAAAAACAATAATTGATTTATTTAAAGATGAAGGAAAAAAGGTAGTACTTTGTGCGCCAACAGGTAGAGCTACTAAAAGAATGACAGAAGCAACTGGAGAAGAAGCAAAAACCTTACATAGACTGTTAGAAATTGGAAAATTATCAGATGATAAACCAAATCCAGATATAGATATAACACCAGTTGATGGTGATGTAATTATCATTGATGAAGTATCTATGGTGGATATGTTTTTAATGAATTATTTATTAAAAGCCATATATAAAGGAACTAAATTAATTTTAGTTGGAGATATTGACCAGCTTCCATCAGTAGGTCCTGGAAGTGTGTTAAAAGATATAATAGAATCAAAAAGAGTGCCATTTGTCACTTTAAATAAAATTTTTAGACAAGCTGCTAAAAGCAGAATAATTGTAAACTCACATAAAGTAAATGATGGAATAGATTTTTTTGAAGAATCAGATACAGAAGAAGATACATTAGATGATTTTGATTTTATTCCAAAAAACAATATAAAAGAAATTCAAGAAATGATTATAGATATGTATACTAAAGATACGCAGATTATTACGCCTACTAAAAAAGGAGATTTAGGAACAAAAACTCTAAACAAATTATTGCAAGAAAAATATAATCCTTATGAAGATTATAAACAAGAAAAGAAGTTTGGAGACAACATATTTAGAGAAGGCGATAAAATAATGCAAACAAAAAATAATTATGACATTACTTGGGTTAAAGGAGTAGAAATCAATTCGGGAATCTTTAATGGTGAAATGGGGCAAATTATAGAAATTGATAATCAAGATGGTAAAATAAAAATTAAATTTGATGATGATAAAATTGCAATTTATGAAACAGCAGATTTAGAACAACTTGAACATTCGTATGCAATAACAGTACATAAATCACAAGGAAGCGAATTTAATGAAGTAATTTTTCCAATAGTGCAAGTAGCTCCGGTTTTACTTACAAGAAATGTGCTTTATACTGGTATGACAAGAGCAAAAAATAGATTAGTTATTATAGGTAATAAATCTGCAGTGGAGTTCATGATTAATAATGTAAATACTAAAAAGAGAAATACAGGACTAAAATATAAATTACAAAATTTATAATCTAAATAATTAATTTTAAAATTATAAATATATTGAAAACTTTATAATTATTTATTGACATGTATTTGTTAGAATTTTTATAACGAATATATAAATAAAATTTTACAGATGTTATAAAATTCTAAAGGAACAAATATGTAAATTAAGTTTTATAGATTTTATAAAAATCTAAATATAAATTTTAAAGGAAGGAATTTGACGGTTTTAGAAAAAATACTAGAAATATTTTTCCCAACAAAGTGCGGAATATGTGGAAAACTAGGAAAAAATATTTGTGAAAATTGCTACAATAATTTAAAAAAATATGAAATAATAAAGCAACATAAAGACATTTATTTTGTTTATAGATATGAAGATATTATAAGAGAACTTTTAATAAAATATAAATTTAATGGAAATGCTTACTTATGCAAAACTTTTTCAGAATGTTTATTAAAAAATAAAAAAGTGTGCAAATTTTTAAAATCTTATGATATAATACTATCGGTTCCGTTACATAAAAAAAGACAACGAGAAAGAGGATATAACCAATCAACATTGATTGCAAAGGAACTGGCAAAAGGAATAAATAATCAAATAAAAATATATAGCAGTAAAAATATGTTACATAAAAAATTAGAAATAAAAAATAATTTTAACTTAGAATTTATTGATAAAGTATTAATAAAAAATAAGAACATAAAGCCTCAAAGTGAAAAAGGGATAAAAGAAAGAATTAATGATGTTAAAGGAATATATAGTATTGTAAATAATAGCTGTGTTTATGGGAAAAAAGTTTTATTATTTGATGACATATATACAACAGGCAGTACTACAAACGAATGTAAGAAGATTTTACTAGAGGCAGGGGCTAAAGAAGTTGGAATATTAACAATTGCAAAAGATTATATAAATTAAGAAGAAAGAGGAAAACTTATGGATGATATAGTAGAAAGCATATTAGATTATATTAGGTCAGATTATACTGATTATGCAATAATGATAAATGGAGAATGGGGTAGTGGAAAAACCTATTTTTGGAATAATAAAATAAGAAATAAAATTGAATCAATGCAAGTAAATGGAAGAAATCTTACAACTATATACATGTCATTATATGGTATATCTAATCTTGAAGAAATTAGTAAAAAGATATTCATTGAAACTACTCAGTTAATGGATAAAAACTTAAAAAAATATATGAATTCAAATGGACAGACTAATATACCAGAATATGCAAAAACAGGACTTGACATGGCAAACTTCTTTGGTGTTACACAAAATGGAGACAAAATTGATTATGAAAACTTTTTCTCAACAGATGACAAAGTACTATGTTTTGATGACCTTGAAAGAGCTAATGTAGATGTTATTGATATATTAGGATATATTAATAACTTTGTTGAACACGACCATATAAAAACAATAATTATATGTAATGAAAAAGAGCTATCAACAAAATTAAAAAGCAACAATATAGAAATGAAAACATTTATAGCAACATATCTTTTAGACAAAGAGAGCAAGCTACTTACAACAGATAAGCCAATGGTTGAAAAGATAAAAGATACAATAGAAGATGTTTTTGATAAAGCAAATGATTATGAAAGAATCAAGGAAAAACTTATAGGTGAGACTTTTGAATATCAACCAGAGTTTGCATATATTATAAATGGTATATTAATGAGGTATGAAAAATATCCAGATTTAATTAGATTTTTAAAATCAAATACAGGGCTAATTACATCAACATTTGAAAAGAGTGGAACAAGAAACTTAAGAATTTTGAAACATTCATTATCTGATTTTAAAAAGATTTTTGACATGGTAAGTAAATCATATCCAAATACAAATAATAGAATTTTGCAAACAATGTTAATATTTACAATAGCAATATCTTTTGAAATAAAAGCTGGAAAAATAACTAAGGATAAATTTATAAATGTAAAAGATAATGAAGAATATAAATCTATAGTTGTTTCATCTAGAATATTTATGGACAATAGACAATTCTATATAAAAGAATTTGATAATAACTATTATTATAACTTTAAAGCAGAATATAGATTCTTTAAATTCATTGAAATGTTTGTGCGTACAAGAATATTTGATATGAAAGTATTTAAAAGAGATATGGAAGACATTATTAATACAATAGATACAAGCAATTTGCCGGGATACAAAAGACTTCTTACAGAAGAATATTGGAAAATATCAGATGATGAATTTCCTAAGGTTGTTGAAGATGTATTAGATACAGTTAAAAACGGAAAAATATCACTTATAGATATTGTAAAAATGTATGCATATTTTATGTACTTCAATAATAAAGACTTAATTATTTATGATGAAGAAACACTTAAAAGTATATTTTTAAATGGATTAAATATTGCATCAATAACTTCTGATTATTGCGAAAATCCAGAAGAAGAATTAAATGCAATTTATGTAGAAGATAATAACTTTGATATGAAAGAAATTCTTGAAAGATTTAATGAACTTAATGCTCAATTAAAAGATAAGATGTATAAGGAAAAAGCAGAAGAAATATTTAAAAATATTCCTATGAAAATGGAAATCTTTTATGATAGATTTGATAAAGAGTGTATGGATGTTTCAATATTTAAGTATAGTGATCCATATCAAATATTTCAAAGACTATCATGTGCAAGTAATGAAGATATTGTTATAATAAAAGAAAAATTAGTTACAAGAGCAAATAAAAATAAAGCTGTAATTATAGAAGAACAAGAAAATATGTATAAATTAAAACAAATAATTGATGATTATGTTTCTGATAAACCAGTTACAATAAAAACTGTTGTATTGCAAGAATTTTCTAAAGCAATAGAATTTATATTAGAATTAGCAAAAAAAGAAGATGACTAAAATCTAATCAATAGAAAATAATAAATATATATTAAAAAATAGGAAATAAAAATATAAATATAAAAATAAATATAAATAAAAATACAATAATATTTGTAGCTTGCTGTCGCTAGCTGAAATTTCATTTCAGCGCTCCATTCGCACTTGCGCTTGGTCGCTGCGCGCTACTGCATATTATTGTATTTTTATTTAATAAGATTTTTTGTTTTGGGTTTTTAGATAGGTTTTGATTATTTTTTTTCACATTTTGTGTTTTTAGTATTTGATTAGTTTTTGCATGTTTTGTGTTTTTTGTTTATGACCTATAATTTAAAACCGCATTTAATTATTGGGTTTCTACAGTATTTGTAATTTCTTGATTATCATTGGTATTATTAAAGATTTCTGGGCCTAAAATGTTTACTGTACGATTAAGTTCTGTTTTAGCTAAATTATACATTCTTTCATTCCAGTTTCCAGTTCCGGTTTCATACTCAGAAATTATGGTTTCAATATCTAATAATTCATATCTATCAGAACCATTAGAATTTGGATTTCCGCCAGTGTTGTTATCAAACACATATACAGGAGTATATGTTGCATTGTCAATAGTAACTTCACCAGTTTTTCCATTTTCTCTGACCTGAACATTTAAAATCAAAGTATTTCTAGTATTGTCATAAGTTTGAGCAGAGAAAAAGTTACCCATTGAGTAAATAACAAAGCCAGTTTTTGTCGTACCATCTTCCATTGTTACAGTTTTCATTTCCATTGGTTCAAGTACGTGTGGATGACAACCAAGAATAACCTTAACATCATTTTTAATTAAAAATTCTGCTAAATCTTCTTGTGTAGAATTAGGTTTTGTATGATATTCATCACCCCAGTGCATACTTACACAAATAAGTTCAGCACCTTCTGATTTTGCTTGATCAATCTTAGACTTAATTAAGTCCTTATCGATTAGATTAACACAATATTCTTTGCCTTTTGGAACAGGTATTCCATTAGTTCCATAAGTAAATGCTAAGAAGGCAGTTTTTATTCCATTTAAGTCTTGGAATAAAATTGTATTTTGTTCTTCAACGCTTCTAGCAGAACCAGTATGTGCTAATCCGGCTTCATCAAGATAATTCAAAGATGAAACTAATCCATTGTATCCAATGTCTAAAGTGTGGTTGTTAGCAGTAGTCATTACATCAAGACCTAACTCTTTTAAATCTATTGCTAGATGTTCAGGAGTATTAAAAGTTGGGTATCCACTGTAACCTCTTTCAGGTCCTGCAAGAGTGGCTTCTAAGTTACCAACTGCAACAGTTGCATTTTCAAAATATTTTGTTACATATTTGAACATTGGTGAAAAGTCATAGATTCCAGTTGAGCTATCATAAGCATCTTTGAAATTCTGACTGTGGCATAATGTGTCACCTATTGCAACAATGTTAGCAACATTATCTGCCGGTGGTATAGGAACATCAGTTTCAATAAACTTAAAGTTGTCTGAAGCTAAAGCTTGTCTTAAAGTAATTTTAGTAATTACATCATGACTGCCAAATGTTAAAATAGATACAATAGCAATTACTGCAAGTACGTTAAAAATTTTTAACTTTTTTCGTGTTTTAGCCATAGCAAAAACCTCCATAAATTTATAGTATGCAAAAATTATATCAAAATTAAGTGATTATGTCAAAAAAATCAAATAAAATTGAATCTTTCTTTATTAAGAATATTTAATTAATTAAAAATTTCCATAAAATAATAAATTGACATTTTATGTTAAATAATGTATAATAAAAATTATGTAACTTTTAATAAATTTCTATCAACAATTGAGGAGGTTATTTTATGTCGCGTCAGTTTTTGGCAATTCTTATTTTTTTATTTGTTGTATATGTGAGCTTTTTGATTGTCAAATATGTGAGTTTTTTGATTTTCAATATAGCTTTACCTATGTGGCGGTTTATGGTTAAAGCAGATGCTGCAATCACGTTATATCCTTGGTTTAAGGACTTATTAGAAACAGAGTTTTCATGCAAAAATGGAAATAAGATAGTGCTAGAGTATAGCATTGGAGGTCATAAGTGCGAACTTGAATTTTCAAATACTAATGAAGCGATTAGTGAATTTGAAAGAATAGTTGAAGAAGCTTTAGGATACTATGATAAACTGGGGTGGATTGCTAATATGGATAATTTTGTCGAAGTTAAAAAGAAAGAGTTACTACAGATTTGTAATGAAATTAAAATGATAAGATGGAAAAAACAGTAAGCAAATGGTCAGAGGCAATGTCTCTGATCTTTTTTTATATTAAATATAAAAAATAAAATAATAAATATTTTCGTATAATTTTTCCTTTTTTTGAAACAATAAAAATAAAAACAAAAGGAGGAAAAATGAAAGCTACAGGAGTTGTAAGAAGAATAGATGATTTAGGAAGAATAGTTATTCCAAAAGAAATAAGGAAAACATTAAGAATAAAAGAAGGAAGTCCTTTAGAAATATTTACAGAAAAAGAAGGAGATATAATTCTTCGCAAATATTCACCAATAGGAGAAATATCAAACTTTTCAACAGAATATGCAGAAAGTTTGGCTAAAGTTACAGATTTAATAGCAATAGTAACAGATAAAGATGTTGTTACAGCTGTTTCAGGAACAACCAAAAAGGATTTGTTAGAACAGAAAATAAGTTCTGATTTAGAAAAAATTATAGATAAAAGAAAGGTAGTTACAACAGATGATAATACAGCAATACTTATTACTGAAAAGGGAAATAGAGAAAAGGAAATAAAGTCACAAATTATTGCACCAATAATATCAAATAGTGAGGTTACAGGAAGTGTAATATTATTAGCTAAAGAAAGTGGCAAAAAAATAGGCGCTCAAGAAGAACAGGTAGTGCAGGTTGCAGCTAACTTTTTAGGAAATCAAATGGAAATATAATAGAAAGATAATGTAAGTATTTGTGCTTACATTATCTTTTTTTGAATATCTAGATTGGAAGTATAGAAGAATTAAGGATATTAATGAAACAATGAGATGAAAATTTTTTAATTAATTTAGAAGCTTAATAAAAAATTTAGTATTGTTAAATATATCACAAATATAAAAGATAACATATGTAAAAATAAAAGAAAAATATTACGAAAAATTAAAAAACTAAGAGAAAAAAAGCTTATAAAATAGTTATAATAACTAGATTTATAAGTCTTTTTCTTTTTTTATTAAGCTTCTAAATTAATTAAAATGTAAATATAAAATGAAAGGTTGAAAATAATGAGAAAAATAATGGGAGTAAAAAACAGAAGAAAATTAAAAGAAAAAGGAATCACATTAATAGCGTTAGTAATAACAATAATCATATTATTAATATTAGCTGGAATAACTTTATATGGTGCCCTAGGTCAAAATGGTTTGTTTTCTAGAGCTAAACTAGCTGCACAAAAATATAAAGAATCTGAAGCAGATGAAACAGAAAAGCTTGGAGATGTTGAGAAAGAAATTGATAAAATTATAAATGGAGAATCAACAGAATTAGTTACGAAAATAAAAGGTATAGATGAGAAAAATCAACCTATAAGTAATTGGAAATTTAGCATATTTAATGACAAAAGTTGTATGGATTCATTAGCTGAAAATATTGAAGTAAAAAGCGAAAGTGGAGAATATGATTGCTCTTCAACAATAAACAAAATCGGTAAATATTATATCGGAATTACATCTGCTCCAGAAGGATATAATTTGCCATCTCAAATTTTTGAATTTAATGTTACAAATGAGGCAAATCAAGAACTTATTATCTCTTTTTCAATAGAAGATAAATCTTCAAAGATATTCGAGATTTCAGGTGATGAAGTAGAAGAGGAAACAATTGATTTTGAATATGAATGTTGCTTAACTTTTGATTCTGGAGATTATGTAACGATAAATCCATTCGAAAATAAAAATTCCTTTATTGAGGTAGATAGCGCAGATGGTTTAGCCTTAGAATTGCAGGGAGAATGTGTTGTAGACTTATTTAAAATAGCTGAATGGGACAATAATGAAAATAAATACGTTTTTACAGATGATTTTATAGAACTAAATAATTTTGATACATCAAGTTTAAAAAATATGTGTACATATGATCCGATTTTAACTTCTAAAATAATAAGTTTAATAAATTCAAAAAACATTAAACCTTGTATTGCAGGATGTGAATTTGGTAAAAGAGTGAATAAATTGGATAATGGGAAGAGTATATTAAAGAAAGATTGTTATTTGATTTTGCCTCGAGGTAAAGACTCTCAAGAAATTGGAAAGGCTTCTTTAAATTTTTTTGATGTAAGTTTTATACCTTTGATAATTTCATTTCCTAAAATGGGACATCTTTATGATATTGATTTATGTATTAGTTGTGTAAATGGTAAAAATAAAATTTCTAATATAGAAATAATAAATAATATAGAGTATGATCCAGAACAAGAAATTGAACCTCAAATTTTTGTATATCAGATTAAGGGAAACTATAATGGAGAGGATTTATATGATAACATTATAAGTGTTTTAGCAAAAAATAGTGATATTATTTCATCTAGTATACCATTACCTGTTGGTTTAAACTATACAGTCACAAATATATATAAGGGAAGTAGATGTGAGTATGCTTCGGACGAGAGTGTAGAGATAACCCTTGAGGATGAAGAAGTGTCCTTAGAATTTTCTTATTATTATAACGAAGGAACTAAGAATTCTTCTGTATTAACAGAAACTTTTGAATTTGATGTATTTAGTCAAAAAGGAATGTTTAAATCGCCAGACAGAAATGGTATAACTAGCAAAGTTGATATATTAGATATAAAAGAAAATTTAGAAGAAGGTAAAAATAAATTTTCAAAAACTATAAGAATAAAAAATAATACTTCTGAGGAAAAATTCATTAGATTTAAGATTTTTGCACCAGATGCATTTGATGTCGATCTTGATTCTTATTCTTCATATACGTTGTGCTCTACTGATGGAGTATATTACTATTATTTTCAAAAAGTTCCAGCCAATAGTAGCACAGAAGATATTACATTTAATTTGCTTTTAGACGAAAATAAAATGCTTGATGACTATAGTTGTAATATAGCAATTATGGCTGAATCAACGGAGGTAATAAATGCTGGTAGTGAAGAAGAATATGCAAATTGGGATAATTAGGAGATTTATAAATATAAAGAATAATAGACTTAAATGATATCAAATCGAAGATGAGTGAAAAAGGAAGAATCTATATAGTGAGGTGTGTAAGCTTTGAAATAATGTCAAAGCTTATACACTTTTTTGTATTAGGATAAAATGAGAAATTTATTACTTGTAAAATTTAATAAAAATCTTGATATATTCAAATATTTATGGTATAATTTTGTTATAGTCGATTTATTAATCGAAAAGGAGAGAAAAATGAAAAAGTTTATGCAAAAAATAGATTCTTTTGCAAAAAGATTTTTTAGCGAAATATCTGAAGCAGATGTTTTGCCAGAATACGATATAAATAATCCTAATTTAGCAGGTGCAGAAGCCATAAGTGAAACTATGCTAGGGGAATTGAAGAAGGCTGAGAATGATACTATGTCTTTGTTTTCAAGCAGTGTAGATCCAAACAATAAATCAAAAAAAGAAAGTAATGTAAGAAAACAAAATAAAGTAGAAAAAATAAATGAAATTAATCATGAATTAGAAAAAAACGAAAATATCAAAAGAATAGACGGAAAAGAACTAGATAGATAAAGAAAAGGATAAATTATGCAAAAGTTAAAAAATGAAAATGGAATAACATTAATTGTGTTAGTTATAATTGTTATAGTTTTATCATTAATTTCTATACCAGTTGTTATAAATACAACAAATGTAACACAATTTAATAAATATTCGAGATTTAAAGAAGATATGGATAATTTGAGGGAAGCTGTCAGTGTTGCATTTTTTGATAAAGACATAAAAGATATAGGACCTAAATATACTGGTTCGGTTGAATTTTTAAATGGAACGCAGAATGATCAAGATATTAAAAATCCAAATGATAATACAAATTATTATGTAATAAATGTTAACAAAGTTAATTTGAATCTAACTGTTAATATGACAGATTTAAACAATGGTTCAGGAAATTATGGTTTATCTGGAGATGAAACAACATATACAGGAACAGATGATGTATATATAATAAATGAACAAAGTAGAACGATATACTATGTAAAAGGTGTTCAATATAATGGATACACATATTATAGATTATCAGAAAAACTATCAGAAATACCTAATACATAAATTAAATCTATAATGAATTAAAAAATACAGTTTTTAAAAAAGTTCAAGTGAAAAAGTAAATGCAATTTTGTAAAGTAAATCAAGTATTTTTAGTAAAATACTTGACTTTTTTAAGAAAAAGGTGTAAAGTATATATACTTTACACTATATAGGAGTGATAAAATGGATAAGTATGTAGAAATAAGTATATTACTACAAATTTATGGTAAGTTATTAACTAAAAAACAATTAAATGTTTTAGATAACTATTATAATGATAATTTATCACTATCAGAAATTGCCGAGAATAATAATATTTCAAGACAAGGCGTAAGGGACTTGCTAAAGAAGGGAGAAGATAAACTTTTCGAATACGAAGAAAAGCTTGGATTTATGAAGAAAATGAAAAAAAATGAGCAAACAATAAAAACAATATTAGCTCAACTGAATAAAATTGGAGATAATTCATCAGATAAAAAAGTAGAAAAGATTTTAAATGATATACAAAAAGAACTCAGAGTATTAGTTTAATAAAGTTTATCAAATAAAACAATAAAATTAAATCATTAATTTTGATATTTTTTAACTAATATAAACGTATATGAAATAAATTAATTATTCGAAGGGAGATAGGAGAATGGCTTTTGAAGGTTTATCAGAAAAGCTTCAAGCTTTTACAAGAAAATTAAGAGGAAAAGCAAGAATAACAGAATCCGACTTAAACGAAATGCTTAGAGAAGTTAAACTTGCACTTTTAGAGGCAGATGTAAACTATAAAGTTGTAAAAGAATTTGTAAGCAATATTCATGATAAAGCCTTAGGAAGTGATGTACTTAAATCTCTTACTCCAGGACAACAAGTTGTAAAAATAGTAAAAGATGAATTAGTTGAATTGTTAGGTGGAACAGATAGTAAAATAGCTTTTTCACCAAACCCACCAACAATAATAATGCTTATAGGTTTGCAAGGTTCAGGAAAAACTACTATGGCAGGAAAGCTTGCTAATCTTCTTAGAAAACAAGGTAAAAAGCCATTATTAGTTGCTTGTGATGTATATAGACCAGCAGCAATAAAGCAATTACAAGTTGTAGGTGCACAGCTTAATGTACCTGTTTTTGCAAATGAAGGTGAAAAAGATGTTGTAAAAATAGCAAAACAAGCAAAAGAAGTTGCAATAAGCAAATTAAATGATGTTGTAATTCTTGATACAGCAGGAAGATTACAGATAGATGAAGAGCTTATGCAAGAATTAAAAAATATTAAATCAAATGTAAAGCCTCACGAAATTCTATTAGTAGTTGATTCAATGACAGGTCAAGAAGCAGTTAATATTGCAACAAAATTTAATGAAGATTTAGGAATAGATGGAGTTGTATTAACCAAATTAGATGGTGATACTCGTGGTGGTGCAGCAATCTCAGTAAAGAAAGTTACTGGAAAGCCTATAAAGTTTATAGGAACAGGTGAAAAACTTAACGAAGTAGAAGAATTCCATCCTGATAGAATGGCATCAAGAATACTTGGAATGGGTGATGTTTTATCAATTATAGAGCAAGCTGAAGAAAAGTTTAGCATAGAAGAAGCAGAAAAGCTTGAAAAAAAGCTTAGAAAAAATAAAGATTTAGATTTAAATGATTATCTAGCTCAATTAAGACAAGTAAAGAAAATGGGTTCGTTTTCATCATTATTAAAAATGATACCAGGAATGAGCAAATATAATATTCAAGTAGATGATAAGGAATTTGAAAGAATAGAAGCAATGATTTGCTCAATGACAAATAAAGAAAGAGAAAATCCAAAACTACTTAATGCATCAAGAAGAATTAGAATAGCAAATGGTAGTGGAACAACAGTACAAGAAATAAACAAATTTATGAAATCTTTCGAAATGACTCAAAGTATGATGAAAAAGATGAAATCGGGAAATCTAGATCCTAGAATGAAAAAATTAATGGGAAAAATGAATTTAGATAAAATGTCAGAGGAAGAATTAAAAGAATTAGAAGATAAATTAAAATAAATGGTTTAGTTATTAAGTTTTTAAATTTAATATAAATAATATTTTTTAGGAGGTGAAATTATGGTAAAAATAAGATTAAAAAGAGTAGGAGCAAAGAAAGCACCTTTCTATCATATTGTTGTAGCTGATTCAAGATCACCAAGAGATGGCAAAATTATCGAGCAAATAGGAACATATGACCCAATGAAAAATCCAGCAGAAATTAAGTTAGATAATGAAAAAGTTGCTACTTGGATAAAAAATGGAGCTCAACCAACAGATACAGTTAAAGCCTTAATAAATAAGGCAAAATAAGGAGGCAAGAAAGATGGAAGAAATCCTAAGAACAATTATAGAAAACCTTGTTGATAACAAAGAAGAAGTTACAATAGAAAAAGTCCAAGAAGAAAATAAAGATATATACAAAATAAAAGTTAACAAAGAAGAAATGGGAAAAGTTATAGGAAAACAAGGAAGAATTGCACAAGCAATTAGAACTATAACAAAATCACTTGGAGCAAAAGAACAAAAAAGAGTAGAAGTAGAATTTGTTGACGATTAGATTGGAGATATTTTGGAAAAAAATAAAACTGATAAAGAATTAGAAAATAGTCTTAATGAAAATCAGAAAATGGAACTTGGAATTATAGTAAACACCTTTGGACTAAAAGGAGAATTAAAAATATATCCTTATGTCGACTATATTCTAAAAGTAAAAAAAGTATATATAAATAATAATTTGATGGAAATAGAAAGAGCAAGAATTCAAAAAAATATTTATGTAATTAAATTAAAGGGAATTGACACAATAGAAGAAGCAGAAAAATTAAAAGATAGTACCTTATTAATGGATAGAAAAGATGCTCCAGACCTTCCAAAAGGAACTTATTATGTAAGTGATTTAATTGGATTTGATGTATATACCGATGAAGGAAAACTTTTAGGAAAATTAGATGATGTATTTCAGACAGGTGCAAATGATGTATACCAAGTTGGAAAAATATTAATACCAGTCATAAAAGATGTTGTAAAACAAATAGATACAGAGAATAAAAAAATAATAGTCCATTTATTAAAAGGTTTGATATAAAAAAGTATAATAATTAATATATTTAAAATTTATATGAAAGACCAATAATTAAATGTAAAAGAGAAAGGCAGTAAAATGAAATTCGATGTGCTAACATTATTTCCAGAAATGTTTGAAACAATGAAACAAAGCATTATAGGAAGAGCACAAGAAAAAGGAATAATAAATATTAATTTAATAAATATTAGAGATTTTTCAAAAGATAAGCATAAAAAAGTAGATGATACTCCTTATGGCGGAGGAGCCGGAATGGTTATGATGCCTGATGTAGTATATGATGCGTATGATAGTGTAAAAGATAAAAATGCAAAAGTAATATATCTTTCACCTAAAGGTAAAGTGCTTAATCAAGAAAAAGTAAAAAGTCTTTCAAAAGAAGAGCATTTAATTTTATTATGTGGACATTATGAAGGTATTGATCAAAGAGTTCTAGATGAGATTGTAGATGAAGAAATTTCAATAGGTGATTATGTATTAACAGGTGGAGAATTACCAGCAATGGTACTAATTGATGCTGTTAGTAGATATGTAAAAGGGGTTTTGAATGATGAATCAACAGAAGAAGAATCATTTTCAAAAAGTAATTTGTTAGAATATCCTGCATATACAAGACCAATAGAATTTAAAGGAAGAAAAATACCAGAAGTACTTGTTTCTGGAAACCATCAAAATATTGATAAGTGGAGAAAAGAGCAAGCACTGATAACTACTTATAAAAAAAGACCAGAGCTTTTAGATGAAGAACAAAAAAATCTGGCAAAGAAAATATTAGATAATAATTAAAAAAGATTTGAAAAAGTAATAAAGAATGTTATGCAATAATAAAAAATAATTGAAAGTCTAAAAGATATTAGACATTAAAAAATATTAAAAATTAATAATGAAAGGAGATTGATTATGGACATTATAAAATCAATAGAACATGAACAATTAAAAAGTAAAGTTCCTGATATAAAAGTTGGTGATACCGTAAGAGTTCATCAAAGAATAAAAGAAGGAAATAGACAAAGAATACAAGTCTTTGAAGGAATTGTAATTAAAAAACAAAATGGTGGATTAAATGAAACTTTTACAGTTAGAAGAATTTCTTATGGAGTAGGAGTAGAAAAAACATTTTTACTACATTCTCCATTAGTTGAAAAAGTTGAATTAGTAAGAGTTGGAAAGGTAAGAAGAGCTAAATTATATTATTTAAGAGAAAAACTAGGTAAATCTGCTAAGACAAAGGAAAATGTTGGAGCAAACTTAAATAGAGATGATTTAGTAGTAAAAGAAGAGGTACCAGAAACAGTTGAAACTGAAACAACTGAAAATGTAGAAGCTGTAGAGAATGTAGAAGATACAGCAAATGCAGAAGTAAAAGAATCTACAGATGTAGCAGAAGCAACAGAAGAAGTAGTAGCAGAAGTATCAACAGAAAATAGTGAAACAAAAAATGAAACAGAAGTTGCTGCAGAAAAAGTAGAAGAGCCTGTAAAAGAAGAAACACCAGCAGACGAAAATAAATAAGATAATAAGGAAATTTAAAATTATCAAATAAGATGACAATAAAAAAATTACACACTTTACTTGATAAAGTCAAATTAACAAATAAGTAAATAAATAATATGCTTTTAATAAGAATTTTAAAGTTTATACAAACTTTATGGATATTCTATATAAAAAGCATATTTTTTGATTAATAATAAATCATATAATCTATTTCAGGAAATATTGCATCTTTTTCTTCGATACTTTCTAGGAAGTTTAACTTTTCATCAGAAAGTGTATTATTTTCAATTAAGTCCATATCTTTAGTAAGCCACAAATAAAATTTAGTAAATCTTCCAATATGATCTTTAATTCTTTTTTTAGCATAGTCAACCATAGTTCCATTTGTAATAATAAATAACCAATCACTACTTTGAGCTAAAACTAATTCACGAGCACATTGGTTTAAAACTCTTCGTTTTATTGAATTACCAGATTCATTTGGATATTTGTATGTAAGTTCACACATTCTATCACCTGCAACATGTAAATGTCTATGAACATAATCATTTGATGGATTTAACCAAACTTCACTATATCCTTTTGCACCCCAACTTGAACGACAAGGAGTAGAAATTTGCATATTAGGATATTTATCAATATATTCACTAGGAGTAATCAATTCAAAATTGCAATCATCATAATAAATCTTTTTAGCAAGTACATAAAGCCAGTTAGGACCTTCATACCACCAATGTCCATAAAGTTCAGCATCATAAGGGCAAACAACAATAGGTGGATTTTCGGTTTTTTCAGATAGATATTCAATTTGTTTACATCTACAATCAAAAAAGTGTCCAGCTTGTTTTTCCAAACTATCCCAAGCCCATTGAATATCATAAATATCTTTTTGCTCAGTAGGACCAGTGATTCGGTGGTATCTTATACCAGTAGAAACACGAACACCATTTGAAGCTATATAAGGCTTAATATAATCATAAGGAGCATCATATCCAATATCTCTATAAAATTCTCTATAATTAAAATCTCCAGGATAACCATTTATAGAACTCCACACTTGCCTTGATGATTCTAAATCTCTTCCAAAAGCAACAACACCATCAGGAGAAACAATAGGAGCATAAGTTCCATATAATGGGGTAGGGTCAGCATATAAAATTCCATGTGTTTCAACTAATACATATTCGATTCCAAATTCTTTTAAATATTTATCGGCTTCAGGTACATAACCACATTCAGGAAGCCAGAAACCTTTTATAGGCTTAGAAAAATATTTATTATAAGTTTGTACGCCAAGTGCTATTTGAGCTCTAACTGTTTTTTCATTTACATATAAAATAGGGAAATATCCATGTGTTGCACCACAACCAATAATTTCAAGCACACCAAGGTCATTGAATTTTTTAAAGGCTTGAATAAGATTACAATTATATTTATTTTTAAAAAAATCTAAGTCACTAGAATATTTGTCAAAATAATAATGTGATAATTTATTTATTCTAGGATTATCTTTAGTTCTTTCAATTTCTTTTTCTGATAATTCAATATGTTTTTTTAAATATTTTATATATCTTTCTTGAAGCAATTTACTATCTAACATGTTAAGAAGAGGTGGGGTAAGAGACATAGTAAATCTGAATTTTACATTCTCATCAACAAGTTTTTGAAAATTTTGTAAAAGGGGAATATAACATTCAGATATTGCTTCATATAACCATTGCTCTTCAAGATAATCTTCACTTTCTGGATGATGAACATAAGGTAAATGTGCATGTAAAACAAAACTAACATATCCTTTGGGTTGTTTATTCATAAGATTTAATCCTTTCTATTTGAAAATTATAAAAAAGTTGATGTCGGATTTTGAGAAGATGGATTTTTGAAATCGAATCTGTTTTCATCTTCAGAAAGATTGTAGTTTTTATAAATATCTTTAACTATGTTTAAGTGTGGTTTTTTCTTTATTATTTTCTCAGTAATTTTATTGGTTTTTATATTTTTAAAATAAATTTTATCATTTTCTTTAAAGAAAAGAATGTGATCATTTGGAATTTCTATAACATTTGAAAATGCTACATTTAAGTAATTAACTGGAATATTTTGAGCACCTTGATATTTAGACCTTCTTCCAAGTTCTACAACATATTTACATTTTGTATTATTTACATGTATATACCAGTTATTTGCAAAGTCATCTATGTCTATTTCAAAAGTATAGTTAGTTGTTAAATTATGAACTACTAATACAGGTTTAGTATTATAAAAGAACATTTTACCATACTTTGTTTCAAAATTTTCTCTATCAGTATCAGAAATATCCCAATAAACAAATAATGTATTAGGATTCTGCGCTAAAACTTTTACTACTGTTTGATTGTATCTATATGGTAAATCATAATATTCTATAGGATTTATTGGTAATATTTTAGCTTTGCTATCTTTAGATACAACTTTCTTAGTAGATTTTTTTGCAGAAGACTTTTTAGTACTAGATTTTTTTGTGGTAGTTTTTTTAGCACTAACTTTTTTAGTAACAGTTTTTTTAGTACCAGCTTTTTTTTCACTAGTCTTCTTATCGGCCACTTTTTTATCAGAAGTCTTAGAAATATTTTTAGTAGTTGCTTTTTTTACAGTATTTTTTTTAACAGTATCTTTTTTTGCAGTATTTTTTTTAGTAGTAGTTTTCTGAGTTTTATCTTTCTTTATAGAAGTATTTTTTGCATTAATTTTAGAATCGCTAATAGAATCTACTTTAACTGTTTTAGAAGTAGATTTCTTTATAGTTTTAGGCTCTTTAGTAGAAACTTTTTTCTCAGCCTTAGAATTCTTTGTGTTAGATTTTTTAGCTGAGGCAGAACTTTTTGTCTTAGTATCTTTTGAGTCATTTTTTAAAGCTACTTTTTTTGATGTTTTAGAAGTTTTTTTAACAGTACCAGATGTAGCTTTTTCAGTAGCTATAGCGTTTTTAGTTAATTCATCTTTAGTTTTGCGAGCCATTATTTCCTCCTTAGAAAAATGCATAACCTTCATACAATATAATATATCAAAGAATTTTTTTTTACAATAGAAAATGAAAAAAAAATAAAAAATATTGTCAAAATATAAGTATAAATATATAAAAAATGTAAATTTAAAATATAACAAAATTGTAAAATAAATGCAAACTAAAAGACATGAAAATACGCAAACATTTTGTGATTTACATATTTACATTTTATAAAATTATGTATAAAATAAGATAATGAAAATAAAAGTTAACTAGGCTAAGCCAAAAAAATAACAATAAAAAATAGTGCTATATTTAGCAAGGTATGTAGTTACAAAAGAAATATCTGAAAGGAAATAAATAATGAGAATTTTAATGCTATCGTGGGAATACCCACCAAGAATAGTAGGAGGAATGGCTAGAGTAGTTTATGATTTGTCACATAGGTTAGTAAAAGATGGTCATGAAGTAACAGTAATTACATATAGAGATGGTAATACCCCATATGTAGAAAATGATAAAGGAGTAAATGTATATAGGGTTGATAACTATATGATTAATC
>CANQHI010000010.1 GCA_947623725.1 uncultured Clostridia bacterium | reverse complement strand
GGCCCCATGGTCAAGCGGTTAAGACATCACCCTTTCACGGTGGAGACATGGGTTCGATTCCCGTTGGGGTCACCAAAAATGCCACTTTAGCTCAGCTGGTAGAGCAACTGACTTGTAATCAGTAGGTCGTCCGTTCAAATCGGACAAGTGGCTCCATTATTAAAGGTCATTAACTTTAGGTAAGCTATTGTTATTGGCTTTTATTTTTTTAAGGTATATTAATTGTCATTCTTTAACAAGTACATATAAAGGAGCAAATAAAAATGGAAGAAAATCTAGAAAAAAATATTCAGCATAAAGTTGCAATTGTTACAGGTGGTTCCCGTGGAATAGGTGCGGAAATTGTGAAAACCTTATCTCAAAATGGTTATATTGTTATACTTAATTATAATAAATCTAAAGAATTAGCAGAAAGAATTGCCCAAGATTATAAAAACATATATCCTTTTAAAGCAGATATATCAAATTATATTGAAGTACAAGCTTTAGTTGATTTTACAATAAAAAAATTTAATCACATTGATTTACTTGTAAATAACGCAGGAATTGATTTAGTAAAGACTATTAATGATACCTCAATAGAAGATTTTGATAATATAATGAAAACTAATTTATATTCTGCTTTTTATTCTTCTAAAGAAGTTTCTAAGTATATGATTAATCAAAAGTTTGGTAATATCATTAATATTTCTTCAATATGGGGACTAATTGGAGCTTCCTGTGAAATGGCTTATTCAATTAGTAAAGCTGGATTAGATGCAATGACTAAATCTTTAGCAAAAGAACTTGGACCATCAAATATAAGAGTAAATAGCATTGCTCCCGGAATTATCGATACAGAAATGAATTCTTTTTTATCAGAACAAGAAAAAACAAATCTTCTAAATGAAGTACCTGTTAGAAGAATAGGATTACCATCTGATATAGCTAAATGTGTACTTTTTTTAGAAAAAAATTCTTATATTACAGGTCAAATCTTACAAATAAACGGTGGTTGGAATATATAACTTAAAAATCAACTGACTCTTCATCAGTTGATTTTTTTGTACATTTTTTATTTTATTATTTAATTATTTGTTCAATGCTTCTACTACTTCTTCTACATCTATTCCATGTACCATGCAAGCTTCTTCAATTGTTTCATCTTGTGAAGCTGGACAACCAACGCAATGCATTCCTGCATCTAACAATATATCAACTTTTTCTGGAGCAACTTCTAATAATTCTCCTATTTTCATATCTTTCTCAATTTTCATATCTTTATTTTAGATGATTTTTATCATCTTATACTCCTTATAATATTTAGGTTTTTATGGTTTTACCTATAAACCTTTACTTCATATTTAAAAATATGTTTTTAGTAACTTAAAATATTTTATCATAAATTTTCAAAAAAGTATAGACAAAATAAAAAATATGTTGTATAATGGTAGATATTGGAAGGAGTGATTATATATTTTAACACTTATTGATTTATTTTTTATAAATCTAATAATCAATTGTCTCATAAGTTTTGGTTCAATTTACAGTATTATTCAAATTTTATTTTTTCATAATATGCAAGGTTCAAAACTAAAACTGAAATTAACACAGAAGGAGGAAATTTAATAATCTACATTGTATTTTTTACCTATAATATTTTCATTCATCATAACTTTTTTAGAAATTAATTTATATAAATCCATATTAACATCTTATAATATAAGCTATTACAGTCATTTTAAGATATTTAATTTTCTATTACAAGACCCATTTTTATGGAATATTACTAAAATCGTTTTCATAATTACCTCAATATTTTCTACAATTTTCCTAACTCTTTTTTGGTTTTCATTTTTTAGAATAAAAAAGAACAAATCCATAATTCAAAAACATGCCCCTACATTTGGCATTTTAGTTGGTACAGATGAAAATGATAATAAGATATATATTCCAGAGAAAGGTTTATATCAAAATATTCTAATTACGGGCACAATAGGTTCAGGAAAAACTTCATCAGCATTATATCCTTTTACAAAACAGCTTATGAAGTATAATTCATACAATAGTGATAAATTAAGCTTTTTAATACTAGATGTTAAAGGAAATTATTATCTAAAAGTTTTAGAATTTGCAAAAGAATTTCATAGATTGAATGATGTAATTATAATAGAACTTCGGTGGTAAGTATACATACAATCCACTTGACAAGCCTAACTTAAAAGCTTCTGTTCTTGCCAATAGATTAAAAGAAATATTAATGTTATTTTCCCCCAATAACTCTGAATCTTATTGGTTAGATAAATCAGAACAAATTTTAGAAGCTTGTATAAAGTTTTGTAGAATTTACAATGATGGATATGTTACTTTTGAAGAACTACATAATTTAGTTATTGATAAATCTTACTTTGAAGAAAAAATCTCTATAGCCAGAAAAAAGTTTTTATCTAATAAATTGACAAAAGATAATATTTTTGACTTATACAGTTCAATAAATATTTTAGAAAAAGATTACTTTTCTCTAGACGATAGAACTTATAATCTTCTAAAGTCTGAAATAACAAGAATAACTAATTGTTTTGTTTCCAGTCTAGATGTAAAAAACACTTTTTGTCCTTCAAAAGAAAATGAAAGTTTTTTTGGATTTGAAGATGTTTTAAAAAATGGAAAAATAGTAGTTTTAAATATGAATATATCTGAATTTAAGAATTTATCTAAAATTATAGCAACCTATTTAAAGCTTGACTATCAAACTGATATTTTAAAACAATTATCTCAAAAAAATAAACAAATTAAACCTTCTGTATTTATATCAGACGAATATCAAGAATATGTCACTTCTTCCGATGCTTCATTTTTCTCACAAAGTAGAGAATCAAAATGTATTAATATTATTGCAACTCAAAGTTATACATCTATACTAAATACTTTAAATAACCAATACTCTACAAAGGTAATTATTCAAAACCTAGTAAATAAAATATGGTTTAGATGTGATGATATTTTTACAATTGAAGATATTCAAAAACAAATTGGAAAAGAAGAAAAAGAAAAGCTATCAAAATCTTTTTCTGAAAACTCTAAAGAAAGTTTTTATAATTATTTTGCTAAAAACTTTGTTTCTATAGACTCAAATATTTCTGAAAGTGTTAATTCATACACTCAATTTGATTTCAAATACGATTACAAATTTTTTACTCAAGAACTAACTACTTTTAAATCTTTAGCATTTCTATCAGATGGATCAAAAATCCTTAAACCTATGAAATTAAAAATGATACCTTATTTTAAAAATGAAGAAAAATAAATTATAATTTTTTAACGAAAAATCATTATGTACTTAAGGAGGTTATTTAATTGAATTTTTATAAAATAAAGAAAATTAATAAATTTAATATAAAAAAATATAAAAAAAATCATTTTTTTAATCAAATTAGCAAAAAAATTCACTTTTTTTATCAAAATAATAAAATAATTATTAAAAAAATATTTTTTATATTATTTATTATATTTCCAATAATTTTTTTCCAAAAAAAAACATTTGCCGCGACTCCAAAAATCGTAAATACTTTAACAAAAGCATTTGAAAATATTGAAGATTGGTTTTTGAAATTAGCCACTCCGGCTGCTGCAGTAGCTGTCGGTGTTGGAGTTTTCATGAAAAAATTTAGTTTTGGAGATGAGGAACGAATTAGAACTGCAAAAAAAATAATAAAAGGCTCTTTATTTTCTTATGCTTTTTTACTTGCCTTAGATTTAATTTTACAAGCAATTAAATCTTTGATTTAAAATTAAATTTATTTTTATTTTAAATTATTATTTAATTATTTATTTTATTATTTTATTTATTATTTGTTTTTATTTTTTATTTTAATTATTTGATTTATTATTTATTTTATTATTATCATTATTTTATTAATTACTTATTAATTATTTATTATTATTTTTATTTATTTATAATTAATTATTTTATTTACTATTTTTATTTGTATTTTTTAGGAGGAAATTTGGAACAATCTGAAATTATTGATTTAATTATAGAAACAATTAATACAATTTTTAACAATGTTTTTTCTTCAATAGATAATAGTATATATGCTAATTTAGATAGAGTAGCATTTATTGATTCAAGCATTTTATCTAATTCTTTTTTTGAAAAAGTTCTTGGCTTAAATGGAAAAAATGGACTTTTATATATAACTGATGCCCTTTTACTTGGTATTACAATATTCTATTGTGTTAAATTTTATCTTTCACATTTTACAGAATCAAATATCGAAAAACCATATCAATTTATTTTTAAATTATTAATTTTTTCTATTTTAATTAATTTTTCATATTTTTTAATGGAAAAAGTTCTTTATATAAATAATCTATTTTCATCATCTATTCAAGAAATCGGAAAAAATATATTAGGTTCTGAAATATCTTTTTCTGAGTTAGTTTCAAAATTAAATACTACTATATCCATAGGCGGATCATCTTCATTAGATATATTTTCATTAGATGGTATACTTAAAAGTTTTATTAGTATTGGTTTAGTCAACTTACTTTTTACTTATTCCTTACGATATGTACTAGTAGAAGTACTTATCCTCTTTTCACCATTTGCTTTACTTAGCTTAATCAATTCTTCAACAATGTGGATTTTTCGTTCATGGGCAAAATGTCTATTTTCTTTACTAATACTTCAATCTTTTTTTCCATTAATTATTATGATTATTTTTTCAATAGATGAACAAAATAAAATTTTAATTGTTTCTGGAATTTTGTTATTGACTAAAATTAACAGTTATGTTCGAGAAATATTCGGTGGATTAAGTGTTGATGTTTCTGGTAGATTCACAAATATTATGTCAATGCTAAAAAAATAATTTTTTAGTAATTAAAAAAAAATTAAAAAGGACTTATTTAATATGAAATATATTTTTCCAACAAATTATAATTTTAAAAATAAGATTTTAGGTATAATTGATTATCCAACGATGATTTTTAACATAATTTATTTTTTGTTTATATTTTTTATTTTTAATACAATTTTTAAATCTTTAAATTTAAAAATTATATTTATTGTCATATTCTATTTTCCAATTTTTCTTTTTAGTATAATCGGATTTAATCATGAAAATATATTATACTGTTTATTTTATATTATAAAATATTTTTTTAAGCCCAAAATTTATTTATATAAATAGTTGTAAAAGCCGATTTATAATGATATAATTTGATTTACAAAAGAGGCAGATAAGTCTTTTAAGCTTTACGAAATGGAGATTAATAAATATGAAACTAGAACAAAACGATTCATCATTAATATTTTCTCAAACTAATATACCAGATGTATTTTTTACAGAATATTTATCACAAGCAAATGGTGATTATGTTAAGATCTATTTATATTTATTTTTCTTATCAAAATATAATAAAGATATAAAAATAAATGATTTATCTAAGAAATTAGAACTTCCATTAAAAATAATTCAAGATGGTATAAAATATTGGGAAGATATTGGATTGCTGATTAGAAAAAATCAAGGATTTATCGTTGCAAATCTCCAAGATATTGAACTTAATAAAGTTTACAAACCTAAAGTTTCATTATCTTCTACTGATTTAAAGAAAATTGCAGACAGTAAAAGTCGTGCAACTGCTATTGAAACAATCAATAACGAATTTTTCCAAGGAGTGATGTCACCATCTTGGTATGGAGATATTGACTTATGGTTTAAAAAATACGGATTTGATGAAGAAGTTATGATAGCTTTATTTAGATATTGTTTCAATAAATCAGCTTTACATAGATCTTATATATCTACTGTTGCAGAGGCTTGGAATAAAAATAATATAAAAACCTTTTCTGATTTAGATTTATACTATCAAAAGCAAGAAAAAGTAAAGTCTATAGCTAATATTATTAAGAAAAAACTAAGATTATCTAGAAATTTATCAGAATATGAAGAAGCTTATGTTTCAAAATGGACAATTACTTATGGTTATGAAATGGATATAATTGAACTTGCTTTAAAAAAGACTACTTCTAAATTTAATCCAAGTTTTGAATATATCGATAAACTTTTATCTGACTGGCATGAAAAAGGCTTAAATACTGTCAATAAAATTACAGTATATATGGAAAATCAAAAAAATAAACCTATACAAAAGACCGAAAAAAATAAAAAGAGTAGCTTTTCTCAAAGAACATATGATAACTTAAATAATTTTTATAGCAATATCTAAAAAGATTTTAAATACTATAAATATATAATACGAGGTGGTGGTATATTTTGAACACTGACAACCTAAAATCTCTTTTAATAGAATATAATCAAAAGAGATCTTCGGCTATTTTTAAGGCAAGACAACAAAAAATTGATATATATAATAAAATACCTGAATTAGAAAAGATTGATAATGATATAAATTCTTTATCTATAAAATCTATAAAATTAGTCTTGACTTCTCAAAACAATAAAAAAATTATAGATGATTTAAAAAAACAAATCTCTGATTTGCGAAAAAAAAGATTACAAATTTTAAAAAATCATAATCTTTCTTCTAAGGATTTAGAACCTAAATTTGAATGTAATAAATGTAATGATACCGGTTATGTAAAATCACCTAATGGTAAATCTTCTTTATGTAATTGTATAAAGCAAAAATTATACAATATGGAATATAATAATGCTAATATTTATGATTTAAGAAATCAAACTTTTAAAAATTTTAAATTAGATTTCTATTCTGATATTGTTGATAAAGAGAAATATAACAAAGATATTTCTCCTAGACAAAATATGATAGCTATTAAAGAAATTTGTGATAATTTTATAGAAAACTTTGATTCTCCTGATGAATTAAATCTATTATTTTGTGGTAGTCCCGGACTTGGTAAAACATTTTTATCTTCTTGTATAAGTAACGAATTAATTTCAAGAGGAAAAACTGTTTTATATCAGACTGCTCCTATAATGCTTGATAGTATTATTGATTATAAATTTGGAAAAACAGATAAAAATATATGTAATGTTATTAATTCTGTTGATTTACTTATTATAGACGATTTAGGAACTGAAACAATTAATAGCTTAAAAAATACGGAGCTATTTAATATTATTAATAATAGACTTCTAAATCAATCAAATAAAATTACAAAAACTATTATTTCAACAAATCTTTCACTTCAAGATATGTATGATATTTATGAAGAACGCATAATTTCTAGAATTATAGGTAATTATAATGCTTGTTACTTTTTTGGAGATGATATTAGAATAAAGAAAAAAATTAAAGCTTAATTTTTATTGTTATACAATGAAAATTCGTTATTTTATTTTTTTAAGCATTAGTTATTTATATCTAATGCTTTTTTATATAACAAAAAATCGGATAAAAATATCCGATTTTTTAGTTTTTATTCTTGTTTTTTGTCCTCAACTATTTCTTCAACTTCTTTTTCTTCTTGAACTTTCTCTATGCTAACAACTTTTCCGCCATCTGATGTTCTCATTAAAGTTACTCCTTGAGTATTTCTTCCTAAAACACTTATTTCATTAGCTTTAATTCTAATTACAATGCCTCCATCTGTAATCATTAAAACATCATCTTCTTCATCAACTATTCTAATTCCAACAATGTCTCCAGTTTTAGGTGTTACCTTATATGTTATTACTCCTTTTCCGCCTCTTGTTTGTACTCTATATTCTTCAAGTTCTGTTCTTTTTCCGAATCCATTTTCTGTAATAGCAAGTAGTGTTTCTTTATCATTTTCATTAATTGATTCCATTCCAATAACTACATCTTCTTTATCAAGTCTCATTCCTATAACACCTTGTGCTGATCTTCCCACTGGCCTTACATCTTTTTCACTAAATGTTATACTCATTCCTTTTTTAGTAACCATTACGATATTGTTATTTCCATCAGATAATCTAACATCAATTAATTCATCATCTTCTTTTAGAGTTATTGCAATTAATCCAGTTTTCTTTCCTGAGTTGTATTCAATTAATGGTGTTTTCTTAATTAATCCTTGTTTTGTTGCCATTAATAAGAATTGATTTTCATTAAATTCTTTTATTGGAATAACTGCTGTTATTTTTTCTCCACCTTCTAATGATAAAAGATTTACAATTGCAGTGCCCCTAGTAGTTCTACCTGCCTCTGGAATTTCAAATCCTCTTAATTTATACAATTTTCCTTTATTACTAAAGAATAATACAATGTCATGAGTAGAAGCAGTAAATATTTGTTTTACGAAGTCTTCTTCTCTTGTTGTCATACCTGTTATTCCTTTTCCGCCCCTTCTTTGACTCTTATATGTATCTAATGGCATTCTTTTAATATATCCAAAATGGGTTAAAGCAATTACTGTTTGCTCTTCTTGAATAAGGTCTTCATCTTCAAACTCATCTTCTGCTGCAACTAATTTTGTTTTTCTTTCATCGCCATACTTTTCAATCATTTCAAGAGATTCTTCTTTAATTATATCATCAACTAATTTCTCATCTGCTAAAATTTCTCTCAAATGTGCTATTAATTTCATTAGTTCTTGATATTCTTCTTCTATTTTTTCTCTTTGCAAACCTGATAATGTTTTTAATCTCATGTCTAATATTGATTGTGCTTGAATATCATCTAATCCAAATCTTTGCATTAATTGTTCTTTTGGATCATCATAAGAATTTCTTATAATTCTAATAACTTCATCAATATTATCAATAGCTATTCTTAATCCTTCTAATATGTGTGCCCTAGCTAATGCTTTATCTAAGTCAAATTTTGTTCTTCTTATAATAATATTTTTTCTGTGTTTAATATAATTATCTAAACATTCTCTTAATGTTAATATTTTTGGAACATTATTTTCTAGAGCTAACATTATAATTCCAAAAGAGTTTTGCATTTGTGTATTTTTATATAATTTATTTAGAATAACTCTAGCATTTACATCTCTCTTTAATTCAATTACAACTCTAACTTTTTCTTCTCTATCAGATTCATCTCTTACTTCTGAGATTCCCTCAATTTTCTTATCTCTAGCTAATTGATTAATATCTACTATAAGTTTAGCTTTATTTACTTGATATGGTAATGAAGAAACAATAATTCTTTGTTTATTTCCCTGCATTTCTTCAATTTCTGCTTCTGCTCTTAAAATTATTTTTCCTTTACCTGTTAAATATGCTTCCTTTATTCCTTCTCTTCCTAAAATAGTAGCACCTGTTGGGAAATCTGGTCCTTTTACTATTTTTAAAAGTTCTTCATCAGAAATTTCTTCATCTTTTTCTTTATATTCAACCATTTTAACTACTGCACTTAAAACTTCTTTTAGGTTATGTGGAGGAATATTAGTTGCCATACCTACGGCAATTCCTGAAGATCCATTTACAAGTAATGCTGGAAGTTTAGCAGGCAAAACAGTTGGTTCTTGTCTTATTCCATCAAAGTTAGGCATAAAGTCTACTGTATTTTTTTCAATATCTGTAAGCATTGTTTCTGCAATTTTTGACATTCTTGCTTCAGTATAACGATATGCAGCAGCTCCATCACCATCAATAGAACCAAAGTTTCCATGTCCATCAATTAATGGGTATCTTAGTGAGAAATCTTGTGCAAGTCTTACCATTGCATCATAAACAGATGAATCTCCATGTGGATGATATCTACCTAAAACGTCACCAACGGTGGTAGCAGATTTCCTATATGGTTTTTCTGTTGTCAATCCATCTTCATACATTGTATATAAAATTCTTCTATGAACAGGCTTTAAACCATCTCTAACATCTGGTAAAGCACGTTGAACTATAACACTCATAGCATAATCAATGTACGCAGTTTTCATTTCATCTTGAATATCTCTATTTATTATCTTCTCTTGATTATTTTCTGTTCCTTCATTTTCGTCCATTTACATACCTCTTCCCTTGCTATTTTTACCTCTTTATTATACTAAAACACTTTTAAAAAAGCAAGCAAAAATTTATAAAAAAATGAACCTTTATGTGTTATTTTTCTAACATTTCAGGTTCATTTTTTATTTTAAATTTTCATATTATTTTTATTCATTAATAATGATTATTCCCCTAAGTAATCTTCTGGATATAATTGCATATCTAATATTGCTTTACCTGTTTTGTCTGTTTTTAAATTATTTACATTGTAATATGCTACTCTTACTGTATCATTTGTATCTACATTTTCACTATCATCGGTCAATTTTGCTGCTTTTATTTGATACTTATCTAATGTTCTCCTTCTTACATTGTATTCTGCTATATAAACTGTATCACTTGTATCAATCATTCCGTCTTCATTTACATCTCCATACATTACTACAGTTAATTCATTTCCATCTGATAATTTTACTTTATATCCAGTTCCAACTTGTTCTGTATCTTTCGTTATTTCTGTTCTACCATCTGTTTTATATATTTTACTTACTATTCCATTTTGCTTGCATTTAGCTTGCAATAACTCTACAACTTTCTTTCTTGTTAATATATTTGCATTACCATTTGAAGGATTGTTTGATGACATTAATACATTCATTGTATAATTTGTTCCTTCTTTCTCTATTGCTGTTATTACTTTTTTTCCATAGTCTGGAATATTTTTATTTACAGTTAAATTTATATCTAAAGACTTACTTCCAATAGATGCTTTTATTACAGTTTTTCCTTTTCCTACAGCAGTTATTTTTCCATTATTATCTACTGTAGCAACACTTGTATTACTGCTTGTATATTGCATACTTTCTTTTTCTAGAAGAGTTATAACTAATTCCCATCCTGTATTTACTGTATATATGTTTCCTAAATTTGTAGTTTCTCCTTCAAATAATGATATATCTTTACTATCTCTATAATAAAAATCTATCTTGTCATCTAATGTTTGTATTTTTTGTTTTTCTGTTTTATTATTTGGTATTACATTTTGACTATTTCCGGCTTCTGATGAGAAACATTGTACCCAATAATATACTCCATTAGTACAATAACAACCTATTCCTACACTCTTCCAACTTGCATTTAACATATTAGAATTATGTCCTGGAGAGTTTTTCCATTGATTCATTGCACCTGTTGATGTTGATGAACCTGCTGCTATATTTTCAGCATCCATTTTACTGCAAGCTGTATAGCACATTGTTCCATTTGGACGACCATGATCAAAATACAATCCAGTTTCTTTTGCTCTTTCCATAGCAGCTGCAAATAAATCTTGATCTAATGTTAAAGTTGATAAACCTTTTTCTTGTCTATATTGATTTAATTGATCAAAAACTTCTTTTGCCTTGTCATAATAGAATGTTCCTGTTAAATATACATCATAAATAATTGCATATGCACCATTGTCTAATTTCTTTAACTTTGTTTTTGAAATATCTATATTTGTCGATTCATCAAATGAGCTTTCTGAAATATGCTCCACTCCAGCTGGAATGACTACACTTTTTATTCCACTACATTTTTCAAATCCATATTCAATTCTTTTTAAACTTTCTGGAAGTGTAATACTTTCTAGACTAGTACATAAAGCAAATGCTAAATTGCTAATTTCTTCTATGTTATTGTTAAATGTAACTTCTTTTAATTTTTCACATTTAAAAAAGCTTTCATAAGGAAGTACTTTTACATTAGCATCTATTTTAGCACTTACCATATCTTTACATTCAACAAATGATCCATTTCCCATTGATGTAATGCTACTTGGAAGAACTATTGATGTAAGTTTACTTCTTGAAAAACACCAATCTCCTAAACTGGTTACACCATTTGGTATAGTAACAGATGTTACATTTGCATCAATAAATGCACTTTCTCCAATAGATTTTACTGTATCTGGTATTGCATAGCTTGCATCTGTTTTTCCTCTTGGATACATTAATAATTTTGTTCCATCTTTTGAAAAGACTATTCCATTATCACTTTTATATACAGAATTATTTGGATCAATATTTATATTTTTTAATGTAGCTGTTCCTATAAAGGCTATTGAATTTAATGATGTTACACTCGCTGGTATATTAATATCTTCAATTCCAGTATTATTAAAAGCATAATCTGGTATTGACTTTAAGTTTTTATTTAAAGTTACTTTTTTTAAACTTGTGCAATTAACAAATGCTCCTGTCTCTATTTCTGTAAGATTATCTGGCATTGTTATTTCTGTTATTTTTTTATTTCCATAAAAAGCTGTTTCTTTTATCTTTTTTACTGAACTTGGAATTTGATATGTAGTATCAGCTTTTGCTGATGGATATAAAATTAATTCTGATTTATTTTTATTAAATAAAACATCATTCTCTACAGAAAAATTTTTATTTTCAGAGTTGACACTATAGCTTTCAATTTTAGGATTCTCATAAAAAACATTAGTTCCTAAACTAGATAAATTTTTTCCTAAAGATATTTTTGTTAATCCATAATTATCTGCAAAAGCACAATTTCCTATTGTTTCTACTGAGTCTGGTATAGTCAAAGTATTTGAAAGAAAACAATCATAAAAAGCATAAGTTCCTATAGTTTTTACAGTGTTTGGTATTGTAATACTATAAATACTTGTATATCTAAATGCACTATTGCCTATAGTTATAAGACCACTATTTAATGTTACATCGTTTAAATTATGTGAATAATAAAATGCATAATCACCTATTGTTTTTACTGTAGCAGGAATAACAACTTTATCTAATGTTGTCATATTATAGAATGCTTGTGCTGCTATCTCCGTAACATTTTTATTATTGATTTGTGATGGTATTTTTAATATATCAACATCTCCTTTATAACCAGTTATTGATAATGTTCCATCACTTAATGTTTTTGTTGTAAAATTGCTATCAACAGAAGTAATTCCTTCTGCAATAGTAGCTATTCCGGAATTCATATTTGGGATTCTTGTGTCTTTATCTAAAGATTTTTCGTCTTTATTATCTTCAATAATAAATTCTGTAGTAGGAACAGATTTTTCTTCTTCATTTTTTTCTGAATTTTCTGTTTTACCAACTGTCTCTATATTTTCATTATTATATTGATATGATACATCCTCTTTTGCAAAAACAAAGCTCGTACAAAAAACACTTAAAATAAGTAAAATAAGAAAAGATTTCTTAATAAACTCCTTCATTCTTATATCATTCCTTTCCTAAAAATAAATAATATTTAATAACTTAAAATAAAGAATATTAATTATTATTTTATATTTATATGCTATATATTTTACATCTATTTTTAATAATTTGCAATATAAAAATTAAATATTTATAATAATCTTGTTACTAGATAATACTTTTAAATAAAAAAATAACGGGCTTTCCTTGAGATAGGAAGGCTCGCTTATTTTTAAAATGCAAATATTTTTTTCTTTCCTCTAAATATATGTTCTATTGTTTCCCCTATATTTTTACTTTGCTTTTTACATGTATCTATTATACTTATTGCATCACAATAATATCTAGAAAATTCTAATTTTCTAAATCCTCCTGCTATTTTTATTTTCGTTTTTACTTTTCTTAATCCTCTTTCTGCTAAATTATTTGTAAAATCTATTCGAAAATCCCTTAAGAATCTTAAATGATCATCTACTCGTTCTCTTAGTCTTGCTTTTAAACATCTTTCACTATCATAATATTGTTTTTTATCATAATCATATTCTTTTTTGAATTCTTTATCCCATTTATCTAACAATTCTAAATATTCTCTTTTTGCTTCACTATACTCTTTTTCAGTGAATGATGTTTTTCCTTCTATTTTATATTCATCTACTTTTTCTCTCAACCTTAACATATAATCCATAAAATTTTTTATGGGTTCTCTTTTATGTACTTCATATTCTCCTTTACAATATCTTAATATATGAAAATTGCATTCTGCTTGTTTTGATTGTGTAAATGAATCATGTATTTTATTATGGTCATGACATACTGTTCCTATATATCTATCCAATATCCCCATTTCTTTAAAACTTTCAAGACTTCTATGCTCAAATGCTTCTAGTACGGATATTCCTTTTGTAAATACTCCTATTACACTCATAAATTTACCATTAACTTTTATTGGTGTTTCATCTTCATTTATTACTGGGGCTTTTAAGATTTCTTGTTTCATCTTTTTTAGAATTGGTTTACTTTTTTTACTGAATTGTGAAATTGTATTCCCTACTGTTCCTTGACTCATCTTTATTTTGTCTTTGCTTAATAAACTTATAAGCTCTACTGTCTTTTGATTTGGTACATTACAATATGAATTTAAGTATACTACTAATGCTTTTATTGCTTCATCATAATTTATTGTGTTTTTTACTTCTTTTGGAAATTTTGGCATATATTCTTTTTTACATTTTGGACATACTGTTTTTCTTCCTCTATATTGGGTTGTATGTACTATTATTTCTAGTGATATTAAATCTCTTGATATTTCTTCTCTTTCTTTTGTTTTTTCTCCACATATACATGTTGCTACTTTTGACACATTAATAACTTTATCTGGTGTTTTACTTACTGTTGGAGCTGATCTTAAGTGTCCTTTTTCTCTCCCTGGTTTTCTTCCTGATTTTACACGATTATTTTGAACTACTTTTTTTAAGCCATTTGTTGATGATGGCTTGCAACTATTACTGCTATTTTTTTCTAAGCTGATTCTCTGCATCTCGAATTTTTCTTCGTATATCTTTAGTTTTTTTTTGAGTTCTATATTTTCTTGTTTTAAACTTTCACATTGTCTTTTATAATTATTTTTATCTAAATCATATATTATTTCATCTTTTTGTTTATTTTGTTGTTTTAATAATTTATTTTCTCTATCTTTTAATTCATTTTCTTTTTTTAATTTTTTTAATTGTGCTTCTAATTCCTTATATTGTTTTTCAGAATATATCATATAAAATCACCACCTTTCTGATGTGATAATTATACTACATATTCTTTAAAAATGCACGTTTCAATAGCGTTACAAGAAAATTACAGCATTAAAAACGATATACAGATTAAATTATTATTTTTTTGTTTTTTTAATTGAAAATTACATAAAAAAGCCTTAATTAAGTAAATATACTCAAATTAAAGCTTTTCATATAATGTAACATTTTTTGAAAAAATAATTATGAAAAAAATATATTAATTTTTTATTGCAGAACCATTACAACAACTAACTTTCAGTATTTTTCTTTATAAAAACCATTATCTTGTAACATAATCTTTTCTTACGGACATTTAGTTTACATTAATTTATTGGCTAATTCAATTTCCTCTTTAGTTAGGTCAAAATTACCATTTTTATTTTTTATTAATGTATGTAAATTTTCTATTTGTCTAATTTCTCTCATAGTATTTTCCAGAGGTAATATATCTTTTATTGTATTTTCAATTTTTTTATATTCTTTTTCCATTCCAGTAAAATTCTGATTTTTGTAATAATCTTTCCAATTTCCTGCATATTTGCTCAATCTTTGTATTGAATTGATTTGTGTGTCGAAATTTTCTTCGATATTATTGCTAATTGTATCTAAAATAACATTTTTACCCTTACTAATAATATTTCCTATTTCTGTTGGAATTTTACCAGATTTAGTTACTAAATTAATTCCTTTATCTAATAAATTTGATATATTATCTAACAATCCTCCTGATTTTACTACTGTTCTCGCTTGCTCTATATTGTCAAATTTTCCTGTAACAATTCCTAATGCACTTTTTCCTAAGTCTATAGCTGATGAAATTGCCTTTTTTATTCCTGCAGAAAAACCATTATTTAAAATTGCATCTTTAATATCTATTACTTGATTCTCAATTAAATCTGGTAAAAGTGCTCTTATTCCTGTATCTAATCCAAAGTTTATTACTTTTCCTAAGGTCGAATTTAAAAATTTATTTTGTGTATTTTCTGTTACTAATTCATTAGAAATATTATTTTCTATTGTATTTGTTAGTTCCAAATATTCTCCTTTCTATTTTATTTATTTTTTATTAATTTATTTTTTACTTTTTATTTATTTCCATTTAATTTTTATTATTTTTTAATTTTATTTAATTTTTTTATTTTTATTTAATTTTTTATTTTTATTTAATTTTTTATTTTTATTTAATTTTTTTATTTTCGCCTAACTATTTTTCTCCTAATATATTTTATATTTTTTTCAATTTTTTTATTTTTGATATTATTTCTATTTATTGCTAAATCATAATAATCACTTAATTTTATTTTTCCTAAAATATTATAATCTCTAAATAATTCTCTTAAAACTCCATCATCTATTGAATTTTTATTCCATTTATTAAAAATAATATTTATTTTTTCTTTTTGAATATTATATTGTTCAATATAAATATCTAATAATTTTTGAGTTTTCTTAATTTCTAATAAATTTGAACCTGATATAAAAATTATATTTTCTGATATTTTTATTATTTCAGATGTATATTCTAATAAATAATCTGATGAAGTATCAATAATTATATAATCATATTCTCTTTTTAAATTATTTAAAATATTAATTAATTTTTGTGGATTAATTTGATAATTTAAATTAAATATTATATTTATTCCTGATAATAAATCTATATTATATTTAGATTTTATAATTAAATTTTTTACTTCAAAATATTTTTCACCATTAAAATTATTTATTTTTTTTAATTTTTTTGAATTATTTTCATAATTATTTAGTTTTTGTTGAAATATAATATTATTTTTTTCTTGAATATTAATTTTTTCTTTTTTTATTCCAAGTAAATTATAAATACTTTCATTAAATGCATCAAAATCAATTATTAATATTTTTTTATCATTTATATTATTAGCTAGTGTAATCGAAAAAATACTTTTTCCTACTCCATTAGGTCCTAAAATAGATATTATTTTTCCATCTTTTGTATTTTCATAAAAAAAATCATTTATTGGTATAGTTACTTTATTATATACACTATCTTTTTTTGAAATAATATTTATAATTTCATTTTTATTTATATTTTCTATTTTTTTATAAATATTTTTTAATATTTCTTTATTATTATAATTATTTTTTGATATTAATATTATTTTTATTTTATTATTTATATTTTTTATTTTTTCTAATAATTCAATTAATTTTATATTTCCAGATAAATTTTCGTTTATAATTATATAATCTACATTTTTATTTTCTTCTAAAAATTCTAAAATTCCCTCTTTATATAAAATATCCCCACATACTACTTCTAAATTTTCATTTTTTAGTTCATCATTTAATTTTGAATCCCCTATTGCAGTAACTATTCTTTTAATTATTACCACCTCCTATTATTTCTTTTTCAAAATCCGCTGACTCCACTTTTACTAAAATATGTTCTTTTCCTACAAACATAACACATTCTCCTCTTCTTAATGAATTAATTTCAATTTTTTCTTTTTCTGAAATATTTAGGTATTTTTCTAATACTCTTAAATTTTCTTCTTCTAAATTGAAGAATGTTTTTATTTCTGAATTATTTAATATGCTTCTTCCATACGTTCCATTATCTAAACTAAATAAATCAGACACATCTTGAGTTATTGCAATAGCACTTCCTCCATACTTTCTTATTGTTTTAAATATTTTATAAATAAAACTTGCTACTTCTTTATTTGAAGTTACTCCTATCAATTGCCAAATCTCATCTAAATAAATACTTTTCTTTACGTTTCTATCTTTTTTTATTTTATCCCAAAATAATTCTGTAAATAAAAATAAGCCATATTTAATATTTTCTTCTCCTAATTCATATATATCTGCAATAATTAATTTGTCATTAATTCTAACATTTGTATGATTATTAAAATATCTAAATGAGCCTTCAACAAATGGTTTTAATTTTATTTTCATAATACCATCTAATTCATTATATAAGTCAGTTAAAATTGGCATATCTTCCGATTTTTTAAATATTCCTTTTTCATATAAGCTTTTATCTTCAAATGTTATTCCCTTTTTTTCATAAGTTTTTATTATTTTCTCTTCTAAAATAGCTTTCTCTTCTTCATTTAATTCTCCAAAAATTAAGTTAAAAAATCCCAAAATTTTATTTATTTTAGTAGATAAATATCCTTTTTGATCATCTTCTAAACTTTCTTCTCTTATATCAAAGATATTAATATAGTTTTCAGAGCTAGGTCCTATTTTTATTATTGAAGCATTTAATTCTTTCGCAATACCATCATATTCTCTATCAGGATCAATAACATATTGTTCTAATCCAAATAAACTATTTCTTAAAATCATTAATTTAGTAAAAAATGATTTTCCTGATCCACTTGTTCCAAATATACACATATTAGAATTTTTATACTTGTTTCTGTCATATTTATCTAAAAAAATTAATGAATTATTATATACATTAGTTCCAATAAATATGCCATTTTCATCAAATATTGATGATGATAAAAATGGATAAGTAGCCGGAACAGAATTAGTTAATACATTTCTTTTTGTAACCTCTTTTACATCTTTATCATTTTGCATAAAAGGCAAACATGTCCTAAAAGTTTGCTCTTGTCTAAAATAAGCTCTTTTCGATTGCATTCCTTTGCTTCTAAGCATTCCTTCAATTTTATTTAATTTATTTTCTAAATCTCTTTTGTCTTTCGAAAAAGTTGTAACATATGTATATATAAATAAAAGTTCTTCGTTATTTATTTGCAATTCTTTTCTAATATATTTTGCATCATTATAAGTAAAGGCTGCAATTTCATAATCTTGCCTTGCTTTTCCTATTTTTTCTAAATCAACTCCAACATTTCCAATATTATATGTTAAATCCTTTATAACTTTATATGTATCTTGTTTTTCATAATATATTGATATATAAATATTTTCATCTGTATCAATTATATTTTGAAAAATTAAATCATTCTGCTCTCTTATATAATTTACAATTAATAAACTTGAATAGTATATTCCATCAATTTCAATATATTTTGGATTATTTAAGTTTATATAAGATGGACTTAAATAATCCTTATCATTAAATGTTCCTCCTATATAATTATCTATAAATATCACCTCTTTTGTTATTTATTTATTTGAATTAAAAAATGAATATAAAACATCTATAATTTGCTTTTCTTCTGTGTATTCAGATACAATATTTCCACATCTTCCGAATAAATCTTTAATTTTTAAATAATTATTTTCTAAATTTTGTATTTTTACACTTTCATTTTCTTCAGATAGTGGACTTTTTAATATTAGATAAAATTTTTTATTAGAGGATTTTTTATTTTTTACAAAATAATTTATATAATTAATATATTTTTCTTTAATTTCTGGATATAAATTATTTTCATTTAATTTATTGATATGATTTTTTAAATCCTCTTTTTGACTTTGAATCATAATCTGAAAATTAAAATCACAGCTTTTAAATAAATTTTTATAAGAATTTAAAATTGCCTCTTTTTCTAAACTAGATTTTAGAATATAGTTTATTGGATTTATATTTAGAATTTTTATATAGGAGGAATCTTTCATTTTTATAATTCCTTTATCTAAAATCTCTGCAAAAGGCAACCACTCTTGAACAGAATTTATTTGTTCAACCTTCATTTTTCTCCTTTCTCAATTTTTATTTTACATTATTTTCCATATTTTGTCAATAGCTTTTTGTAAAATAATTGGTATTTTTTTACAATTTTTTGTTAGTACATAGCAAAAAAAGGTAGTTGCCCCAAGCAACTACCTTTTTAATTTTTTTTGAATTCATTTGACTTAATTTTAGCTTTTGCTAAAATTATAATAACATCTTTTTTTTTATTTGTCAACTAAAATTTACCTATCTTCTTATTTTTCAAAAAATTATATATCTAAGTTCTTTACAAATTTTGCATTCTTCTCAATAAATTCTCTTCTAGGTTCAATATCATCGCCCATCAAAATATTAAATATTTCATCTGCTTTTATTGCATCTTCCATAGTAACTTTAACAAATATTCTATTTTGTGGATCCATTGTTGTTTCCCATAATTGTTCTGGATTCATTTCTCCTAAACCTTTATATCTTTGAATAGAAACATTATCTCTACCTATTTTTTCAAGTTCTTCATCTAATTCTTCGTCTGTATAACAATAAACATCTTTTATCCCCTTTTTAGAAACTTTATATAAAGGTGGTTGTGCTAAAAATACATGCCCTTGCTCTATTAAAGGTCTCATATATCTAAAGAAAAATGTTAATAATAATGTTCTAATATGTGAACCGTCAACATCGGCATCAGCCATAATTACTACTTTTCCATATCTAATTTTATTTACATCAAAATCAGCTCCAATTCCTGCTCCAATGGCTTGAATTACTGGTTTTAATTTATCGTTATTATATATTTTATCTGCTCTTGATTTTTCAACATTAAGCATTTTACCCCATAATGGCAGAATTGCTTGTGTTCTTCTATCTCTACCCTGTTTTGCACTTCCTCCAGCAGAGTCTCCCTCAACTATATAAACCTCACATTCATCAGCATTTTTACTACTACAATCTGCTAATTTTCCAGGTAATGTTGTAACTTCTAAAGAATTCTTTTTTCTAACAAGTTCTCTTGCCTTTCTTGCAGCTTCTCTAGCTCTTGAAGCACTAACGCATTTCTCCAAAATAGCTTTAGCAACAGCTGGATTTTCCTCTAAATATGCTGATAAAACATCTACTACTGCAGCTTGTACAATTCCAGTAACATTACTATTACCTAATTTTGTTTTAGTTTGTCCTTCAAATTGAGGATCTTTAACCTTTACGGACACAACAGCTGTAAGGCCTTCTCTTATATCTTCACCTTGTAAATTAGAATCTTTTTCTTTTAATATAGAATGTGATCTTGCATAATCGTTAAATACTTTTGTTAAAGCTCTTTTAAATCCTTCAAGATGTGTTCCACCTTCAATAGTATTAATGTTATTTACAAATGAATATATGCTTTCGCTATATGCTGTTGTATATTGAAGTGAAACTTCAACTGGTACTTCCCCATTTGCTTTTTCTATATAGATTGGTTCTTTATTTATTGTTTCTTTATTTTTATTTAAGAATTCTACAAAAGAACGTAATCCACCTTCAAAGCAAAATTCTGCTTTTTTAGGAGTTTCTTCTCTTAAATCTTCTATAATTATTGTAAGTCCTTTAGTTAAGAAAGCTATTTCTCTAAATCTTTTTTCTAATACTTCATAATCATAATCTAATGTTTCAAAAATTGTATCATCTGCTAAAAATCTTACTTTTGTTCCAGTTTTATCAGAATCACCTATTCTCTCTAATTTTTGGACAGTTTTTCCTTTTTCAAATTTCATATTGTAGATTCCACCATCTCTTTGAATTGTTACTTCAACCCAATTAGAAAGAGCATTTACAACAGATGCACCAACCCCATGTAATCCACCAGATACTTTATATCCACTATCTCCACCAAATTTTCCACCTGCGTGAAGAACAGTATAAACAGTCTCAGCTGCTGAAATATGAGTTTTTGGGTGAATATCAACTGGTATACCTCTACCATCATCTTCAACACAAATAATATTTCCAGGTTCTATTTGTATTGTTATTTTGTCACAATATCCAGCTAAAGCTTCATCAACACAGTTATCAACAATTTCATATACTAAATGGTGTAAACCTCTTATAGAAACACTTCCTATATACATACCAGGTCTTTTTCTAACTGCTTCTAATCCTTCTAAAACTTGTATCTGATTTGCTCCATACTCGTGTTCTACTTTTTCCATATTTATTTTCCTTTCTGAGTTTTTGATGTTTTATATTAACTATTCCAAATAATGGATATTATTTTAATTAATTATTAATTAATTTTTATTTATATTGCTTAAAAATATTTATTTTTTACTATATTAGTTTATTTTTAATTTTAAAATTTGTCAAGTGTTTATTTGTTTAAATTTTAATTTTATATCAATATTTTTATGTTTACAAACTTAAATTAATTATATAATATTTATTAACTTTTAATATAAATACAATATTTTTTGTTGCTTGTTGTCGCTAGAAATTTGCAAGCAAATTTCGCTCCATTCGCGTGCTATGCACTTGGTCGCTACGCACAACTGCAAAATATTGTATTTATATTAAATTAAAAAATTTATACTTCTTCAACTTTTCCTTTTATAATTTGATAAGCCTTACTATTTTTTATATCAATATTTTTAGTGCAAGTAACTAAAACTTGTATATCTTCTATATTTGACAAGAATTTAGAAATTCTTTTTTCATCTAATTCTGACATAAAATCATCTAATAGTAAAATTGGATACTCCCCTATTTCATCATAAATTACTTTTAATTCTGCTAATTTTAATGATAAAATTGCTGTTCTATTTTGACCTTGTGAACCAAAAACATTAATTTCTTCCCCATCTATATAAACTTTAAAGTCATCTCTGTGTGCTCCAACACTTGTAAAACCTCTAATTTTATCTATTTCTCTATTCTTTTTTAATTTTTCTAGATACTCTTCTTTTGTTGTGCAATTTGATACAAAATTAATTTTTATTTCTTCATTTGTAATCTGTGAGTGAATTTCTTTTATCTTATCTTTTATTTTTTCAATATATTCTTTTCTATATTTATAAACCTCTTCCCCATACTCAGCAAGCTGTTCGTCCCATATCTCAAGCATTTCGTCTTTTATAATTTTTTCTTTTAAATAATTATTTCTTTGTTTTAGATTTTTTAAATACATATTTAATTTATAGATATATCTTGGTCTTAATTGTCCTATCATCATATCTAAAAATCTTCTTCTCTCTTCTGGCCCATCTTTTAAAATATTTATATCATCTGGAGTAAAAATTACTAAATTAATATTTCCTAAAATTTCACTAAGTTTATTTAATTTTACATCATTTACTAAAACATTTTTTTTATCACTAATATTAAATTTTATAATTCCATCTCTATCTTTTTTTTCAAATTCTAACTCAATATTTGCAAAATCTTCATCTTTTTTTATCATTTCTTTTTCTTTATTTGTTCTAAAAGACTTTCCAAATGCACACAAAAATACAGCTTCTAAAATATTAGTTTTTCCTTGAGCATTATCTCCAAAAAAAATATTAATTCCCTTCTCAAAATTTATTTCTTGAGATTCATAATTTCTAAAATTACAAATTTTAATTTTCTTTAAGTACATCTTTTCTCCATAATATCCACATTCTATTAATAGAATGTGGATAACTACTTTAATTTTTTAATTTAATTGGCAATATCATATATTTGTAATCTCCCTCATCTTCTACACTTCTTATTATACAAGGAGAAATACTTGTTCCAAAATCTATAAATACTTCTTCATCATCTATATTTCTAAATACATCTAAGAAATATTTTGGGTTAAATCCTGCTTCTAAATTTTTTCCTTCTGTATTTACATATAATTCTTCTTTTGCATCACCAGTTTGATTTGTGCAGGAAATAGTAACTTTTCCAACATCAATTGCAACTTTTACAGGATACTTCTTTTCTTTCTCTATGCTAGATGATGATATTAAACTAATTCTTTCAAAACAATTTGCTAAAACACTTCTATTTACTCTTACTCTTGTTTCCCATTTTTCTGGAATAACACTTGAATAATTTAAAAATTCTCCATCTAACAATTTAGTTACTATTTTACAATTTTCTATTTCAAATAAAGCTTGATTTTTTGCAATTCCAATTTTAACATTATCAAATGAATCAAGTAATATTTTATTTATTTCTGTTAAAGTTCTTCCTGGAATTACTGCAGTAAAATCATTTGTTTTTGTTTGTAAAAATTTATTTTTCCATGCTAATCTAAATCCATCTACAGCTACTACATTTAATTTATTATTTTTAACTTCAAATAAACATCCTGTAAAAATTGGTCTATTTTCTTCTGTACTAATTGCAAATATAGTTTTTCTTATCATATCTTTTAATGTATTTTGTTCAATTTCAACAGAATTTTCAACATTTATTTCTGGAAGTTCTGGAAATTCTTCTGGATTCATAGTCGCTAATTTATATAAAGAACCTTCACATTCTATTACTAATAAATTATTATCATTTACTTCAATTTTTATTTCTGTATCTGGTAATTTTCTAATTATTTCACTAAACATTGTTGCATTAACAACTGTTGCTCCTTGTTCTTTTACATTACAGTCATTAACAATATATTCTATTCCTAAATCATTATCGTAACATGTGCATTTTATATCATTATCATTAGTTTGAATAAGTATTCCTTCTAAAATTGGCATTGTAGTTCTAACAGCTACTGCTTTTGTTACGGAATTAATAGCTTTAAGCAATTTTTCTTTGTCACAAATAAATTTCATTTTTTTGTTCCTTTCTTATATAATAATATAAATATATATAGTAGTAGTAATAGTAGGTGCTGTGGATTCGGTGGAAAACTCATCTAAATCTGTAAATGCCTACGGAAATCGCTGTTGATAAATTTGTGGAAAAATAAATAAGTTATTCACACTATTAAATAATTTATCCACATATGATAGTTTTACACATTTTTTCTACAGGTTTTCAACAAGGGTATGTGGATAATCAATGTGTTTATTCCGTAAGTAAATTTTAATAAATTATTATCAAACAAAAATTTTACAAACAGAAATTTTATTAATAAGCATTTTTGTTTGATATTGTAATTAGTTTTTAGAAAGCAATATGTTTTTCACACTTTCCACAATCTGTTTTGTATTTTTATAATTAGTCTTAATTTGACTTTCAATTTTATTACAAGCATGCATTACAGTTGTATGATCTCTTTTTCCAAAATCATTTCCTATCTGAGGTAATGACATTTGAGCAACATTTCTACATAAATACATTGCAACCTGTCTTGGAAAAGTTACATCATTAGATCTTTTTGATCCTCTTAAATCTTGAGGTGAAACATCAAAATATTTTCCAACAACTTCTTGAATATAGTCAGACGAAATAACTTTATCCTGTGAAGCAACAATATCATTTATGGCTTTTTGTGCCATTTCCATTGTTATAGGACTGCCTGTTAAAGTTGAAATTGTTGTAAGTTTATTAAGTATTCCTTCAAGTTCTCTAATATTTGATTCTACTCTTGTTGCTATTTCAGAAAGTATGTCATCATTAATTATAATATTTTCAAGTTGAGTCTTTTTTCTTAAAATGGCTAAACGAGTTTCATAATCAGGGCTTGAAATGTCTGCTATTACTCCCCAATCAAATCTTGACTTTAATCTATCTTCTAATAATTCTATATCTTTTGGTGGTTTATCACTTGATAAAACAATTTGTTTTCCTGCTTCATATAAAGTATTAAATGTATGAAAAAATTCCTCTTGTGTACTTTTTTTATTTGCAATAAATTGAATATCATCTATTAATAATACATCTATATTTCTATATTTTTCTCTAAATTTTTCAGTAGATTGATCTTTTAATGCATTAATTAATTGGTTCATAAATGTTTCAGAAGTAACATATAAAATTTGAGCATTAGGATTATTTTCAAGAATTTGATTTCCAATAGCATGCATTAAATGGGTCTTCCCCAACCCTACTCCACCATAAATAAAAAATGGATTATATTTTGAACCTGGTGTTTCGGTAACTCCTATTGCTGCTGCTTGTGCAAATTTATTGTTACTACCAACAACAAATGAACTAAATGTATATTTTGGATTAAGTCCTGAATCTAAAAACATCTTCTTATTCCCTATTTTGGGAATCTGAGATAAAACATCATTTTCTTCATTATCTAATTTTATAAAAATTTTGCATTTTTTATTTGTAATAAAATTAAAGGTATTTGTTAATAAATCAATATATCTTGATTCTACTGTGTCCCTTTGGAAGGAATTAGATGCAGTTAGAACAATAATATTGTCATTAATACTTTTTAATTCTAATGGTTGAATCCATGTTTCATATGTAATTACTGTTGTTTCTTCTTTTAATAAATCCTTTGCTTTGTTCCAAAGGTCATTTATTGACTCATTAGACATTTTCTTTCCCCTTTAGTTAATATTTTTTTTACAAATAATAAAAAAAGTTATTTATAATATCCACATAATATACAAAATATGTGGAAATTTATTTAAATAACATCTTCTTTAGTTTCTTTTATTACTTCTACATAATATCAAAATTAGACATAAATAGTCAAGAAAAAATAAAAAATAAAATAATTATTTTTATATAATAATTTGTAGAAAATATTAATTATTAATTTTTATAATAAAAAAATGGTAAAGTGAAAAAGTAAATGTAAATTAAAAAAATTTTATAACTAAAATCCCTAAAACTATTGACATAATTATTATAAAAAGGTATAATATTAACTGCGATTATAATTATCTGTAAGCAATAGAAAGTGGAGGTGCAATAATGAAAAGAACATATCAACCAAAAAAGAGACAAGCAAAAAAAGAACATGGATTTCTAAAAAGAATGTCTACTAAACAAGGAAGAAATGTAATAAAAGCAAGACGTGCAAAAGGTAGAAAAAAATTAAGTGCTTAAAGTGCGCATAAAATAAAGGTCACAAAGGTTGGTGACCTTTTTTAAGGTATAAGGTTGAATAAATAATATTATTCATAAAATTTTGTGCCTTATATAAGGAATTAAGGTATGAAAAAAATAAAAACTTTAAAAATGAACTATGAATTTAAAAATGTTTTTAATAAAGGAAAGTATTACATAGGAAAACAGGTTATTTTATACGATTTAAAAAATAAATATGATTATAACAGATTAGGAATTGCAATTAGTTCAAAGTTATGCAAAGCAGTAAAAAGGAATAAAATAAAAAGAAAAATAAGAGCTGTTTATCAAATATTAGAAAAAGATACTACTAAAGGACATGACTTAGTTTTTATTTGGAATAAAAATGAAAATATAGAAAATCTTTCTTATGATGTTATTTATAATGATATAAAAAAAATGTTTTCAAAAATAGGAATATTAAAATGAAAAGTTTCTTTATAAAAATAATAAACTTTTACCAAAGAAAAATATCTCCAGTTCTACATAATCTAGGAGTAAATTGTAAATATTATCCTAGTTGTTCAGAATATATGAAACAAGCAATAGAAAAATATGGATGTATAAAAGGAATTTTTTTAGGTGTAATAAGATTATTAAAATGTAATCCATTTTCTAAAGGTGGGGTAGACCTATTAAAGTGAAAGGAGAGTATAAATGGCTTTTTTAGCAAATTTATTTGGATATGTACTGAATTTTTTATATAATTTTGTGCAAAATTATGGATGGGCAATTATTATATTTTCTATTTTATTAAAATTATTATTATTACCGATTACAGTAAAACAACAAAAAACAATGAAAAAATCTGCAAAAATTCAAGAAGAAATGAATAGCATAAAGGTAAAATATAAAAATGATCCAGAAAAATTAAATAGGGAAACACTTGATTTATATAAAAGAGAAAAGATGAGTCCTTTTTCAGGATGTCTTAGTTCAATACTTCAATTACTTATATTTTTATCAGTATTTTATTTAGTTAGTAGACCTTTAACTTATATGAAAAAAGTTGATAGTACAGTAATTAATAATTATACTAATGAAATTAAAGAAAATGGCGAATTATCATCATATCCAGAAATAAAAATAATAGAGAAAAAGTCTAGTGAAGATGAAAATGTTAATATTAATATGAACTTCTTAGGATTAGACTTAAGCAAAGTACCAATGCAGAATTTGAAAGATTTTAAAGTATATATTATTCCAATATTATATATTTTAACTACATTTTTAAATATTAAATTATCTACTGCATTAACACAAAATCAAAATAAAGAAAAGAAAAAAGAAGTTAAAAAGGTAGATAAAAAAGATAAAGAAGAAACTACAGAAGATCAACTTGAAAGTATGCAACAAATGACAAATAGCATGAATTATATGATGCCGATTATGTCTATAGCAATTGCAATAATTGCACCATTAGGATTATCATTATATTGGTTTGTCAGTAACATACTACAATTAATAGAGAGGATAGTAATAAATAAAATATTTATAAAAAAAGAAGCAGAAGAGTAAAAAATAAATTGATATTTTATTATAAAAATGGTATATTAACTTTAGGAGGTAAAAAATGAAATCTGTAGTATCTGAAGGAAAAACATCAACAGAAGCTATTAATAAAGGATTAAAAGAATTAGGTGTAAGTAGGGAAGATGTAGATGTAAAAATTTTAGAAAATGAAGAAAAAAGAAGTTTTTATAGTATACTTTCACCAAGAATAGTAAAGGTTGAATTAACAGTAAAAGAAAATATTAGACCTAAAGAAGAAAGAATAAAACCAGTAATAAAAGAAGAAAAAATTTTAAGTGAAGAAGATTTTAATTTAGCTAAAGAAGATTTGAAAAAATTTCTAGATGATTTTGCATCAGTATTTGGTGGATTAGAATATGAAATAAATAAAAATAATAATTTAGTTGAAGTTATTATTAATGGTGAAAATTCAAGCAAATTAATTGGATATAGGGGAGACATTATAAATTCTATACAAACAATTCTAACTGCAATTGGAAATAAAAGAACTAGTGATAGAGTAAGAATTTCCTTAGATATATGTGATTATAAACAAAAAAGAGAAAATACTTTAAAAGAATTAGCAAAAAAATTAGAAAGAACAGTAATAAGAACTAGAAAAAAAGTAGTTTTAGAGCCTATGACAGCTTATGAAAGAAAAATAATACATACTGAATTACAAAATAGCAAAAAAGTTATTACATATAGTATAGGGGAAGAACCTCATAGAAAATTAGTAGTTGATATAAATAAATAATTAAAATAATAAAATCGAAGTCAAAGTTCGAGATTAAGTTTTTAGAAACAATCTTACTTTGACTTTTTATTTAATTTTTTTTATAATAAAAAATTAATTTAAAATAAAAATTAAATAATTAAATAAAATAAAAAAATTAATTATTAAAAAATAAATAAAAATGATAAATAAAATAACTAAAAAAATAAATATAAATTAATTAATAAAAATAGAAAAATAAAAATAAATAATAAATATAAAATAATAAATAAAAAAATATAAATTAAAATTAATAAAAAATAGAAAGATAAAAAAATAATATAATAACAATATAAATAAAAATATAATTTTTAAATAATTAATAATATAATGAAAATAAAATAATAAATAATAAAAAGTATTAAAAAAAATATATAAAATAATAAAAAATAAATATAAATTAAAAAAATAGAAATATAAAATGGAAATAATATAATAACAATATAAATAAAAGAAATTTTAATTTTTAAATAATTAATAATATATTAAAAAAATATTAAATAATAAAAAAATTAATTTAATAATAAATAAAATAATAAAAATTATAATAATAAAATTAAATAATAAAAAAATAAAAAATAAAAAATAAAAGGAGCAAATTAATGGAAAATACAATAGTTGCTATTTCAACTGCAGCTGGAAACGGTGGAATAGGAATTATAAGATTATCTGGAAATAAAAGTTTTGAAATAATAAATAAAATATTTATACCAAAAAATAAAAATAATAAAATGAAAGGTTATTCATTAAAATATGGAAATATAATTAATCCAGAAAATAATGAAATAATTGATGAAGTTTTGGTATCTTATTTTATAGGTCCAAATAGCTACACAAGAGAGGATATGTGTGAAATAAATACTCATGGAGGAATGATAGTCGAAAGAAAAATATTAGATGTATGCTTAAATAACGGAGCAGAATTAGCTGAACCAGGAGAGTTTACCAAAAGAGCATTTTTAAATGGTAGGATTGATTTAGCTCAAGCAGAATCAATAATAAATTTAATTAATTCAAAATCAGATAAAGAAGCAAAGGAATCAATAAAAGAGCTAGAAGGGGATTTATCAAAAAAAATAAATGAAATAGAACAAAAAATAATAGATGTCATGGTTAATATTGAAGTTATTGTTGATTATCCAGAATATGATATTGAAGAAATTACAAATAAAGATGCATTAGAAAAAATGTATGAAGTAAATAAAATGTTAGAGAATTTAGAAAAAAGTTTTGATAAAGGAAAATTAATTAGAGATGGAATAAAAACAGTAATATTAGGTAAGCCAAATGCAGGAAAATCTTCATTATTAAATGCAATTTTAAATGAAGATAGAGCTATTGTTAGTGATATAAAGGGAACTACAAGAGATTCAATAGAAGAATTTATTAATATTAATGGATTAACTTTAAAAATTATTGATACAGCAGGAATTAGAAATGCAGATAATGAAATTGAAAAGATAGGAGTAGAGAAAAGTAAAAAGCTTGCAAATGAAGCTGATTTAATTATTGCAATATTTGATTTATCAAGGGAATTAGAAGAAGAAGATAAAGAAATAATAGATATTATTAAAAATAAAAATGCAATAATTGTATTAAATAAAGTAGATATAGAGCAAAAGAATGAAGTATTGGAAAATAGTGTAAATAAATTATGTAAACCAACAATTAAAATCTCAGCTATGGATAGAAGTGGACTAGATAAATTATATGATAAAATAATAGAAGTATTTAGTTTAAATGAATTATATAATGATAATGAAATTTTAATAACAAATGAAAGACATAAAAATCAAATAAAAAAAGCGAAAGAAAATATAAATCAAGCAATTATTTCAATAAAAAATAATATGCCAATTGATATATCATCAATACAAATAAAGCAAGCATTAGAGGAATTAGGGGAGATTACAGGGAAAAATGTATCTGAGGATATAATAAATGAAATATTCAGTAAATTCTGTTTAGGAAAATAGTAAAACCGAACACAAAAAATATACAAATTAAAAGGATTGAAACAAAAAAACAAAAGAATTTTTTAACTAAGTGTTTTTGTTTCATAAAGAACAAAAAATTAATTAGTATAAATCATAAAGAAAGGATGTAGGAAATGAGTTATAATGCAGGAGATTATGATGTAGCAGTTATAGGAGCTGGACATGCTGGATGTGAAGCAGGACTCGCTTGTGCAAGAATGAATATGAAAACTTTAGTATTTTCAATTAGTTTGGAAGCTGTTGCAAATATGCCTTGCAATCCACATATAGGTGGCAGTTCAAAAGGACACATTGTAAGAGAGATAGATTGTCTTGGTGGAGAAATGGGAAAAAATATAGATAAAACATTTACACAATTAAAGATGCTTAATACATCAAAAGGACCAGCAGTTTATTCATTAAGAGCGCAAGCAGATAGAAAACAATATCAAGCAGAAATGAAACATACATTAGAAAAGCAAGAAAACTTATTTTTAAAACAAGCAGAAATTGTAAATATAAATGTTGAAAATAACAAAGTAAAAAGTATAGAAACAAATATTGGAGCTATATATAATGTAAAAGCAGTTATTTTAGCAACAGGTACATATTTGGGCGGAATGATACATATAGGAGATGTTGCATATTCTAGTGGACCAGACGGTGTTTCTGCAGCAAATAAGTTAACTGAAATATTAAAAAAATTAGGAATAAAAGTAAATAGATTTAAAACAGGAACTCCAGCAAGAGTAAATAAAAGAAGTTTAGATTTTGATAAAATGCAAATTCAAAATGGAGATGAAGAAATAACACCTTTTTCATTAGAAAATAATTTTTCAAGTTGTGAAGATCAATTACCATGCTATTTAACTTATACAAATGAAAAAACTCATCAAATTATAAGAGATAATTTAGATAAATCTCCATTATATTCTGGAAAGATTCATGGAACAGGACCAAGATATTGTCCATCAATTGAGGATAAAGTGGTAAGATTTGCAGATAAAGAAAGACATCAATTATTTATTGAACCAATAGGAAGAAATACTGATGAAATGTATGTTCAAGGAATGAGTTCATCTTTACCAGAAGAGGTACAAATTGCAATGTATAGAACAATTCCTGGAATGGAACATGTTGAATTTACAAGACCAGCTTATGCTATTGAATATGACTGCATTGATCCACAAGAATTGAAATTATCACTTGAACATAAAAATATAGAGGGATTATTTTTTGCTGGTCAAATTAATGGAACATCTGGATATGAAGAAGCAGCAGCACAGGGTTTAATGGCAGGAATAAATGCATCATTAAAAATTAAAGAAAAAGAACCTATTATATTAGATAGAAGTCAAGCATATATTGGAGTTCTTATTGATGATATAGTAACAAAAGGAACGAATGAGCCATATAGAATGATGACATCTCGTGCAGAATATAGATTACTTTTAAGGCAAGATAATGCGGATTTAAGATTAACTGATATTGGACATGAAATAGGACTTATATCTGATGAAAGGTATGAAAAGTTCATAGAAAAAAGAGAAAATATCTTTAATGAAATAAATAGATTAAAAAATAAAATAGTAAAACCAGATGAAAAAATAAATGATTTTCTTGAAAAAAATAACTCAAGTCCAATTACTACAGGAGTAAAAATGTCTGATTTATTAAAAAGAACAGAATTAGATTACTTTAAATTAGCAGAGATTGATGAGGATAGACCAGAAATTGAAATAGATGTAGCTGAGGAAGTTAATATTGAAGTTAAATATGAAGGATATATAAAATTAGAACAAGAACAAGTTGAAAAATTTAAAAAATTAGAAGATAAAAAGATAAGCGATAATATTGATTTTAATGATATTAAAGGATTGAGATTAGAAGCAAGACAAAAATTAAATAAAATCAAGCCATTATCTATAGGACAAGCATCAAGAATTTCGGGTGTTTCTCCAGCAGATATATCTGTTTTATTAATATACTTAGAAACATTGAAAAAGTAAATATTTTGAGTAAAAACAATTATTAATAATATACTAGAAAAAATAGAAAGGAATTAAATATGGAACTAAATGATATTCCAAATATTAATAATGAAAAAGAAAAGTTATTTGATACATATATGAAATTGCTTTTAGAATGGAATGAAAAAATAAATTTAACGGCTATAACACAAAAAGATGATATTATAATTAAGCATTTTATTGATTCTTTAAGTATTTTAAAATATATAGAAAATAATCAAAATGTTATAGATATTGGAACAGGAGCAGGATTTCCTGGTATTCCAATAAAAATAATGAATGATACATTAAAAATAACTTTAGTAGATTCATTAAATAAAAGAGTAAATTTTTTAAATGAAGTTATAAAATTATTAAAATTAAAGCAAATAAAGGCTATACATGCACGAGCTGAAGATTTGGGAAGAATAGAAGAGTTTAGAGAAAAATTTGATATTGCTACTTCAAGAGCAGTTGCTAATTTATCTACATTATTAGAATATTTAATGTCATTTGTAAAAGTTGGTGGAAAATGCATATGTATGAAAGGATCTAATATTGAAGAAGAATTAAAAATAGCTGAAAAAGCAATAAAAGAGCTTGGTGGAGAAGTAGAAAAAATAGATAATTTTATGTTGCCTAATTCAGATATAGAAAGAAATATTATTATAATAAAAAAGGTAAAAAATATAGATAATAAATATCCTAGAAATGCAGGAATACCAGCTAAAAATCCTATAAAATAATATAATAAAAAATATGAATAAATAGACAATTTGTTGTTGACAGGTTGTCTTTTTTTTTGTATTATATAAAATAGACTGGAGGATAAAAAATTGGGAAAAATTATATCTGTTGCAAATCAAAAAGGAGGAGTAGGAAAGACTACAACCGCAATAAATATGGCAGCTTTGCTTGCTAAAAGAGGCAAAAAAGTTTTATTGATTGATGCTGATCCTCAAGGAAATGCTACTAGTGGAATGGGAGTGGATAAAGACTGTAAATTTTCAACTTATGATGTACTTATAAATGATGTTGAGGTAATTAATACCATACAAACAGGAAAAGTAAAAAATTTGGATATTTGCCCTACGAACATTAGTTTGTCAGGAGCAGAGGTAGAACTAGTTGGAGCAGTAGGTAGAGAATATAGATTAAAAGATAAACTAGACAATGCTAAAGATTGCTATGATTTTATTTTTATAGATTGTCCACCATCACTTGGTTTAATTACATTAAATGCACTTGCTGCATCAGATAGTGTTTTAATACCTGTTCAATGTGAATATTTTGCACTTGAAGGAGTAGGTGAACTTTTAAAAACAGTTGATTTAGTTAGAAGATATTATAATAAAAATCTTAGTATAGAAGGAGCAGTACTTACAATGTATGATCCTAGAACTAAATTATCAAATCAAGTGGTGCAAGAAGTTAATAAATATTTTGAAAATAAGGTTTTTGAATCAATAATACCTAGAAATGTTAGATTAAGTGAAGCACCAAGTTATGGACTTCCAATAGCACTTTATGATCCAAAATCTAAAGGTGCAAGAAGTTATGAAAAATTGGTAAAAGAATTTCTTAAGAAAAATAAAAATTATTAAAATAACGGAGATTAATTAAAATTTTATGAAAAAATTTTTTATAAATAAATAGAAAGGAAAAAAATATGGCTAAGAATTCAGGTTTAGGAAGAGGATTAGATGCATTATTTTCAGAAAGTAAAGTTTTAAAAGAAATAACTGAAAGTAATAATGATGGAGAAAAAATAAAATATATTAAAATTGTAGATATAGAGCCTAATACAGAGCAAGCTAGAAAAAGTTTTAGTGATGAGTCATTAGAAGAATTAGCAAATTCAATAAAAAATTATGGTATATTACAACCAATAATAGTAGAAAATAAAGGAAAGTTCTATCAGATAATAGCAGGAGAAAGAAGATGGAGAGCTGCTAAAAAAGCAGGACTAAAGGAAATTCCTTGTTTAGTCAGAAATGAAGATGAGCAAAAAATAAAGGAAATATCGTTAATAGAAAATATTCAAAGAGAAAATTTGAATCCAATTGAAAAAGCTTTAGGTTATAAACAATTAATAGATAACTATAATTTAAAACAACAGGATTTAGCAGATAAATTAGGAATTAGTAGAACTAATGTAACTAATACTCTAAGAATATTAAATCTTGATAGTAGAGTAATACAATTAGCACTTGAAGGAAAATTAACAGAAGGACATTGTAGATCTTTAATGGCAATTACTGATCCAGAAATTCAATATCAAACTGCATTAAAAATAATAGAAAATGGTGGAACAGTTAGAGACATTGAAAGAACAGTAAAAAATAAGAAAAAATTACCAAAGAAAAATAAGCAATATGAAGCAGTATATAGAGACATAGAAGATTCATTTAGAGATTTCTTTGGAACAAAAGTTAAATTAAATGCAGGCGCTAGAAGTGGAAGAATAATTATTCAATATTCTTCAAATGATGAATTAGAAAGAATTTTAGAAAGAATAAAGAAAGAACAATAAAATATTTTTAATTGATTAGAAAGGAATTTATTATAATTTGGAAAATATTAATTATATATTTTTAGTAATATCAGTCTTTTCAATTATAATAGCAATTATAAGTCTTTATTACACAATAAAAACTAAAAAAAGATATGAAAAAATTGCTTTAAAATTAGGAAATGGCCAAAATATTGCTGATATCTTAAGCAAATATATATCTGAAGTAAATGAATTAAGTAAAAAAGATGATATGATAATAGAATATTGTAATAAGCTAAGTGAAGAAGAAAAAAAGAGTATAAAGAAAATAGGTATAGTAAAATATAATTTATATAATACAACTAAAAATGATTTGAGCTTTTCATTGGCTTTACTAAATAATAAAAATGATGGAATTGTAATTAATAGTTTATATGGTATAGATAATTCAAATGTATATTGTAAAATAATTAAGGACGGTAAATCTAAAAATAAATTATCTTCAGAAGAAATTGAAGCAATAAAAATTGCAATGGAAAAATAGGCTTAGCCTATTTTTTTTTGAAAAAAATAATTTAAATATAATAAAAAATTAAAAATTAATAATTAATAATAATAAAAATAATAAATAATAAATAATAATAATTAATAATAAATAATAAATAATAAATAATAAATAATTAATAATTAATAATTATTTATTATTAATAAAATAATACAAATAAGTATCTAAAAAAGTAGCATTATAATAAATAAAAAATATTAAAGTATATGGATATTATTTTTCTATAATAAATAAAAATTAATAGATAAAAATATATATATTTTATAAAAAAAATAAAATTTTATAGAAAAATTTGATGAAATAATTAATAACTATTTCTGGTCAATAAAAGAAAAAATTTAGAAAAATAAAAAATATAATCCATGTAGTCTTTTAGACAAAATAAATAAAAAGGGCTTTGTAAACTTTTTTAATTAAAAAGGGCTAATTAAAAAAAAGAAAAATTCTAAATTGTATAGGGAAAACAATACTTTTCAGATGTAATTATTAAGAAAAAGAAGGAAAAAATGATTAACATAAAGTTCGAAAAATAGACAAAATTGAAGTAACAATAGATTTTCTTTTAAGAAAGTTAGTTAAATTTGAATAAGAAAAATAATGAAATTAGACCATAAAATTCATAAAAAATAAGCAAAAGTCAAAAAAATACGAAAATTATAAACAATCAATTTGACAAACATAAAAATTAATAGAAAATGAAATTTTATTCGCTATAAAGTGAAATTATAATAAAAATATAACACATGAAATACTAGGAAAAATTGAAAAATATAAAATTTGCATGTAAAAAAATGAAGAAAGAAAATATTTTATGAATTGTCTTTAATTTATGACTAAAATATCAAAAAGACAAATAAAACCGCAAATTTTTGAAAATGATTTATACCTAAATATGGAAAAAAGAAATTTCATGAATAATAAGAATATGTAGTAATAATATATATATTAATTTATAAAAATAATAAATTATAAATAATATATAAAACTTATAAAAATAATAAATAAAAAAAATATAAAATAAAAACTTAAAATAGAAGAAGACTATAAAATTAAAAAAATATTATTTATAATAATTAATTATAAATAAAAATATAATTTTAATTAAAGATTAATAAATTAAAATATAAAATATTAAATTTTAATTAAAGATTAATAAATTAAAATAATAAATTAATAATTAGAAAATAATAATAAATAATTATTAATTATTTATTATTAATAAAAAATGAATCCATATTATATAAAAAACAATATGAATTCATTTTCTTTAAATATAATTAATTATTCATTTACAATTTTTTCAGCAAATTTATTATTTACTATTTTATCATAAGGTGCTTGAGAAGATAATTCTCCTGCTTCAGTCATAACTTCTTGTAATTTATTAAATGCTTCTTCTTTTAATATTGGATTTTCATTCCAAGCATCAATATCTTTGTAGCTTTGTACAGATGTTGTTAAAGATTCTATTGTAGTGTCTGGAAAGAAAGATACTATTGATTCAGCTACTTCTTTTGCAGTATGTTCCTTAACCCATTTTTGTCCTTTATAAGTTGCCCTTGTGAAACCTTCAATTATATCGCTATTATTTTCTATATAGCTTTTTTTAGCACAATATGCTGTATAAGGAATTTCACCAGATGCTTCTCCAACAGATGCAACGACATAACCTTTACCAGCTTCTTCAGTCATTGAAGCAGTTGGTTCAAATAAAGTAACATACTCAGCTGTTCCAGCAGCAAATGCACCAGCCATTAAATCAAATTTTATACTGTCATCTAATACTAAATCTGTTTGTGGGTTAAGTCCATTTTGTTTTAAAATCCATTCAAACGTCATATAAGGAACTCCACCTTTTCTTCCTGGAATAACGGTTTTTCCTTTTAAATCTGTCCAAGAAAAATTATCAGAAGGTTCTTTAGCAACTAAAAAAGATCCATCTTTTTTAGTTAATTGAGCAAAAACTTCAACATAATCATCTCTACCTTCATTATAAACATATATTGAAGCCTCAGGACCACATAAGCCAATATCTGCTTGATTAGCAAGAATTGCTGTCATAACATTATCTGCTCCACCACCATTTGTAAGGTCTAATTTAAGTCCTTCATCTTCGAAAAATCCCTCTGACATTGCTGCATAAAGAGGAGCATAAAAAATAGAGTGTGTAACTTCATTTAACTTAATAGTTTTTAATTCCTGTGTAACATTTTTTTCTTCTGAAGTTTCCACATTTTTATGTGAATTTTGTGAATAAACAATTACACTTATTATTATTGCAACAACAATAACTAAAATTATTGCTATAGATAATATATTTTTTTTCATTTTTAAATCGTATGATTTTATAATCATACACTCCTTATTTAAAATTTAGGTTTTAATGAGGAAATACCTATAAACCTATATAAAAAATTATTCATAAGTTATTTTACAAATATTTTTCGTAATATTTCTATTACTTCGTACATTAGAGCTGCAACTATTCCAAGAATGATTACACTGGTCATAACTAAATCTAATTTAAATACTTGGCCGCCATATACAATTAAGTATCCAAGTCCGCCTTTAGAAACTAAAAATTCTCCAGAAATTACTCCTACTAAAGATAATCCTATATTTACCTTTAAAGTATTAAATAAAGTTGATACATTTGCAGGAATTACAATTTTAGTTAGAATTTGTAATTTATTAGCTTTAAATGTTTTAGCCATTTTTATTTTTTCTTTATCAGTATTAATTAAACCATTTAAAATGTCTAAAATTGTGACTATTAATGAGATTGCAAGTGCCATTACAATTATTGCAGGCATTCCAGCACCAACCCATATAATAATTACTGGACCTAAAGCAATCTTAGGCAAGCTGTTTAATACAACTAAAAATGGTTCTGAAACTTTAGAAATAAAAGGAGACCACCAAAGAATTATTGCAATAATAACTCCTAAGATTGTACCTAATGAAAATCCAGCTAAAGTTTCTATTAGAGTTATCCTTAAGTGCATTAATAAATCATTATTACTTAAATTAAGAAAAGTATTAACTATTCTTGATGGTTGACTAGTTATAAAACTATCTATTATGCCAGCACGTGCGAGCAATTCCCAAGCGGCAATAAAAATAATTAAAATTGAAATTTGAGTTAAAAAGATTGAAATTTTTCTTATTTTTAATTTTTTTAAATATTTTTTTCTATTCTCAGATATTAATGTTGTTTTTTGAGGTATACTATTAATTAATTTTTTTTCGAATTTACTAATTTTCATTTTTTTGTTTTTCTGCTGCTTTTCCATATTTCTCTAACTCCTTCCAAATGATGTTAAAATATTCACTAAACTTAGGATTTTCTCTACAAGTTAAAGGACTTCTATTTTGAATTTCAAAATCAATATTATAAATGTTTTTTACAGTAGATGGTCTTTGACTGAGAACAATAATTCTATCTGACATACTAATAGCTTCTGAAATATCATGAGTAACCATCAATGCAGTTATATTTTCTTCCTTTAATATTTTATAAATATCTTCAGTAACCATTAATCTAGTTTGTGCATCTAAAGCTGA
>CANQHI010000009.1 GCA_947623725.1 uncultured Clostridia bacterium | reverse complement strand
AATATTTTGTGATACAGATAAAGGACCATCAAAAGAATATAAAGAAATTAAACAAAAGATAAATGACTTTCATGACAAAGATGTAGCAGATGACATAGTAATATTTGGAAATCCATGTACAATGCAAATAATACTTTCACATTTTGCCGAAATAAAATTAAAAAGTCAAAGCAAAGTTATAAATAGTAAATATATAAAGGAGTATGTTGGTATTGATAACTATAAAGCTACAGATGATCAAAGAAAAGAATTATTTAGCAAAATTAAAAGAAGTAATTATGAAAAAATGAAAGAAAATGTAGCTAAATTATCAATAGACGATAATGTAACTTCTAGCACTAATATATTAAAGTTTATTGAAAATTTTGAAAGTGATGATGAAAGTTGGATAGATGAAATAAATAAACAATTGTAGAGAATATAGAATTATAGTGTATAATTTCATAAAGATTCTCTAAACTTGAGAAAGAAAGGTTAATCTTGAAAGTACAAGTTATAGATATAATTAATTGATGAGTTAAAGGGAAATGTAATGAATATAATAGAAATCTATAATAAATATAATTTACCAGAAAATTTACAAATGCATATGTTAAGGGTTGCAGCATGTAGCAATTTAATAATAGATAATTGGAATGGACCTGAGATTGATAAAAAATCAATTCTTAGGGTAAGTTTGCTGCATGATATGGGCAATATGTTAAAAATACCAGAAGATTCTTCAAATGATGAAGATTTTATAAAAACTAGAAAAGAGTATTTTGAAAAATATGGAACAAATGATCATGAATTAAATTTATATATTGGTAGAGTAGAAGGCTTAACAGAAAAAGAAATAGAAATATTAAATGGAAAAAGATCAAAAGAAAATGAAGAAACATTAAAATCAAATTCTTATGAAAGAAAGATATGTGCTTATTGTGATCAGAGGGTTGCACCTAATGGAGTGGTTGGAATAAGAGAAAGACTAGAAGATGCAAAAGTAAGATATAAAAATAAAACATTTTCAGTTTGGTCAAATGAAGAAAAGGCTAATCATTTAATAGAATGTTCTTTGGGAATAGAAAATCAAATTTTTAAATATTGTAATTTGAAACCAGAAGATATTAATGATAAATCTATAGAAAAGTATATAGAAAAATTAAAAAGCTACGAAATATAAAAAGTCAAGGCCACGAATTTGTTGTTATTACAGCAAGAGGTGGCTTTATAAAAGAAATGAAAGATGATGCAATAAGGCTACTAGAAGAGAATAACGTTGAATTTGACAAATACTATTGGAAAGTAGATGATAAATTAGAAGTTTGCAAAAATGAAAATGTAGACATTATGATTGATGATGATTGGAGAATTATAAAAAAATTAGCTGATAATAAAATAAAAGTATTATATTTTAGAGATACTAATTTAGTAAAATTAGAAGAAAATCCATACATAAAAGAGGTTAATAATTGGGGAGATATATATAGATATATTAAAAATAATTATAATGTCAAAAATTAGATATATTAGTATTTTTTTCTAAGATAGAAAGAAATTTTATCATCATTTCTCTTGGAATTGCTACACAGCCAGCAGTGGGAATGCCAGTGCTACAATGAAGGAAAATAGCACTGCCATTTCCTTTTATATTCTTAGGATTACTTTTTATTTCAATAGCATATTCATATTGCTTAGGAAATTCTATTAGATGTTCAGCACTGTTCCAATCTTTTTCTGTTTTAGTTATATCAACTAATTTATTATAGTATTTAGAATTTATATCATCAACCCAATACAAATTTTTATTTATTTCAATATAATTTAATTCTGGATTAAAGTTTTTTAATTCTTCTTTTTTATGGGTTCCAAAGGCAACTCCAAGTTTAAAATTTCCAATTGGAGTTTTTTTATCCCCTTCTTTTTTGAATTTAGTCATTCCATTTCTACCGATAAATGCATCAGTTTTCAATAAAAGAGTATTATTATCAAATACTTCAAAAGTTGCTTTTTGAAAATTAAATTTATTTTGAGTTACAACAATATTCATTATAGAATCCTCCTATAAAATATATTTATCATAAATAATAATTTATGACAAATAATTTTAAAAATCACATTTTATTAATGTTTTCATATTATAAATAAGAGGTGACGAAATGGCTTTTTCAGATAGAGAATTGTTAGCTAGAATAATCAGATGTGAAGCTCGGAGGAGAAGGGGACAATGGAATGAGAGGTGTGGCCTCTGTTGTTATGAATAGAGTAAATGCATCAGCTGGAGAATATGCAAGAGTATCACAAGGAGGAAGTATACGAAACATATTGTTTCAAGAGGGACAATTTGATTGTGTAAGAGAAACATTAAATGGAAGATATAATGCACAAAATATATATAATATTAATCCAACTGAAGTTGAATATAATATTGCTGATTGGGCTATAGCTGGAAATAAGTTATCAGAAGCAGGAACTTGCCTTTGGTATATGAATCCATATAGACCTGATTGCCCTCGGAACATTTCCATATAATGGCTCGGGTACATTTCATACAAAAATTGTTCAACATTGTTTTTTTAGACCAACATCAATTTATTATAATACGTAAAAGTATTAAGGCATCAATAAAAGGTTAAGTCATTTTATTTAATACAATAAAGTTAAGTTATTTGATTTAATGCAATAAAGTTAAATCATTAACTTTAATAAAATTAAATGATTAATTGGAGGTTTTATGAATAATTCAGATGAGAATAATGAAACACATAATGTTAATATGAGAAATAATTTAGGATATATGCAAAATGGAATGAATAATAATTACATGCCAGAAGTTTTAACAAATCAAATATATACACCAGCTTTCTTACGTACACAAATTGGAAGATTAATGAGAGTTGAATTTTTAATAGGAACAAATAATTTAGTAGATAGAATAGGAATTTTATCAGAAGTAGGAGCAAGCTATATTATACTTAGATCTTTTGAAAATGATAGTTTAGTATATTGTGATTTATATTCAATAAAATTTATTACAATTTCTACAACAAGTAGTTTGGTGCCAAGCATAAATAATGGATATATTCAAAGTGGAAATAATGGCTATTTTAATAATTATAGAAATGATTATACTGATGGAAGGACAATATCAAATTCACCAATATTTCCATAAAAATATATCAAACTTAACTAAATATTGCACTGGCAGCTCCAAGAACACCAGCAGAGGCAAGCCCCATAATAATTCCTGCAAGTATTACACCAGAGGTTATAGCAATAACACTTTTTTTGAAATCTAAATCTAATAAGCTTGCAGCTAAAGTTCCAGTCCAAGCACCTGTTCCAGGTAAAGGAATACCAACAAATAAGAATAGAGCGACATATACACTTTGACCTGTTTTTTCTTGGAGTTTTTTTCCACCTTTTTCGCCTTTTTCTAAACAAAATTTAAAAAATTTTCCAATAAACTTTTTATCAGAACCCCATACTAAAATTTTTCTTGCAAAAAAGAAAATTAAAGGTACAGGAATCATATTACCTAATATACAAGTTATATATAATGGAATAATTGGAAGTGCTTCTCCAAAAGCTTCACTTAATCCAATAGGAACAGCTCCTCTTAATTCTATTAGTGGAACCATTGATACAAAGAATACTATTAAAAATTTCTTTAACATAAGAATAATCCTTTCACTAAAATATATGCAAAAGTATTTTACTATAATCAAATTAAAATGTAAATACTTGAATTAAAATGAAAAAAATGGTATATTAATATATGTCTAAAAATTTATAAGGAGAATTTTTATGATATTTCCAAAGTTTTTAAAAGAAAATGATTTAATAGAAGTTCCAGCCCCTTCATGCGGAGGAGGCAATGAATTAGATAATAGAAGGATTAACAATGCAAAATCAAAATTAGAGAAATTAGGTTATAAAATAAAATTATCAAAAAATGCCTTTACTAACGAAATAGCCAGAAGTGCACCAGCAAGAGTAAGAGCAGATGAAATTAATAAAATGTTTGAATCTAATTCTAAACTTATGTTATGTTTAGAAGGAGGAGAATTTTTAGTAGAAATGCTTCCTTTTGTTGATTTTGACAAGTTAGTAAAAAATCCAAAATGGGTAGAAGGCTTTTCAGATCCAACAGGCTTAATTTTTCCTATTACGACTAAGTATGATATAGCAACGATCTATGGAAATAATTTTAAAAGTTTTGGAATGGAAGATTATCATAAGAGTTTGAATGACAATTTAGAAATTCTAAAAGGAAATCTTATAGAACAAGAAAGCTATGAATTATACGAAAATGAAAGTATAGACAGAGTTACAGGACTTGAAGGATATAATTTGACTGAAAAGGTATATTGGAAAACACTTGATGGAAAGCCTGTTGATGTGTCTGGAAGAATAATAGTTGGGTGTATAGATTTAATAAGAGAATTAGCTGGAACAAAATATGATGGTATGAATGAATTTAATGAGCGTTATAAAGATGATGGCATAATACTTGGATTCGATAATTGTGAATTATCAAAGGAAGATTTAATTCGTACTTTATGGAGATTTAATGAACTTGATTATTTTAAATATGCAAAATGTATTATATTTGGAAGAAATGGATTGGATAAAACATTTTTTGAAGAATATAATGACATGAGAAAATGTTTACAAGATAGTGTACTTTCAAATTTAAACATTCCAATAATCTATGATGCTGATTTATCACATAAAGGACCAAGTTTAAATATTATTAATGGAGCAATAGCAAACATTAAATGCAGTGATGGAAAGGGCAAAATAAATTTTAAGTTAGATACTTAAGAGTGCTTTGAAAAAAGAGAGGAAATAATAATGAAAGAAGAATTTATAAAATTATTAAAAGAAACAAATAGACAAGGAATAGAAGATTTACTAGCATTTTTAGAAAAGTCAGATTTTTATACAGCACCTGCAAGTACAAGATTTCATGGAAGCAAAGAAATGGGACTTTTAGAGCATAGCATGAAAGTATATGAAATATTAAAACAGAAAGTAAGTAATAGTTCTATTCCAATCGACACAACAGAAGAAACGATAAGAATAGTTGCACTTTTACATGATATATGCAAAACTAATTTTTATAAGATTGATTATAGAAATGCAAAAAATAGTTTAGGTATATGGGAAAAAGTTCCTTATTATACCGTTGATGATACTATTCCTTATGGACATGGCGAAAAATCTGTAATGATGATTTCAGAATACATAAAATTAACTAACGAAGAAAAATATGCAATTCGTTGGCACATGGGATACACAGAACCAAAAGAATTATATACAACAATTGGTGTAGCATATAAGAAGTATCCTTTAGCATTACTTACTCATGAAGCAGATTTAGAGGCCACTTACTTTTTTGATATGTAATTAATATTAAACTAGAATTTAATTATAATTCTATATTAAATTTTATAAATTAATATAGGATTATTTTATCGCGTATAAGAAGAAAATTGGAGGAAAATAATGAAAAATAAATCAAAACAATCTATGGAAACTACATATAATGAAGAGAATATTTTAGGAACAGAAAAAATTGGCAAACTAATAAGAAAGTTTGCAATTCCAAGTATTATATCTTTATTAGTTAATTCACTATATAATATAGTGGATCAAATTTTTATTGGCTGGGGAGTTGGATATTTAGGAAATGGAGCAACAAATGTTGTGTTTCCTATTACAATGATATGTCTAGCATTTTCACTTATGTTTGGAGATGGCTCATCTGCATATTTAAGTTTGAAACTTGGAGAAAAGAAAGATAAAGAAGCAACTAAAGGTGTTGGAAATGGTATTGTATTGTCAGTAATTGTAGCATTATTATTCTGCATACTTACATTAGCATTTTTGAATCCTTTGCTAAATTTATTTGGATGCACTGATGCATTAAGAGAGTTTGCAGTACCTTATGGAAGAATAATTGCAATAGGTATTCCATTTATGATGATTGGAACTACATTAAATTCAATAATAAGAGCAGATGGAAGTCCAAAGTTTGCAATGACTTCTATGGTATTAGGTGCGGTTATTAATATAGGATTAGATCCATTATTGATTTTTGTATTTAAAATGGGAGTATCAGGAGCTGCTATTGCAACAATATTTAGTCAATTTATAACGTTTATATTAAATGTGTTATATTTAAGAAAAATAAAATCAATAACTTTAAGCTTAGATTCGTTTAAATTGAAATTTGAAGCTGTAAAAAAAGTTGTTTCACTTGGCATAAGCAGTTTTATTACTCAAATGAGCTTTGTTGTAGTTGCTGCTGTACAAAATAATTTATATGGAAAATACGGAGCTTTATCAAAATATGGGCCAGATATTCCAATCACTGTAGTTGGAATTGTTATGAAAATTAATCAAATACTAACTAGTATTATAGTAGGAATAACAGTAGGAGCACAACCTATATTTGGATATAATTATGGAGCAAGAAGATTTGATAGAGTAAAACAAACATTGAAATATATTTTATGTACTAGTCTTATAATTAGTACAACTGCATTTATATTATTCCAAACGATCCCAGATAAATTAATTTTAATTTTTGGTAGTGGAAATGAACTTTATATGGAATTTGCTTGCAATACATTTAGAATATTCTTAATGCTTTGTATATGCAATGGTGTTCAGATTCCATCAGGAATTTTCTTCCAAGCGATTGGAAAGAGTTCAAGAAGCATAATATTGTCAATGTCAAGACAAATAATATTTTTAATACCAGCTATGTTAATATTAAGTAGAGTTGCAGGAGTAATAGGTATATTGTATGCTGGCCCTGTAGCAGATGGAATAGCATTTTTAATTGCTATAGTGTTACTTACAATAGAAGTAAGGAAGTTTAAAGATATAAAAGAAAGCAATGTTGTTGAAGATGAAAACACTAATGCAATACATGATAATGAAAGAAAATTAGTAATTACGATTGCAAGAGAATATGGTTCCGGAGGAAGATATATAGGAAAGCTAGTTGCTGAAAAATTAGGAATAAAATTTTATGATAAAGAATTTATTACTAAAATGGCAAAGGAGACAGGACTTTCAGAGGATTATATAGAAAATACAGAACAAAGAAGAAATGGTATAGAAGAAATTTCTAATTACGCTGGAGCTTTGAGCAATAGTGATGAATTATTTATAAAAGAATCAGAATTTATAAAAAAGATTGCGAAAAAAGAATCTGCTGTTATTATTGGTAGATGTGCAGATTTTGTATTAAAAGATAAAAAAGATGTTTTAAAAGTATTTGTTTATAATTCAATGGAAAACAAAATAAAAAGAACAACTTTATATTATGGACTGAAAAAGGAGAATGCTGAAAAGGAAATTAAAAAAATCAATAAAGAAAGAGAAGCTCATTATAAATACTATACTGAAAGAGAGTGGTTGGAGCCATCAAATTATGATTTATGCATTAATAGTGATTCTTTTGGAGTTGAAAAATCTGCAGAAATGATTTGTAATTATTACAATGAGAATATTAAGCTTCATTAGCCCTTCGCTACGCTTCGGTTGGTCGCTGCGCACTACTGCAAACTATTTATTTTTTATTATTTATAAGTTTCTACATTTAGGAAAAAAATTAATGAAATTTTAATTCAGTAATAATTAATTTTTTATATAAAAATATTGGATTTTTATACTTGATTTTAATGTGATGCTATAGTATAATACATAAAGTCAATAAAGTACAAAAGTACTTATGAAAAATTATTTATGGAGGGAAATTATGGAATTAAAAGGTTCAAAAACAGAAAAAAATTTAATGGAAGCTTTTGCAGGAGAGTCACAAGCTAGAAATAAATATACTTATTTTGCAAGTAAAGCAAAAAAAGAAGGATATGAGCAAATTGCAGCTATATTCTTAGAAACAGCAGAAAATGAAAAAGAACATGCAAAAATGTGGTTTAAATTATTAAATGGTGGAGATATAAGCTCAACTGAAGATAATTTAAAAGCAGCAGCATCAGGAGAAAATTTTGAATGGACAGACATGTATGACAGAATGGCAAAAGAAGCAAAAGAAGAAGGTTTTGATAGAATTGCATATTTATTTGAAGCTGTTGGACAAATTGAAAAAGAGCATGAAGCAAGATATTTAAAATTATTAGAAAATGTTAAAGATGGTTTAGTATTTAGCAAAGATGGAGATAGAATTTGGAAATGTAGAAATTGCGGACATATTGTAATTGGTAAATCTGCTCCAGAAGTTTGCCCTGTATGTAGTCATCCACAAGCATACTTCGAAGTAAAAGCAGAAAATTATTAATAAAAATAAATATAGTACATTTCACTTAAATTAAGTAATTTTATCTTGTTTTAAGTGAAATTACTATTTTTTTAATAGGAGAGAATGAAAAATGGAAGAAAGAATAAGAATTAAAGGAATATATAAACATTTTAAAGGAAATTATTATTTACTTGAAGATATTGCTATACATTCTGAAACTAAAGAAAAATATGCAGTATATAGAGGTTTATATGATGACAATGAATTATATATAAGACCTCTTGATATGTTTTTATCAGAGGTTGATCACAATAAATATCCAGAAGTTACACAAAAATATAGATTTGAACTTCAAGACATAAAAAAGAAAGAGTTTAATGCATAGAGTTTGAAAGGAGTTTTGCATAATAAAAATGAAAATTGGTTTTACAATAGGCAAATTTGCACCACTTCATAAAGGACATCAAAGTTTAATTGAAAAAGGTTTAAAGGAAAATGATGAGTTTTATATTTTAATAAATGATACAGATTTATCAAAAAATTCATTAGAGGAAAGAGCGAAATGGATAAAATCTTTATATCCAGATGTGCATATTATTTTAGGTAAAGAGCCACCAACTAAATATGGAATGGACGAAGAATCAATAAGAATTCAAACAGATTATTTAAAGAAAATGTTTAATGGAATACCTGTAAACAGATTTTATTCAAGTGAAGAATATGGTAAGTATGTTGCAAGAGATTTGAATGTTGAAAATATAAAAATTGAAAAGGTAATACCAATTAGTAGTTCAGCAATTAGAAAAAATCCTATTGAAAATAAAGATTTTATGGAAAATATTGTCTATAAGTCTTTTATATGTTAAAATAAAAAATGTTTTAAATTATATAAGTTTAAAAACAAGTACTATTATACATTTTGAAAGGAATGAATTTATTTATGAATATATTAGATACATTAAGAGAAAGAGATTACATTGAGCAAACAATTTATGAAGATAAATTAAGAGAATTATTAGAAACTAAAAAAGTTCCATTTTATATTGGAATTGATCCAACAGCAGATAGTCTTCATATAGGACATTTTGTATCATTAATGGTTGCTTCATATATGCAAAAAGCAGGACATAAGCCTATAATATTAATGGGCGGAGGTACTGCTACTATTGGAGATCCTTCTGGTAAAACAGATATGAGAAGAATGATGTCTATAGAAGAAATAAATCATAATGTAGAATGTATAAAAAATCAAGTTAGCAAATTTGTAAGTTTTGAAGGAGAAAATCCTGCAATTATTGTAAATAATGCTGATTGGTTAAGAGATTTAAAATTTGTTGATTTTATGAGAGAGATAGGATCACAATTTAGTGTTAGTAAAATGCTTTCTGCTGAATGTTATAAAACAAGATTAGAAACTGGACTAACTTTTTTTGAGATGGGATATATGCTTTTACAATCTTATGATTTTCTAACTTTATATAATAAATATGGTTGTAAAATACAAATTGGTGGAAATGATCAATGGTCAAATATAATTGGTGGAGTAAATTTAATTAGAAAATTTGGACATGAAGATTCTTTTGCATTTACATTTAAACTTCTTACTACAAAAGAAGGTAAGAAAATGGGAAAAACAGAAAGGGGAGCTTTATGGCTTGATGAAGAGAAAACTTCTCCTTATGAATTTTATCAATATTGGAGAAATGTTGATGACAAAGATATTAAAAAAGTATTATGCATGCTTACATTTTTACCAATGGATGAAATAAATAAATTAACAAATGTAGAAGGGGAAGAAATTAATAAAGCTAAAAAAGTAGCAGCGTATGAAATAACAAAATTAGTACATGGAGAACAAAAAGCAAAAGAGGCAGAGGAGGCAGCAGAGGCTTTGTTTTCGGGAAAAGGAATTGCAGATAACATGCCTACAGTAGAACTTCAAGATGGAAGTAGTATATTAGAAGCAATCATTACAGCAAAGTTTGCCCCTTCAAAAGGTCAAGCTAGAATATTAGTTGATCAAGGTGGAATTTCTATAAATGATGAAAAAATACAAGACCAATCTTATGTTTTATCAAAAGAATTAGGTGAGGAAATTATATTAAAAAAAGGTAAAAAAGGATTTTGTAAAATTATTTTAAAATAAAATTATAAAATAATTAAATTATATCAAAAAAATAAATTCTAATATAATTTCTATCAAAAGAAAGGAAGTATAAAAAATGGATTATAGAAAGTTTAATGATTATTATGTTGTTAGAATTGACAAGGGAGAAGAAATTTTAGAAAAAATAAAAGAGCTTTCTTTAAAAGAGAATATAAAACTTGCTAAAGTAACCGCTTTAGGAGCAGTAAATGATTTTACAGTAGGAGTATTTCATACACAAGAAAAGAAATACTATGGAAACACATTTACAGGAGATCATGAAATTGTATCATTAACTGGAACGATTAATACTTTTAATGGTGAATTTTATACTCATATACACATGAGTGCAGGAAATGAAAAAGGTGAAGTATTTGGCGGTCATCTAAATAGAGCTATTGTTAGCGCTACCTGTGAAATGATTATAAAAGTAATTGATGGTAATGTAGATAGAAAATTTGATGAAGAAACAGGACTTAATTTATTTGATTTTGAATAAAAACTAAATAAAAATAATTAAGAATAATTAAAGATTAAAAAAGTAATAAAAAAGGGATTAGAATGGGAAAACTTCTAATCTCTTTTTTAGTAGTTAATAATAAAACTACTAATTTCTATATTAATTAACTTACTATGTTCTCATCTTTATCAACTCTTTCTATAGCTTCAACTTCATCAAAATATGGTGAATCAAAAAATTCTTTTAAGTCAATATCTAATCCTTCACATATATGAATTAATGAACTAATTGTAAGCTCTTTAACTTTACCTCTTTTACAGTCGCTTATTATAGAATTAGATATTCCAGCCCTATAAGAGAGTTTATATGCTGTCATATTTTTTTGATTTAATAGTTCTTGTATTCTTCGATTTATTGCATCTGTTAATATCATACATTACTCCATAAAAAATATTTATAAAAGTATAACAAAATAAAAGTTGATATTAGTTGCATTTAACCGAATATATAATATTTTATTATCTGAGAATCTTCTTTATAGTAAGCTTAATATAAGATATTATTTTCTAAGTAAAGTAAACCAATTTGTATAAACCTTTTTACTCATTGTAAAAATACCATACTTTTCAATATCTTCATTTGATATTAAATCAACTGTTCCAATAGTTTCTCCATTATTAGAAAAAGTTACTTCTCCTATTTTTTGACCTTTTGTAACAGGAGCAGAAATATTATTATAAATTTCTACTTTTTGATCAATATCTTGGGAATTTGATTTAGGTAAAATCAAACCAAAATTATCTTTAAAAACTGCATCTGTTGTGCTTTTTAATCCTTTGCCAACATTAGCAACTCCAACAGTTTCATTCTTGTTTGCTAAAGCCTTATATTGATAATTTGAAAATCCATAGTCTAAAAGTTTTCGTGCTTCTGCAAAACGAACTTGACTTGTTTCTGCTTTCATTATTACAGCAATTAATGATAAATCATTTCTCGTTGCACTTGCAGATAAATTAAATAAGGCAACAGATGTTGAACCAGTTTTTAAGCCGGTGCAACCATCATAATTTTTAATTAATTTATTGGTATTTACTAATTGTGATTTTCCATCTCTTAATGAATCCATATAAATTGTTGTATAATTCATTATGGTAGGGTGTTTTGTAAGAAGTTCTCGTGACATTAAGGCAATATCATAAGGACATGTTTCATGTCCATCTTCATCAATACCATGACAATTTTTAAAAGTAGTGTCATTCATACCTAATGCTTTCGCTTTTTCATTCATTTTAGAAACAAAGGCATCTTCTGAGCCTTCAAGAAATTCTGCCATTGCAACAGTACAATCATTTGCAGAAACAACACAGATAGCTTTTAACATTTCATCAACTGTTAATTCTTCTGTTGTATCAAGCCATATTTGTGAACCACCCATATTAGAAGCTTCTTCACTACATGGAACTTTATCTGTTAATGAAATCCTTCCAGAATCTAAAGCTTCCATTATAAGAAGAATAGTCATGACTTTAGTTACAGAAGCAGGTCTTAATTTTTGATGCATATTATAATCATATAGTACTGTACCAGAGTTTTGTTCTATTAAAACAGCTCCACCGCAAGTTAGATTTAATGGATTATTTTCTACTGTAACAATTTTTCCAGAAGTTTGAGCTATTGCATTAGGATTTAATGAATCATCATCAATTATGTTTAATGAATTTGATTTAGAGGAAATTTTCATTGAACTCCATACAGGGATACTTGTTGCATTTACTTTAGAAAATGAAATAATAAAGATTATAATTATATTCATTATAATTATTTTTCTTTTCATAATAAAAATAAATTCCTTTCTAGCCGTAAAAGGCAATTTAATACGATAGATTTGAAATTAGAATTTTCAAATTTATTATTAAAACTTATGAGAGTAGGACTAGAAATATACATATTTTTAAATGTACTAATGTAATTGCATTTTGTGATCAAGTGAAAAAGTAAATGCAATTTTGTAAAGTAAACGCAATTTGTAAGAGAAGTTGCATTTTGTAAGTAAAATTATGTGTTTTTTTATTGACAAAAATCGATAAATTAACTATAATTAAGTAGATAGGGGAGAGAAAAGTAATGGGAAAGATATGGAAAAAATTACTCTTCATTATTTTGATTGTAGCTTGTTTATTTAATATAGTAACAAAATTAGTAAAAAGAAATTCATTTAAAAATGAAATTCAAGCAACAGTACAATATTTTATGGATAAACAAAATACAGTAATGGAAAATGAAGAAACAATTGAAAACGAAGGAAATGCTGAAATAGAAAATAATTAAATGGACTGATTTTACAAAAAATAAATTTCAGTCCATATTTATATTTAATAATGATCGAACAAGAAGGGGAAGAAATGAAAGAAAAACTTAAGAAAAGTATACCTTATATTGTTATTTTAATTTCATCAATAATTATTTCTTATGCAATTTTCAACTTGAATTTATCACGGATATAATGAAGCAAGAATACATATTATGAGAATTGTATCAGTAAAAGAAATTATTTTAGATAAAATATTTCCTTGTTTTATTAATGCAAAACAAATGCAAGGTTTTGGATATGCAGTTAATATTTTCTATGGGCCACTTACTACTTATATTCCAATTTTATTCTCGGTTTTTACTAAATCTTCTATATTAGGACTTAAAATATTTACATTTTTAACAGTATTGTTTTCTGGAACTGTAATGTATAATTTTATTTATAAAGTTTCTAAGAAAAAAATGATTGCTTTAATTTCAGCTTTAATATACATAAGTGCACCATATAAACTTACTGATATTTATTCAAGAAATGCAGTTGGAGAATATTCTGCATTTGTATTTATACCTATTGTTTTTTCTGGATTATATGATATATTCAATGGAAATAAAAAGAAACACTATTTATTAGTAATAGGTGCAGTGGGAATTGTTTTATCACATACTATAACTACAGTATATTGTGCTTTTTTTGCAATAATATATATATTAGCAAACTGGAAAAAATTAAAACAAAAAGAAGTATTAAAATATATTTCAATAGATTTATGTTTAATTTTATTACTTACAGCATTTTATTTAATTCCTCTTGTTGAACATAAGATGTATGGAGATTATACAGTTTATGATAGTTATGAAATGAATACAACTGGAGACTATGTTTGGTCAACTGGTATAGGATTTAAAGATTTTATTTCATCAGAATTTGGTAACAATGAGATAGTCTTTTCAATAGGAATAGTAATAGCATTTAGTGTTTGTCTTACACCTGTATGTTTTAATAAATTAAAGAAAAATAAAGGTTATTTACTTTTTCTTATATTATCAATTTTATCATTAATAATGTGCACAAAATTATTCCCTTGGAAAGTAATGCCAAACATACTTACAGTGACACAATTTGCATGGAGATTAGAAGGCTTTTTCGTATTTTTTGTATCTTATATTTGTGCGTGCAATATTATGTGGTTATCAGAGGCCTTAAAAGATAATAAAAATATTATTGGAATTTTTGTAATAATATGCACAATGGTTTGTTCATATTTTGGAACATCAAGATATATTGAAAAAAATAATGAAGATGGAATGAGTAATTTTGATAAAGAAAAAAGATATGAAGATAGTATTATGGCAGCTGAAACTATTGAACCATATCAAATAAATAGAGAATATTTACCTGTAAGCTTAGTTAATAATATTGGTTATATAACTAATAGAGCAGAAGGAGTTTGTGTACTTGATGGTAGGGCACTTATAGTAAATCAAGAAAAAGACGGACTTAATTTTACATTTAGAGCTGAAGGTGTCAGTGATGCTAAATTAGAGTTACCTTACATATATTATCATGGTTATACAGTAGAGGTAAATGGAAAAGATATAAAAAATTATGAATCGGAAAATGGCTTTTTAGCGATTGATTTAGATAAAGATGGAAATGTTGTTGTAAAATATACAGGAACAGATATTGAAAAAGCAGGTTACATTATATCTGCAAGTACTTTATTAGGAATTATTATATATTGTATTTCGAAAAAATTTATAAATAAAAATAGGGAGTAATAAATTGAAGAATAAAAAGCAAATAATAACATTTATTTTCATTTTAATATCAACTTTATTTGTTTCAATACCATTATTTAACTTTAATATACAATATGATGATGGAATTCAACATATTTGTAGACTTATTGAAACAATGAAGTCTTTTAAGTGTGGTAATTTTTTCCCTGTAATAATGCAAGGATTATGTAATGGATTCGGTTATTCTTGGAATCTATTTTATAGTCCTCTTACAGCATATTTACCATTACTGTTAAGAATCTTTAGTTTTTCGTATGAAAATTGCTTAAGAATATTTATGTTCTTATGTTCTATTGCGTCTGGATATGCTATGTATTTTTTCATGCAAAAAATCTTAAGAAAAAGAGAAATAGATGATAAAAAGAAAAATTATATTGCAATTTTAGGTGCATGCTTATATATAATGGCTCCATATAGATTGACTGATATGTATATAAGAGTTGCAGTAGCAGAATATGCTTCATTTATATTTATTCCGATTATATTTAATGGATTATATACAATCATTAATTTAAAAGAAAAGAGTAATATACTTGCTTATGGAGTAATTGGGCTTATTTTAACACATTCACTTATTACATTTTATACAGCAATATACTGTGTAATTTATGTAATTGTAAATATTAAGGAAATAAAGAAGAATGAATTTTTAAGATTATTAAAAAATATATTAATCTCATTAGGAGTAACTGCATTTTATATTTTCCCACTAATAGAAAGTAAATTTTCAGCTGATTATGAAGTATTTAATATATCACACATGTTAAGAGAAAATGTTTTGGTTTTATTAAAAATAAAGCCAAAAGAACTTTTATTTATAGAACAAGATAGAATGGCATATTTTATTGGAATACCAGTTATTATTGGAGTATTATTATCATTAGTATTTTTCATTAAAAAATCAGTAAATAAAAACTATGTACTATTTTTGGTTATGGGATTAATATCTGTATTACTTACATTAGATTTTATACCTTTTGAAAAATTTCCTAATGTATTTAGAATGATGCAATTCTCTTTTAGATTATTAGAATTTAGTTCATTCTTTTTAACAGTAATTGCGAGCATTAATCTTGGATTAATATTTAAAAATTTTGACATGTTTTATTTATTAGTAATAATTGCAGTCATGGCAGATTTATTAATACCTATAAAAAACAATATTGATTTTTCAAATAATCGTGCTGATGAGAGTGTATTGATTGAAGGGGTAGATGTAACTGAAGGAACTGGAAGAGTTCATGCAGGATGTGCTAGTTTTGAATATTTACCTACAAAAGCATTTCAATATAGAGATTATATAGTTACTAGGGAAGATACGGCTATCGTTTTAGAAGGAGATGCACAAATATTTGATTTTGAAAAGGATAAAACTAATTGTAAATTTAAAATTAGTGGAAGTGGAAAAATAGAATTACCATATATTTATTATATTGGTTATTCGGCAAGCATTGATGGAAAAAATATAAAAATAACAGAATCAGAAAATGGTTTTTGCCAAATTGAAGTAAATAATATTAATGATTTAACGGAGGTAAAAGTATCTTATACTGGAACCATTGGAATGAAAATATCTGTTGGAATTAGCTTTATTACTTGTGTTTTATTAATAAGTATGTATTGGATTGATAAGAAAAAAGCAAAGATCTAAAATTGTATAAATTATCTATAATGCTTGTAATTGTATAGAAGATTATGTGAGGAATTAAAATGGACAAGTTATATAAAATAAAAGAAAAGGCAATAAAAGAACATGTGCCAATAATAATGGATGATACATTAGCTGTAATAGAAGAATATTTTAAAGATAAGAAAATAGATAGAATATTAGAAATTGGTACAGCTGTTGGATATTCTGCAATTTGCTTCTCTTCATTTTTAAATGAAAATGGAAGAATTGATACAATTGAGAGAGTTCCAGAAATGATAGAAGAAGCAAAAAAGAATATTAGTTCCTTAAAAAAGGAAGAATGCATAAATATTTATGAAGGAGATGCAGTTGATATTTTACCTACTTTAAATGAGAAATATGATATGATTTTTATTGATGCAGCTAAAACAAAATATCCATTTTTCTTAGAACAATCTTTAAGATTATTAAAAAAAGATGGCGTAATTTTTGCAGATAATATTTTGTATAAAGGTTATGTAATGAGTGACTATAATAAACATAAACAAAGAACAGCAGTAAATCATCTTAGAGAATATATTAAATTAACTACACAAGACGATAAACTTAATACAAAAATCTTAGAAGTAGGAGATGGACTTGCAATAACAACGCTTAAATAAAGTGAAAAAATAAATGCATTTTATAATGATAAAAAGTTTAAAATAAGTTGTATTTTTTAGTTTATTATGATATATTCATGATTGTAAATAAAAAAGAAACACAAAATTAGAATTAGAGGTATTTATGAAGAATATAAAATTAAACATAACAATTATTACAGTAATAATTTTATCTATATTTTTAACAACAATTACTTATTCAACCACAGTAAGCAGTAATACAAATCCAAACAGCAATAATATAAATAATGAATTATCAGAACAAGATGATAGAAGTAATAATTATTTACAAAGTCTTTCAATAGAAGGTTATGAAATATATCCTGAATTTAATAAAAACACAACTACTTATTATGTTGTTATTCCAAAAACAATTACATCATTAAATGTTTTAGCAACACCAGAAATTGAAGATGCAAAAGTTAAAATTACAGGTAACACATCATTAACAAAGTTAGAAAATACAATAAAAGTAAGTGTAACAGCAAAAAATAATAGAATTAAAACATATAATATTATTGTTAATAAACAAGACGATAATGGATTAAACTTAGTTGAATTAAGCATAGAAAATGCAAATTTAACACCAGAGTTTTATAGTGGAAATTATCATTATTCAACTGAAATAAAAACTGATACAGATTATACTGATTTGATTGTAAATGCTAAGGCAAATAAAGAAGATACTGAAATTGAGATAATAGGAAATAAAAATCTTGAAGAAGGCGAACATCTTATTACAGTTATGCTAAAGAGTGGAAGTGATACAACTACTTATGAAATTTCAGTAAATATAACCAAAAATAATATAATTACAACAGTTACAGAGGAAAATAAAAGTTTCTTACAATTAGCAACTGATAAAGTTAAAGAATTTTTTAGTGATAGTTTTAGAACAATAATATTTTTATCAATAATAGCATTTATAATTTTAATTTTAGTAATTATAGCAATAGTTAAAGTAGTAAAAAATAAAAAGGCACATAGTAATAGAGAGAAAATCAAAGGAAGAGTTAAATAAATACACTGATTAATTTAAAGAAATTTTCTAATGGAAATTTCAAAGGGAGGAGAACAAATGTTAAAGAAAGTTGCAATACTTGCAAATGGAGGAGATGTAGCTGGATTAAATGCAGTAATAAGAGCGATTAAAAGATCTGCAGAAACACATGGTATAGAATGTTATGGATTTATTGATGGGTATAGAGGATTAGTTGAAAATAATTTTATAAGACTTGACTATAATCCTTTAGCAGATGGAATTCTACCAAAAGGTGGAGCAATAATTGGAGCATCAACAAATACAATAGTTTTTCATTATAAAGTAACTAATCCAGATGGAAGTGTTGAATATAAAGACTTATCAGATTTATGTGTTGAAAATTATAAAAAAGATGGCTTTGATTGTATTTTTACTTTAGGAGGAGATAGTACACAAAAATCTGCTAGAGATTTATTTATAAAAGGAATTAATACAATTGGAGTTCCAAAAACGATAGATAATGATGTTGCATGCACAGAAGTTACATTTGGATATAATACAGCTGTATCAGTTGCTCAAGAGGCATTAGATAGATTGCATACAACAGCTGAAACTCATCACAGAATAATGTGCCTTGAAGTTATGGGAAGATATGCTGGATGGATTGCTTTAGAATCTGCAATAGCAGGAGGAGCAGATGCTGTACTAATTCCTGAAATTCCTTATGATATTAATAAAGTTGCAGATAGTATTAGAAAAAGAATAGCTAGAGGAAAACAATTTAGCGTAGTTGTTGTTTCAGAAGGTGCAGTACCAATTAATGGAGAAGCATCAACTGTTAATGCTGACATTGGACAAGGAACGGGAATAGCAAGAAAATTCTCTGGAGCAGGTGAAAAAGTTGCAAGAGAATTAGAATCAATTGTTGGATTAGAAGCTAGATGTACAACACTTGGTTATATGCAAAGAGGTGGAACTCCAACAGCTTATGATAGAGTTCTTTCAACAAAATATGGAGCAAAGGCAATGAGCCTTGCAATGGAAGGAAAATTTGGAGTTTTGACTGTTATAAAAAACGGAAAGTTAGATTGTGTACCTCTTGAAGAGGTTGTTGGAAATAATAAAGAATTAGGTGCAGTAGAAGGGGGAACAGAAGAGAGCAATATTAGATATGTTGACTTAAATGATGAACTTGTAACCACTGCTCGTAATATAGGAATTTGTTTTGGGGATTAAATTAAATATATATAATAAAAATATAAAATAAAAAATATAATAGTTTTTGTAGTTTGCTGTCGCAACCTTCCAATTTCAATATAAATATGTCGGTTGCTTCAATCGCCCTTCGCTACGCTACGGTTGATCGCTGCGCACTACTGCAAACTATTATATTTTTTATTTTTATAATATATTTAAAATATAACAAAATAATACTTAAAATTTAATAAAAATGTAATAAATGCTTGTCTATCAATGCAAAAGGTAGATAAGCATTTAATTTTATGGATTTTTAAACTGCGAATGTATTTATTTTCCAATGTTTCAAACTTGACTAAAAAAATATGGAATGATAGAATACAAAATAGTTATTAATACGACAAAAACGGAGGAGAAATGATGTTTAAAGTCAAAATAAACAACAAAAAGATAATTTGTATAATAATATTATTAACAGTGATTTTTAGTTTTTTAGAGATATTTATAAATAATGGTGTAAAAGCTGATTCAAATAGATATACATATAATGGAAATAATTTAGATTCTAATGTTTATCCAGGATATAAAGAAAAAATTGATATTATAAGAAAAGCTCATCCAAATTGGAATATAGTTATAATGGAAACAGGGCTTGATTGGAATCAAGTAGTTGTTGCAGAGAGTGCGTTTGCGGGTTCTAGTCCATATTCATTAGTTCAAGGAAAATCTGGTGCATGGATTTGTTCTAGTTGTGGTTCAAGAACATTTGATAATGGCTCATGGTACCATGCATCTGAAGCAACAATTAGATATTATATGGATCCAAGAAATTGGATGGATCCAAACAGTTCAAGTATATTACAATTTTTACAAATTGGAAAAGTAGATTCAAGTGATGATGATGTTTATAATGCAATTAAAAATACTTTCTTAGACAAAGATGGTAAGGGAATGGAAAATGCCAAAATTATAAATAGAGTTTCTAAAGAAAACAATGCAAATGCTTTTTACGTTGTTGCAAGAATAATTCAAGAGCAAGGTGCAGGTGGTAGTGCTACATATAAAATGCAAGCTGATGGAAAAACTTATTATAATATATTCAATATTAATGCATCAGGTAATGATACTCCAACAATAGTTGCAAATGCATTAGCAAAAGCTAAAAAAGAAAATTGGGATACTTTAGAAAGTTGTATTTCAGGTAGTATTAAAATTTTATTTGCTGATTATATAAATCAAAAACAAGATACTATTTACTTAAATAAATTTGATGTTGAAAGTTATGGAGGACTTTATCATCAATATATGCAAAACATCGAAGCACCAAAAGCAGAAGCTAGTTTAATGTATAATAAAATAAAGGATACAGGCATATTAAATCAAAAATTAACTTTTGTTATTCCAGTATTTCTAAATATGCCTTCAAGAAATTCAGATTCTCCTGATTCAATGTCAGAAATTGGACCAAGAAATATTAGAGTAAAAGAAGGACATAGTGAAATTGTTATAAGGGAATCAAGATCGACATCTAGCAAACAAATTGCAACTATAAAAGACAGTAGTGTTACAGTTCTTTCTATAGAAAGATTTGGAGATGGCTGGCATAAAATTATACTAGAAAATGGAACAGAAGGCTATGTATATTTCAATTCTAGCTATTTAGAAGAAGTAAGTGATGTAATTAATTGTAGTGAAAGTGTTGTTGTTTCAGGTTCAAATATAGAATTAAAAGCAGGACCAGGAAATAATCAAAAAGCAATTACAACACTTGCAAATGGACAAATATTAACTAGAATAGATAATTCTGCAAGATATAATTTTAATGGGGTAATTTGGGATAGAGTAAAACTTGATGATGGAAGACAAGGATTCATACAACGCAATTCTATTCAATTAGAGTCAAATTCTAATAATATATTTACAATAAGAGCAGAAGGCGGATTGTTCTTACGCTCAGAACCTAATGGAACTACAATAAGACTTCTTGCAGATGGAAGTAAAGTTACAAGAATTGAAATTGGAACTACTTTAATTAATGGATTTTACTGGGATAAAGTAACAACACCATCTGGAGCAACAGGATATGTTGCAAGAGCTTATTTAAGAGATAAGAATGGAAATGTACCAAGTGGAGCTGCTTTTGAAAAAGCTTATGAAGTAAAAAAGGATGATAGTAAGCAACAAATAAATGCTGAACCTGATGTAAATGAAGCTACTTTAAAAGAAAAATTTGGAGATAATATAAAAATAACAAAAGCAGATGGAGGTGCAATTTCAAATGGAGTTATTGGAACAGGTTGTAAAGTAACAATAGATGGAAAAACATATACAGTAGTAAAATTAGGTGATTGCAATGGAGATGGACAAATAGATATAATAGATATGGCACTTATAAAAAGAGACATATCTAATAAACAAAAGCTAGCTAATGAATTTAAAAAGGCAGGAAAAATTAGCGAAGAAGGAACTGAAATAGATATAATAGATATGGCCCTAATAAAAAGATATATATCAGGATATCAGCCAATAAAAATAAAATAATGGAGATTATATTATGAAAATTAAAAAATGTAAAATAGTCAGTGTAATAATTTTAGCAGTTATATTAATATCTTTAATTCCTGTAAATGTTTATGCAGCTGATGCAAATATAAGTGTAGGAAAAAAAGAAATTAAAGTTGGAGAGACAACTAATATATCTGCATCAATATCATCAACAGAAGCATGGACATTAAGACTTTCGTCTAATGGAGGAAATTTATCTGGAACAACAGAAAGTACAGATGCTTCTGATGGAGAAACTTCAAAAACAGTTATTAATGCAAACTTTTCTGCAAGCAATAGTGGTACATATACTATAACGTTATCAGGAGAAATTACAGGAAGCGATTTAATAAAGAAACCAATATCTAGAACAGTACAAATAACAGTAAAAGAAGATACACCGACTCCAACACAACCAGAAAATAATAACAATAATAACAGTCAAACTCCTTCACCAGGAACAAATACTAATAATATTCCTCAAGATGCACCAAAGCAAACAGAAACTAAATCAAGAAATTATTATTTAAGCTCTTTATCTGTTAGTACAGAAAGCGGAGAAATAAAATTAGGACAAGTTGGAAATGAAAGTGCAGGATTTAATAGGGGAGTTGAAAATTATGTAGTTATATTCCCAGAAGATTTTGATTATGAAAATTTTGAAAAAATTTCAATAAGTGCAACAGCAGAAGATAGTAAATCTAAAATCTCAGGAACGGGTGAAGCTACTATTAATGAGGGCGACAATAACTTTGAAATAAGATGTACTGCAGAAAATGGTTCAGCAAAAACTTATAAAATAAAAGTTACTAAACCAATAATTATAAAAGAATCAGAATTGAAATTAGACTCATTAATAATTGAAAAAATAAATAAAGATGGTGAATCAGAAGAGGTTAAACTAGATAAGGAATTTGATCCTGAAAATCTATCTTATGAATGTAATATAGAATCAGAAATTGATAGTTTAACAGTAAAGCTTGCAGTTTCAAAAGTAAAAGAGCAAGACATTATTGTAAAAATTAATGGAACTGAAATAAAAAGAGATTTAGAAGGTAATTTAGAAGAAGAGCAAATAGAATTAGAAGATGGAACAAATACAATTAGAATAACATTAGTTTCTCCTGTAGATGAAAATGTTTCAACTGATTATGTTATAACGGCTAAAAAGGAAGTTGTAGTTGAAACAGTTGCAAAAGTATCTGAAAATAAAGGTTTCTTTACAAAAGAAAATTTACCTAAAATTATTATAGGAGTTATTATAGGAGTAATTTTAATTTTAGTAATTACTTTAATAGTTTTATTAATAATTAATAAAAAACAAAAGAAAAAAGCACAAAAGACTGATGATGGAAAATTATTTAATTATGATGAAGAAGATACTTACTTAAATGACCAAAGCTTAGACAAATTAAATAAGGAATACGAAGAAAAAGCAGATAGCTCGGCATATAATGAGATTTTAGATAATAATACAGAAGATAAAACAAAAGAAGATTCTGAAATTAAGAATGATGAAGTAAAAAATGAAGAAACTAATAATGACACAGAAGAAAAATATGAAAATTTATCTAATGAAGATAGAAAACAAAAATTAGATGAATTAGTAAATGAATTAAAATCTAAAAATAAAGGTAAAAAGAAATAAAATTTAAAGGATTATTTATGGATATAAATCAAATTACAAATAAAGAACAAAAAGAAGCTTTAGCAAAAAAAATCTCAGAGAAGGTTGAAAATGGCCAAACCATTGGGTTTGGCTCAGGCTCAACCTCGTATTTAACTGCAATAGAAATTGGAAAAAAGGTTAAAGAAAATAATTTAAAAATCAAAGCAATACCTACATCAAATGATATTGAAGAAGTTTGCAAACAATATGAAATAGAAATAGGAAATTTAGTAGAAGATAAAATTGATTGGGCATTTGATGGAGCTGATGAAGTTGATTCTAACAACAATATGATAAAGGGAATGGGGAGAGCAATGTTTAAAGAAAAATTAAATATTTTAAATTCTCCAAAAACTTATATACTAGTTGATGATACAAAATTTGTAGAAAAATTAGGAGAAAAACATCCTATTCCAATAGAAGTATTTCCATCTGCAATGAATTATGTATCAAATGAATTAAAGAAATTAGGAGCAATAGAGACTACATTTAGAGGAATGACTGAAAATGGTAATGCTATAATAGATGCTAAATTTGAAAATATTTATTATGATACAAATAAAAATTTAGAAAAAGATATAAAAAAGATTACTGGAGTAATTGAGTCAGGACTTTTTTTAGGTTACAATGTGGAGGTTGTTAAAGATTGAAAAAAATATTGTTTTCTGCATATTCCTTAGATGTAGGGGGAATAGAAACAGCACTTATAACACTACTTAAAGAAATTTATAAAAAATATGATATAACCTTAGTTTTAGAAAAAGAACAGGGAATTTTTATTAACGAGATTCCTAAAGAAATAAAAATAATTAAATATGAACCAAGTAAACTAAAAAATATTTTTTTTAGAAAAGTTACAAATTTTTTTAAGCAACAATTTTTTAAAATGAAATATAAAAATAAATTTGATTTTGCAGGATGTTTTGCAACATATAGTTTTCCAGCTTCATTTGTTGCAAGGACTGCAAGTAAAAACTGTGCTTTATGGGTACATAATAATTATTTAGATTTTTACGATAATAATATTATGGAGTATAGAAAGTTTTTTGATGATCTAAAAATTTATCAATTCAAAAAAATAGTATTTGTATCTGATATGGACAAAAGAGTATTTATTGCACAATTTCCTGAATATTCAAAAAGAACTATAGTATGTAATAATTTTATAGACTATAAAGAAATAATCAAAAAATCTGAAGAGAAAATTGATGATTTTACAAAGGACAATATTCCTATTTTTATTAATATTGGTAGACATGATGAAAAGCAAAAAAAATTGAGTAGAATAATAGAAGCAACAAAGAAATTAAATAAAAACGGATATAAATTTAAAGTTGTTTTTATAGGTAAAGGAACTGCAACTAATTTATATAAAGAAATGTCAAAAAATATAGATAATATAGAATTTTTAGGTGTTAAGTCAAATCCATATCCTTATTTGAAACAAAGTGATGCACTTTTAATGTCATCAGATTTTGAAGGTAATCCAGTAGTTTTTATAGAAGCTAAAGTATTAAATAAACCTATCATAACAACAGATGTTTCTGATAGTAAAAAAGAAATAGATAAAAAATATGGAATAGTAGTTGAAAAAAATGATAAAGCTATTTATAAAGGAATGAAAGAATTTTTAGATAATGGATTTGTTTCACAAAAATTTGATGCTGAAAAATATAATGAAGATATTTTAGAAAAATTAGATAAAATCATTGAAAAATAAAGGAAATAAAAATGATAAGTTTTATTATTCCTGCATATAATGCAGAAAAAACTATTATAAGAGCAATTGAATCGATTATTAATCAAAAAAATACATCTATTGAATATGAAATAATAGTTATTAATGATGGATCAAAAGATAAAACTGAAGAAAGTGTAAAAGAAATTATTGATAATTATGCCGTAGATAAAATAATATATGACAAGAATAATTATTCTACTAAATTGAAAAATAAAGATAATCATGATATTAATTTCTTTTATTACCAACAAGAGAATCAAGGAATTTCTAATACAAGAAATTTAGGAATAAAAAAATCTAATGGAGATTATATAATATTTGTTGATAGTGATGATTATGTATCAGATACTTTATTAAATGATATTGAAAAATATATCAATGACAAGATTGAACTAATAAAATGGAATCCTATTTTTGTAAAAGACAATGGCGAAATTAAAAAAGAAGATTGTTTTTCATTTGATAAAAAGACAGGAGTTGATGGCTTTAATTATTTATATGGAAAAGACAAATTAATTTCATGTCTATGGAATTATGCAATAAAAAAAGAAATAATTCCAGAATTTCCAAAGGTAAATTATCATGAAGATTTTGCGGTACTTCCATTAATAATTTTAAAAGCAAAATCAATGGTATTTATTGATAAGAACGAATATTATTATGTGCAAACTGATAATAGCGTAATGCGTGGAAACGATGAAGAAAAACAGAAAAAAAGACTTGAAGATATTTTATTTGGCTATGATTATATTTTAAATCAGATACCAAGCTTAAAATTAGATAAATATACAGATGAAAATTTAAAAATATTTTTAACAAACTCTTTAACTGTATTTTTACCAGAATTGTCTGATAATAATAAAAAGTTTTTTTTAGATGAATTATCTAAAAGAAAAGTTTCTAGAAATCTAAAAGCTAGAAATTTAAAACAATTATTAAAAAAATGTTTTTATACAATGCTTGGAATATAATATTAAAAATAATAATGCTAAAAATAATTGATTTTTGCACTTTGCTGTCGCAACCTTCCAATGTCAATATTAATTGGTCGGTTGCTTCAATCGCCCTTCGCTACGCTTCGGTTGGTCGCTGCGCAGTGACTGCAAATCAATTATTTTATAGCATGTAATATGATTTAAAATATAAAAATGATAATAAAGAGATATAAAAATAAGTTGAATATGCTAGGACAAAAAAATTTATAATAAATATAAAAAGACAAAAGTATAATATATATAATTGATTTTACAAGAAAAAATAATTGATATAATAGAAATAATATGATATAATACGATTTATGTATACTTAAAATAATTATGGGGGGAAAATAAATTGAAAATAGGAATAGTAGGACTTCCAAATGTCGGAAAAAGTACACTTTTTAATAGCATAACAAATGCAGGAGCTGAATGTGCAAATTATCCTTTTTGTACAATTGAACCAAATGTTGGTGTTGTACCTGTACCAGATGAAAGACTTGATGTTCTTGCTAAAATGTACGATTCAGATAAAACAACACATGCAATAATTGAATTTGTTGATATAGCAGGTTTAGTAAAAGGTGCAAGCAAAGGAGAAGGTTTAGGAAATAAATTTTTATCTCATATTAGAGAAACTGATTCTATTCTTGAAGTCGTAAGATGTTTTGATGATTCTAATATTGTTCATGTTGATGGAAGTATTGATCCAATTAGAGATATAGAAACTATTAATTTAGAACTAATTTTTGCTGATTTAGATACTGTAAATAAAAGAATAGAAAGGGCAGCAAAACTTGCCAAAGGCGATAAAAAATATTTACAAGAAGAAGATATTTTTAAAAAAGTAAGAGATACATTACAAGATGGAAAACCAGCAAGAACACTTAATCTTTCAGATGAAGAGAAGGAAATAATACAAGATGCTTTTTTGTTAACGATGAAACCAATATTGTATGTTGCAAATATTTCTGAAAATGATATAGGAAAAGAAGAAAATGATTATGTAAAACAAGTTAGAGAGTATGCAAAATCTGAAAATGCAGATGTAATAACATTATGTGTCAAGATTGAAGAAGAATTATCTGCACTTACAGGTGATGATAAAAAAGAAATGCTTGAAGCAATTGGACTTGAAGAGTCAGGCTTAGATAAAGTAATAAAAGCAAGTTATGATTTATTAGGACTTATGTCATTTTTAACTGCAGGAAAAAAAGAGGTGAGAGCATGGACAATAAATAAAGGTACTAAAGCACCACAAGCTGCGGGTAAAATACACTCTGATTTCGAAAGAGGATTTATTAAAGCAGAAATTGTATCTTATGATGATTTAATAAAAAACGGAAGTTACCAGAAAGTTAAGGAACTTGGTCTTGTCAGATTAGAGGGGAAAGACTATATAATGCAAGAAGGAGACATAGTTGAATTCAAATTTAATGTGTAAAAATTTTTATTGGAAAATTTTGAAAAATACATATTACAGAAATATGAAAAATATTACAAAAATGTAAAAATAAAAATTACATAAATATACCATTTTATTTTTTAGAAAATATAGATATATCAATAAAATAATAAATATGTAGAAAAATAATATTAATTAAAAAAATATGTAAAAAAATGTTGACTAATAAATAAAATAGGTATAAAATATTATTAGTTTGAAATTGTAAATATTTTCATACTATATTTTATAAAAAAAAACATATAATAAAATTATAATTAATTAGGAAAAAAGTAAGGAGAACATTGTGATGAAAAATTTAAGAAAAAATTTAATTATATCTTTAATTATGGTTGTAGCTATTGCTTTATTATTTGCAAGAGGAGTTTATGCAAGTGGATTTCAACTTAATGGTGGAAATACTACAGGTAATGCAACAAGCTTAACTAATACAGAAGGAACTCAAAATTCAACAAGTAATCAAACAACTAACCAAACAGCTAGAAATACAACAACTTTAAATACTACAGCAACAAATGTAGTTAAAGTAAACACAGTTAGTGATGGTGAAAAAGATTTACCTCAAACTGGTGAAAATGATGTATATGTTATAACAGCTATTGGCGCTGTTGCAATTATAATTGGTGGAATAGCTTATATAAATTCAAAAAGATATGATTTAAAATAATTATAGATTTTAAAAGTAATTAAATATATTTAATTAAAAGAAGCAATGATTTTACTCTATTAAAATTTTAATATTGAGAAATTATTGTTTCTTTTCATTGCTAAATTCAATAAAGTATGACTTAAATATTCCTAGGAAAAAAAGATTCAATAAACAAAGTGTAAAACAATCTCGGGAAAATTTAAAATAAAAACCAATAATTGACAAAAGCTCTAAAATATATTAAAATTAATAGAGTAGATTGAATAGTCGCGTATAGCAAAGTCGAAAGACAGCGTACGAGGAAAGTCCGGGCTCCATAGAGCAAGGATGCTTGATAACGTCAAGTGAGGGTAACCTTAAGGAAAGTGCAACAGAAAATAACCGCCAGAAATGGTAAGGGTGAAAAGGCGAGGTAAGAGCTCACCGTAGATGTAGTGATACATCTAGCCGTGTAAACCCCATCTGGAGCAACACCGAGACTAGGAGGATAAGACTGCTCGTCATCTCCTTAAATTGGTGGCATGAGGCACATAGCAATATGTGTCCTAGATAAATGACTATTCACGACAGAACCCGGCTTATAGATTTACTTAAATAAAAATATAAAAATATAATAGTTTTTGTAGTTTGCTGTTGCAACCTTCCAATGGTCAATATTAATTGGTCGTTGCGCACTACTACAAACTATTATATTTTTATATTTTTAATCTGTATTAATTATGAATTGCAAATTTAAAGTCATAGGGAATAGGAGATGTAATGTTATGTTCTTGTTTTGTAATTGGATGTATAAATTTTAAATGATAGCAATGAAGAGCCTGTCTTGAAATTAAGCTTGATTTTTCTCCATATAAATCATCACCTAAAATAGGATTTCCAAGAGATGCTAAATGAACTCTTATTTGATGAGTTCTACCAGTTTCTAATATGCATTTTACAACTGAAATTATATTATTCTCTTCAGAGTGAGATGAAAGTTCAAAATTTAGATTATGATTCTTTAAATTATTAATATTAATTGTATCTAAAACTTGATAATGAGTAACTGCTCTTTCACCAGTAGAGTCTATGCATCTTTCAATAATACTTCCATCTTTTCTTTTTATAGGTTTATCAATTATTCCTTGATTGTTAGGAAGTTTACCTCTGACAATAGCAATATATTCTTTAAGATTTATTGTTATATTATCTTGTATATATTCATTTTTGGCAAAAATAACAATACCTGAAGTATTTTTATCAAGCCTATTTACAGGTCTAATTTTTTTATGAATATTGTTTTGATCAAAATAATATTTTACTCCATTAGATAAACTATTATCATAATGAGCAATAGAAGGATGAACAGGTATACCAGCTTGCTTATCAACAATTAGCATCCATTCATCTTCATACAATATATTTAAGTCTATGTCTTTATTTGCAACGATATTTGAGTTATCTTCTTCATAATCTAATTTAATAGTAATTACATCTCCTTGATGTAAAATTGTTTTATAATCAAATTTCAAATCATTTACATAGATATATTCTTTTCTTATTCTTTCATAAAGCCTACTAGAAATGTGAAGTTTATCTTTTAAAATATTATATAAATTTTTTTCATTTTGTACAGTATATTTAAGTTCCATTTAACTTTTCCTTATTGTTTTTGATTTGTATTGTAACAAAAAAGATATTTATTTTCAAGATTATGATAATTATAAAAATAATCGTCAGATAAAAAAGTAAATGCAATTTGTAAGAGAAGTGACATATTTAAGACAATATTTTTAAAATAATGGTCAAGTGAAAAAGTAAATGCAATTTTGTATTTTTAAAAATAATAAACTAAAATAATAAAAAAATATTGTTTTTTTAGATTATTTTTTATATAATAGGCATGTCTATTATATTTATAAAGGAGTAAACAAATGAGCTTTATTAATGATATGAAAGAAAAAGCAAAACAAAATATAAAAAAAATTGTTTTACCAGAAAGTGATGACATTAGGATTCTTAAGGGTACTGAAATAATTTTAAAAGAAGGTATTGCACAAATTACATTATTAGGAAATAAAGATAAAATTACTTCTTTAGCAAATGAAAATAATATTAATATTGAAGGTGCAGAAATAATTGATCCAGAAAAATCGGATAGATTAGAATACTATATTCAAACACTTTATGAATTAAGAAAAGATAAAGGAATGACAATAGAAACTGCACAAAAGCTAATTTCAGAAAATTCAAGATATTATGCAACAATGATGGTAAAAGTAGGTGATGCAGATGGATTTGTTTCAGGTGCATGCAATCCAACATCAGATACATTAAGACCAGCTCTTCAAATAATAAAAGGAGCTGAGGGTGTAAAAACAATTTCTGCATTTTTTATAATGTGTGTGCAGGATAAAGAATTAGGAGAAAATGGAGTATTTATTTTTTCTGATTGTGGTATGATAGCAAATCCTACAGTTGAACAATTATCTGATATTGCAATTTCTTCAAGTAAATCTTTTAAAGAATTGGTTAACTCAAATAGAATACCTAAAATTGCAATGTTGTCATATTCTACAAAGGGAAGTGCATCATCAGAATTAACTGAAAAAGTAATTAATGCAACAAATCTTGCAAAAGAAAAAATTAATATAAATGATAACATTCTTATAGATGGAGAATTACAACTAGATGCAGCTATTATACCAGAAATAGCTAATTCTAAAGCACCAGGAAGTGATGTAGCTGGAAAAGCCAATATTCTTGTATTTCCAGACCTAAATGCTGGAAATATAGGATATAAATTAGTTCAAAGATTTGGCCATGCAGAGGCTTATGGGCCATTATGTCAGGGCTTAGATAAACCTGTAAATGATTTATCAAGAGGATGCTCAGTAGATGATATTGTTGGTGTAGTTGCAATTACTGCAGTGCAAGCACAAAAAAATTAATTATATAGTTAAAATTAAATTTATAGTATTTTCAAATAAAATTTAAGGAGGAAGTTATGAAAATTTTAGTATTAAACTCAGGAAGTTCATCTTTGAAATATCAATTAATTGATATGGATTCTGATAAAGTTCTTGTTTCAGGAAATTATGAAAGAATAGGAGGAGACTCATTTTTAACACATAAAGTAAATGGTGAAAAAATAAAACTTGAAAATCCAGTAAGTAATCATCAAGGAGCTTTAAAATTTGTTATAGACCAATTATTAAATAACGAATATGGAGTAATAAAATCACTTGATGAAATAGATGCAATTGGTCATAGAATAGTTCATGGCGGAGAAAAGTTTAAAAACTCTGTATTAGTTGATGATGAAGTAGTAAAAGCTATTGAAGATTGTGTTGATTTAGCTCCATTACATAATCCAGCTGCAATACTTGGAATTAATGCTTGTAGAGATCTTATGCCAGAGAAACCAAATGTTGTAGTATTTGACACAGCATTCCATCAAACAATTCCAAAAGAAAGATATATTTATCCAGTTCCATACGAGTATTATGAAAAATATGGAGTAAGAAAATATGGTTTCCATGGAACATCTCATAAATTTGTTGCAAATAGAGTTGCAGAAATTGTAGGAAAACCAATTGAAGATTTAAAAATAATAAATTGCCATTTAGGACAAGGAGCAAGTATTTGTGCAGTACAATGTGGTAAATCAGTAGAAACATCAATGGGACTTACTCCAGTTGCAGGAATACCAATGGGATCTCGTTCTGGTGATTTAGATCCATCTGTTGTTACTTTTATTATGAAGAAAGAAAATATTGCTCCTGAAGAAATGGATACAATATTAAATAAAAAATCAGGATTATTAGGTGTATCAAAAGTTTCACAAGACAATAGAGATGTTGAACAAGCAACAGCAGAAGGAAATGAGCAAGCAAAATTAGCATTAGATAATTATCACTATTTAATAGCATGTTATATCGCAAGATGTGCGGTTGCAATGAATGGTGTTGATGTAATATCTTTTACAGCAGGAGTAGGAGAGAGAGGAACAGAATCAAGATTAGAAATATGCAAAAAGCTTGAATTTTTAGGTGTAAAAATAGATGAGCAAGCAAATAAAGATGCATTTGCTGTAGAGGCTAAAATTTCAACTGAAGATTCAAAAGTTCAAGTTTATGTTGTTCCAACAAATGAAGAACTTGCAATAGCTCAAGAAACTCAAAAAATATGCTTTAATAAATAAATTCAAAATAATAAATTTTGAAAGGATATTAAAATGAAAATTTTAGTAATAAATTCAGGAAGTTCTTCATTAAAATATCAATTAATTGATATGGATAATGAAACAATTATTTCTAAAGGTACTTATGAAAGAATAGGAGAAGATAAAGCTTTTTTAACTCATAAAATAAATGGAGAAAAATATGTTTTAAATCAGTTTGCTAAAGATCATAAAGAAGCTTTAGATGTGGTAATCAGTCAATTACTTAATAAAGAATATCCATCAATTAACAGTTTAGATGAAATTGATGCAATTGGTCATAGAATTGTACATGGTGGAGAATATTTTAATAAATCAGTAATAATTGATGATGATGTAATTCAAAAAATAGAAAAATGTAACAATTTAGCACCTGTTCATAATCCTAGTGCACTAATAGGAATTAGAGCATGTAAAGAGCTTATGCCAGGAAAACCAATGGTTGCTACATTTGATACAGCATTCCATCAAACAATTCCAAAAGAAAGATATATTTATCCAATTCCTTATGAATATTATGAAAAATATGGAATAAGAAAGTATGGATTTCATGGAACATCTCATTATTATGTTTCTCGTAGAATTGCAGAACTTTTAAATAAGCCAGTAGAAGATTTAAAAATAATTAACTGTCATTTAGGGCAAGGTGGAAGTATATGTGCAATTCAAGGAGGTAAATCTGTAGAAACTTCTATGGGCTTAACTCCAATATCTGGAATTCCAATGTGTGCTCGCTCAGGTGATTTAGATCCTTCAATTGTTACATTCTTAATGAAAAAAGAAAATTTAACACCAAACGAGATAGAAAATATTCTAAATAAAAAATCTGGTATGCTTGGGATAAGCAAAGTATCTGCAGATTGTAGAGACATAGAAGCACAAGCAAAAGAAGGAAATGAAAATGCAATTTTAGCATTAAATCATTATAAATATGCTATTGCAGGTTTTATTGCAAAATATATATTATCGATGCAGGGAGTAGATGTAATAACATTTACGGCAGGAGTAGGTGAGAACCAATGTGGTATTAGAAAAGGTATATGTGAATACTTAAAATACTTAGGTGTTGAAATAGACGAAAGTAAAAATCAAACAAAAGGAGAAGAAATTAAAATTTCAGCAGATAATTCTAAAATTGCAGTATGGGTTGTTCCAACAAATGAAGAACTAGTTATTGCAAGAGATACAATTAAACTTATATCTGAAAAATAAATTAAATAGTGAGAGTAATATTATGAAGAAAAATATAAATCAAAATAATATGAAAAAAAAGATAAATCCTAATAATTGGAAAGAAATATATAAAAAATGCAATCATAATATGTATAGTCAATTGACTAATGTGCAGGGAAAAACCGAAGTTAAATCTAATATTAAAAATCTATTAAATAATTATAAAATGGTTATAATAATATCTTTAGTAATCTTATTAGCTATATTTATATATGCTTTTAAGAATAATCCTATAGCTATTTTATATTCTATTGGATTTATCTTTCTAATTCTTTTATTTATGATATATTCTAGTACATATAATTTAAAATTAGATGAAAATAAACTAACACTTAAAATGAATTTTCAAACTACAACTATAGATACAAATGATTTAGCGAATATTTATTTATCTAGAGATAAAACTAACTTTTTCTGGATTCCTGTTTATGCATATTTATTAAATATAATTTATATTGTAAATGAAAAACCAGAAATCATATCATTACCTATCGTAATGGCAGATAAGAAAAGTATTAAGAAATTATTTTCTAATATAGAAACTGAAAAAATAAAAGATGAGGAAGAGGAAATAGAGAATAAAAAGAAAAATAATAAAATTGTTATTTTAACTATTATTATTGTAAGCATTATTGTTTTATTTGTTGTTTCATTAATCTTAGGAATTATGTATAAGAATGGAAATATACAGCTAAATTCTTTAAATGATATTTAAATAAATATAGCATTATAATTTTTAAATTTATAGAGAAAAAATAATTAATTACAAATATGTAGTTAATTATTTTTTTGCCGTAAATTTAATCTACTAAGTCATATTTGTATAAGGGACAGAATATAATTAATAGAGAAAAGTGGACAAATAGGAGGTTATATGATATCTGAAGAATATTCTAAAAATCAAATAAAAAATGATACTATACAAAATATTATTCTAGAAAACAGGAGAAAGCTATCTATTTCTGGAGTTTTAGACGTTTTAAGTTTTGATGATCAAATTGTAATTTTGGAAACAGACTTAGGAATGCTTACAATAAAAGGTGAAGATTTAAGAATTAATAAACTAAGTATTGATACAACTGAAGTTGTAATTGAGGGAGAAATTAATAATTTAAGTTATAGTGAAAAACAAGATAAGAAAACATCAGGAAGTTTACTTGGAAAGATTTTTAAATAGGAGCATCTATGACAAATAATCAATTGTATATTTTTCTTATTTATATAGCTTCTGGAATGGTTATAGGCATCTTTTTTGACATGTTTAGAGTACTTAGAAAATCAATGAAAACATCAAACTTAATTACATATATAGAAGATACTATTTTTTGGATAATTGTGGGATTATTTTTGATATGGGAAATATTTACTATAAGTTATGGAGAACTCAGAAGTTATATATTTATTGGGCTATTTATAGGATTTGTAATTTATATGTTATCTGTAAGTAAATATTTTATAAAAATAAATGTAAAAATTATGACTTATGTTAAAAAGATTATTCTAAAAATTCTAAATATATTAAAAAATATTTATAATTTTTTATTAAAAATATTTAAACCAGTATTTCATTTTATAGAAAATAAAGTGAAATTGAATATAAATTTTTTTAAACAATTTAAAAGAAATAAAAAGAATGAATTTTAATATAAAATATCATAAAAAGAAGGATTTTTTAATTTTTTGTAGAAAAATAAAATAGGTAATATTTTACTTATTTTATTATTTTAGGAGAAAAAATGAAAAGTATACTAAAGCGCATTATAGTATTGGCCTTAGTTATTTATGCTGGATATACATTTATTTCACAACAAAAACTACTTAATGCATATGCAAAAGAAGGTCAAGAATATAAAAATCAAATTGAACAAGCCACTATAGAGCAAAAAGAATTAAATGAAACTTTACAAAGTTTGAATTCTATCGAATATATAGAAGAAATAGCTAGAGATAAATTAGATATGTATTTACCAAATGAAAGAGTTTATATAGATATTGAAAAATAGTGTAAATTTATTTATACTATTTTTTTACTTTTTTCTATAATCTGCCAAAAATATTGACAAGTTATTTTTATTTTGTTAAAATAAATTATGATTAAATATTATAATGTTCTGACATATTTATATCAATATAATATTTGTTTTTTAGTAAAATAAACACACTTAATACAATATTAACAATTCTTTATAATATTCCAAAATATAGAAAATGAAAGGGAAAATTTATGAATTATGATGAATATACTTTAGTTGAATTGAGACAACTAGCTAAAGAAAAAGGAATAAAAAATGTCTCAAAATTAAAAAGAAATGAATTATATGAAATTTTAAACAAAGAATCAAGCAACGAAACTGAAATTAATGCAAATAACAAAGAAGACATTAAAACAGATAGTGAAAAATTAGAAGAAATTGACTCAGATAAAGCTATTGAAGAAACAAGAATGGAAGAGGGCTATACTTTAACATCTAATGACAGAATTGCAGAAGGAATATTAGAGATATTACCTGATGGGTATGGATTTTTAAGAGGAGATAATTATCTATCAACACCAAAAGACATATATATTTCACCAGTACAAATAAGAAGATTTAAACTTGACAATGGAGATAAAATAAAAGGAGTTGCAAGGAATCCAAAAGAAGGAGAAAAATTTCCAGCATTAATCTTCGTTGGAGAAGTAAATGGTGAAGCACCTGAGAAAGCTTATAGAAGAAAGAAATTTGATGATTTAATTCCTATCTACCCTACAGAAAGATTGAAAATGGAAACAACATCAAACGAATATGCGATGAGAATTATTGATTTAGTTTGTCCAGTTGGAAAAGGGCAGAGGGGAATGATAGTTGCACAACCTAAAGTTGGAAAGACTACACTTTTAAAAAAGATTGCAAATAGTATTTCAACTAATAATCCTGAAATTGATTTAATAGTATTATTGATAGATGAAAGACCAGAAGAAGTAACAGATATGAGAAGATCAATAAATGGAGAAGTTATCTACTCTACATTTGATGAACTTCCAGAACATCATGTAAAAGTAGCTGAAATGGTTCTAGAAAGAGCCAAAAGATTAATTGAACATAATAGAGATGTTGTAATTTTATTAGATAGTATTACAAGACTTGCAAGAGCTTATAACTTAACTATTCCTGCTTCAGGAAGAACATTATCAGGTGGTTTAGATCCAGCAGCATTACATAAACCTAAAAAATTCTTTGGAGCAGCAAGAAATATTGAAAATGGTGGAAGCCTTACAATACTTGCTACAGCTTTAGTTGATACAGGAAGTAGAATGGATGATGTGATTTTCGAAGAATTTAAAGGTACAGGTAATATGGAAGTAGTACTTGATAGAACTTTATCAGAAAAGAGAATTTTCCCAGCTATTGATATAAATAAATCTGGAACAAGAAGAGAGGATTTATTACTTTCAAAAGATGAGCTTGAAACTATATATAATTTAAGAAAAGCAATGACTTCAAGGAGTCAATCTGAAATTACTGAAGAAGTTATAAAACAAATGATGATGACTAAAAATAATAAAGATTTAATTGACATTTTAGGTAAAAGATTAAAAGATTATAAATTTTAAAAAAATAATTATCTAATAGACCATAACAAAAAATTGTTGTGGTCTATTTTGTTTAGAGTATAAGGGGATAGGTAATAGTTAGGTATTTCTAAAAATATAAAGTTGCGTGAAATTATAGTTTCGCGTAAATGGAGATAAGAATAAAACTATATATTTATAAATTACTGCTATATCTTGCAATTAGCCACTTTTAGCTAATTGCATCTATATATTTAGACAACAAACTATATGTCTTTTTTATAAAAACGCCTTAAAATCGATTCTCGTGCGTCGCTTTTTTGGCCTTTTTTCAGTGTTTTTTAAAATCCGCTGATTTTACAATATTTAAACTGTTTTACATTATATAGATAATAATTTTTAAATATTCAAATTAAATTTCAAATGATTAACTTTATTAGTTAAATATAAAAATGTCTTAAAATTGATTTTGAAGCTTTATAAATTGAAATTCTTTTATGATGTTATAATTAGAAATTTATTTTAAAATTTTATTGAATATCTATAAAAAATTATATTTAAATTTATAAAAATTTCAATTACAACAAATGTTCGGTTTTAAATTTAATGTTCGTAACAATAAAAAATTTTTAATTTTCAAAATATTAATGTTAAATTATATTTTTATTATTTTATACTGCCTCTCTCCTACTCTAGCCATTTGTTTTAATTTTTTTTATATTAACTTTAATAATCTCTTTTATTTTTACTAGCAATAATGGAAAGAAAATTCCTATTATTATATAAACTATTCCAATTTGACTTGTATCAGCATAATATCTATACCAGCCATATGATCTTGCAAAATCTATCGTTTGAAATCCTTGCAAATTTAATATATTTCTGAAAAGATATAATACAAAATGACATAAGTATATACCTAAAATATGATGTGTCATTATTTCTTTTGTATGGTTACTTATATTATTTACTATCTTATTTTCTCCTATTGCAGGAACAAGTATTTTTGATATTCTAAGCCAAAACCATATTCCAGTAACTGCAACTATTACTGGTAAAAAACTTGGTCTATTTGCAAAGTTACCCATATTATATAAAGAGCTAAAGCTGATGTTTTTATATAATTTTATCATTATTAAATTTATAAAAAATGTAGTTAATATTACAATAATTGTTGGTATTTTATTTTCTATTTTTTCAAATTTATCTTTATATAATTTTCCAAGTTGAAAAAACAATATAAAAAATCCTATTTTTAAAAATGGATAAAAATTATGATTAACTTTAAAGCTTTTAGATATATATACTGAAATTATATTTAAAAATATAAATATAATTAAAAAAATATATTCTACATTATGACCTATTTTTATTTGTATTTTTCTAATAATTAAAAAAGTAATTTCCACAGTAAACAGCATTGGAATAAACCAAGTTGGAGTAAATAATCCCCATTGCTGACCATCAATAAATGGTCTTCTAAATATAGTATATATACTAAACGCTGCTGGTTCAGGTGTTCCTTCTATTATTCCAGAGTAATAAATTCCCCATTCTATAAGTCCATATAATATATTCCATATAAAATAATATAAAAGCAAACTTTTGCATTTCTTTTTGATATATAGCCAAATATTTTCTGTAGATTTATCCTTAAAGAAATATCCTGAGATAAAAACAAATAATGGCATAAAAAATGAATTATAAGGAAATACTTCTACAAAAAAATTTAATTTACTTCCTACATGTGCTGATACTACCATGACAATTCCTATTGCAGATAAGATAGCAAATTGTTTATTAGATTTTTTATTTTCTACCGTTTTTTTAGATTTGAATGTTTCAACATTTGTTACTGAATTTTCTTCCATTTTTTCCTCTTTCATTTAATTATTACGATATATATTAATTGTCAGGGCGAAGGTATTAAATTAAATTTATATAATTTATGAGTCTAAATAATCCATATGTTTATCAATGTTTTCATATATTTTAAATCCTAATATTTCAATTATAACACCATCTTCATATCCAGTAAGTGAGCTAGGATTTAAGCTATGGACTATTGATACTTTATATAATAATGCTTTATATACAACAGTTCCTCCATCTTTTAAGCGAATTGGTCTTGGTATTAATAAGATTAGTAAAACTAAAATTATAATTACAATTATGATTATTATTTTCTTTTTCATACAATAACCTCCTATCAATAAATTTATTATTAATAATAATTTAAAATTTTGTTATATTATTAATCCTTCCTGCAAAATAAGGCATTTCTTTTCCTTTTTCTTTTAAAAATATTGCGAAAGTATCATCTACATAAAAATATCTTGGTTCATCTTTTTCGGTTTGTTGAGTTAAAGATCCTGTTACCTTCATACCTATACCAGCTTCACTTTTTACTTCTCCACCATTTTCATCTAATGAAAATTTAATTGTCTGTAATGCTTTTATTATTTCTCCTTTATTATAAACGGAATCAGCAATCTCAAATGATTTATTCTCTAATTCTGTGTATTCTCTTTTTTCATTAAATGTCAATTTAGGAGCTTTAAATTCATCAATATCTTCAAAAGATTTACTGCCTGTATATTTATTAGATTCATTATTCATATTGTTATATATTTCATTAAAATTTTCGCCTTTCGGATTTTTACAGAAAATTACCTCATCATTTGTTTTAGTATTTATCAATATTGCAAAATCATCTTTTGAAATATAATATAATACATCAATTTGATTTCCTACAGAGTTTTTTGTATTCTTATCTATACCAAAATATTCTACATCTTTATATTCACTTCCAAATTTATCATTATCTAGATTATCAAACTTCTGTAAGAATTCAAATTTTCTGTATAGCATTGTATAAAAGAAATATTTTCTAATATCTGAATCATTAGAATCATCTAAACTATCTTCTGACCAATCAAAATCATTTAATATATCACTTGTTTGATTAAATTTTTCTTTTATTCCATCTTCTATCTGTTTTTTTAAAGCTAGACTCTTTAACCCATAAATTTTAAAATAATAGTCTTGCGAAAGCATTGATTCGTTAAAATCTTCTTTATTTAAGTTTTCTACCATCTTTAATTGTGGATTAAATACAATATCTTTTTTTACTACTTCATTTTTCATATCATTCCATACTAATTGGAATGTTCCGCACCAAGTACTATCTGCTGTTATTATATCATTCATTGTTGGAACAACTGATATTCCACTCGTCTTTTCTATTCTTATTGTTTCATCGCCACCTTTTTTATTAATAATTGCTATACTTATTCCAATTACTATCAAAATAACCAATATTGATATTACTACAATTTTTTTATAATTCATTTTATATTTACACCTCTTTTTGAACATAAATGGATAATCTAGTAATATTTTTATTTTATGTTATTTTTTTTCTTATATTTTACAAACATTGTTATTGTTAAAATCGAACTTCCAATAACAAGTACTATCATTACAATTAAGAATACTAAGTTTTCATTTTGTATCATTAAAGAATTATTACTTTCGCTTAAAGCAAAACCTGTTTGTGGTAATACTGTTGGCATCTTTTCATCATTTGAAACTTGAGCATTACTTGGTTCTGCTGGAGCTTCTTCTTCACCTTGTGAATCACTTAACTCTGTTTCTCCAGAAGTTTCTGAATCTCCAGATCCTGTTCCTTCAGAAGATTCAGAATCGCCACCTGGTGTATCTTCATCGTCATCTTTGTAAATATCATCATCTGTATTCTTTTTAGGTATTACAGTTACATTACATTCTGCAGTATGATCACCATCTGCAGTAGTAACAGTAATTGTTACAGTTCCTTCTTTTAAAGCTGTAATTATTCCTGTATTACTTACACTGGCAATAGTTGGATCAGAGCTTTTCCATGTAATTGTTTTATCTGTTGCATTATCAGGATTAATTGTAGCTTCTAAATTTGTTTTATCCCCTACTTCCATTGTCAAGCTACTTTTATTAAGAGAAACACCTGCTACATCTATTTTTGGTAAATTTTCTTCTAATGTTGTAAATGCTTTAATACAAATGTTACTGTTTTTGTATATTTCAAAATCAGGATTATATAAATCGTAATATTCATTATTATCAACTGATATGAAGCTTTCATTAGGGTTAGCTTCTACTTTATCCCAATAAGTTGAAACATCAGACAATCCATTCTCATATAAGTTACATTCTATAGGTACATCAGCAGCTTCTGATTGTATAAATTTTACTTTTATAGCAAACTTATCGCCAGTTATTTTTACTGGTGAAGCTAATTTAAAAATATGGTATCCTGGCTCAATTGCATTTGCTCCAGTATAAGTAGCAACTAACTTTCCTTCACTTAAATTTTCTCCATTTTCATTTACATATATTTCTATACCTTCTGTTATAGGAACAAAAATACCAACTTCTGTTACATATTCATTTTTTGTTTTATTTTGTTTAGAAAAAACATTAGCACCATATAAGGTTGTATAAGGAGCTTTAGTTGTTTCATTATTTAATGTTAAATTCATACTATATCCTAATTCATCATATAGATAAATATTATCATAAGCATTTTTAGCTTCTGGTTCTTCAGCAAAATCATCCATTTCTTGTATTCCTATCATTGACTGTTCTATAAT
>CANQHI010000008.1 GCA_947623725.1 uncultured Clostridia bacterium | reverse complement strand
CAAATGAAAGAAAGATTAAAATGTCATCCAGTTCCAATCCAATTACCAATAGGTAAAGAAGATTATTTCAAAGGAATAGTTGACTTAATCACAATGAAAGCATATGTTCATAAAGATGATTTAGGAAAAGACATAGAAGTATGTGATATTCCTGAAGATATGAAAGCAGATGCTGAAAAATATAGACAAGAATTAATAGAATCAGTTGCAGAACAAGATGATGAATTAATGATGAAATATCTTGATGGTGGAGAATTATCAGAAGATGAAATCAAGCTTGGATTAAGAAAAGGAACAATAGCAAATACATTAGTTCCAATGACTTGCGGTTCATCATATAAAAATAAAGGTGTTCAAGAATTATTAAATGCAATAGTTGACTTTTTACCATCACCAGTTGATATTGATGACGTAAAAGGTGTTGACTTAGAAGGAAATGAAACAGAAAGAAAAACAAGTGATAGTGCACCATTCTCAGCATTAGCATTTAAAATAATGACTGACCCATTTGTTGGAAAATTATGTTTCTTTAGAGTATATTCAGGAACATGTACAACAGGAACAACTATCTTTAATGCAACCAAGGACAAGAAAGATAGAATAGGAAGAATACTTTTAATGCATGCTAACCATAGACAAGATGTTGAAAAAGTATATGCTGGAGATATAGCTGCAGCAGTTGGATTAAAAGAAGTATCTACAGGTGATACATTATGTGATGTAGATCATCCAGTTATCCTAGAATCAATGGAATTTCCAGAGCCAGTTATAGATATAGCTATTGAACCTAAAGATAAGGCAAATAGTGAAAAATTAGGAATCGCTTTAGCAAAACTTGCTGAAGAAGATCCTACATTCAAAACATGGACTGATCAAGAATCAGGACAAACAATTATAGCAGGTATGGGTGAATTACACTTAGACATTATAGTAGACAGATTAAAAAGAGAATTTAAAGTTGAATGTAATGTAGGTAAACCACAAGTTTCTTACAAAGAGACAATTAGAAATAAAGCAAGAGTACAAGGAAAATTTGTACGTCAAAGTGGTGGACATGGACAATATGGTGATGTTTGGTTTGAAATGGAACCATTAGAGCCAGGTTCTGGTGTGCAATTTGAGAACAAAATCGTTGGTGGTGTTGTTCCAAAAGAATACATCAAGCCAGTTGAAGAAGGTTTAAGAGAAGCAGCAATGAGCGGAATTTTAGCTGGATATCCAGTTATTGACTTCAAAGCAACACTTGTTGATGGATCTTACCATGAGGTTGACTCATCAGAAATGGCATTCAAAATAGCAGCATCTATGGCTTTCAAAGAAGGTTGTAAACAAGCTAAATCAGCATTATTAGAGCCTATAATGAAAGTTGAAATAACAGTTCCAGAAGAATACATGGGTGATGTTATAGGAGATATAAACTCAAGACGTGGAAGAATGGAAGGAATGGAAGCAGAAGGTGGAAATCAAGTAATAAGAGGATTTATACCACTTTCAGAAATGTTTGGATATGCAACAGACCTACGTTCTAAAACACAAGGTAGAGGAACATACTCAATGGAACCATCACACTATGAAGAAGTTCCAAAATCAATACTAGATCAAATAGTTACATCAAGAGCTAAGAAAAGTGCTGAATAGGAACTATTATAAGAATAAATAAAGTACTTGCATTTTTTAGAAAAATGTTATAGAATAAAAATGCTAAATATTGCTTTTAAATAAAATAGAAGCAAAATTATAAAATAGTTATTAATGTTTAAAATTAATAAATAAAAATTTAAAGGAGGAAATTTAAAATGGCTAAGGAAAAATATGTTAGAAGTAAGCCACACGTAAATATTGGTACAATTGGTCACGTAGACCATGGTAAAACAACAACAACAGCAGCTATTACAAAATGGTTAAGTTTAAGAAATCTTGCAAGTTTCGAGGATTATAGTGCAATTGATAGTGCACCAGAAGAGCAAGCAAGAGGAATCACAATTAATACAGCACACGTTGAATATGAAACAGATAATAGACACTATGCACACGTTGACTGTCCAGGACACGCAGACTATGTAAAAAACATGATTACAGGTGCTGCACAAATGGATGGAGCAATATTAGTTGTTTCAGCAGCTGATGGTGTTATGCCTCAAACAAGAGAGCATATATTATTAGCAAGACAAGTTGGAGTTAAATATATCGTTGTATACTTAAATAAATGCGATATGGTTGATGATCCAGAATTATTAGAATTAGTTGAAATGGAAGTTAGAGACTTATTAACAAGTTATGGATTCCCAGGAGACGAAATTCCAATAGTAAAAGGTTCTTCACTAAAAGCATTAGAATGTACATCAAAAGATCCAGAAGCTCCAGAATATGCCTGCATAAAAGAATTAATGGATGCAGTTGATAGTTATATCCCAACACCAGATAGACCAGTTGATCAACCATTCTTAATGCCTATCGAAGACGTTATGACAATTTCAGGAAGAGGAACTGTTGTAACAGGTAGAGTAGAAAGAGGAACATTAAAAGTTGGAGAAGAAGTTGAAATAGTTGGTTTAGCAAAAGAAAGCTCAAAAACAGTTGTTACAGGTGTTGAAATGTTTAGAAAAACACTTGATTCAGCAGAAGCCGGAGATAACATTGGTGTTCTATTAAGAGGAACACAAAGAAATGAAGTTGAAAGAGGTCAAGTACTTGCTGCTCCTGGAACAATACATCCACATACAAAATTCAAAGCACAAGTATACGTTCTAACAAAGGACGAAGGTGGACGTCATACACCATTCTTCAATGGATATAGACCACAATTCTACTTCAGAACAACAGATGTTACAGGACTTATTGAATTACCAGAAGGAACAGAAATGGTTGTACCAGGTGATAACGTTGATATGACTATAGAATTAATTACTCCTATCGCTATTGAAAAAGGATTAAGATTCGCTATTCGTGAAGGTGGAAGAACAGTAGGTTCAGGTGTTGTTGCAGACATAGTAGAGTAATAAATAAAGTAATAGCAAGGGTTACAAGAAATTGTAATACCTTGCTATTTTTATATTTATCTACTTTTTATCTACTTTGTTTAGAATAGAGTCCATTAATTTTGTAGAATTTATTTTTTTTTCTGGTAAACTATTTAAATATATTTCAGTTATTTTTATTGATGAATGACCTAGTAAATTTTTACTGTTAATGTATGTATTATCTCTTCCGTGGAAAAACCATTGTATTAGTGTGTGGTTTACTTACTAACATATTGTAAACAGTATTATTCATTGGTATAGTTCTAATTGAATTTTTACTTTTTGGAGACTGTAGCTTTAAGCTATAAGATCTTTTTCTTTTTTCATCAAAATCAGCTGAATTGCTTAAATTATGGATTACATGAATTAGCTTATTTTCAAAATCTAAATCAGTCCATTGTAACCCTAAAATTTCACCTTGTCTCATACCAGTTGCTAATGCGAATATAATAATATCTTGATAATGACTACCATTAAATGCTTTGATGATAAGTTTAATTTCTTCCTTTGTGAAAAAATCAAATTTATTATTATCTTGTAATATTTAATTAACAGAAACATCTTCTTTAGGTATAGTTAATTATTACAAGGATTCCTTAATATATAGCCTTCTTTTTCTACATATACAAAAAACAAATGTAATAATTTATGCACAGATTTAATTCGTTTAGAAGATATTTGTTTCTTAGAATATGGTCCTTTAGCATTTTTTATTTGACAAATTTACATAATTATTGTATAATATTATTGTGATAGCATAAAGTTGGTAAAAAGTCAAGTTCAAAAAAAATTTTATTAAAACTATTGATTTTTTATTACAGCTCTAGTATAATACAGATTACAGAGAAGAAAGAGAATCCATATATTTACTCCTTTCAATCTGTAACTTAATGATATGTTCATAGATGGAACAAAAAAATACTAGAGGGTGCAACCTCTAGTATTTGCTATGTATACTAATCAAACTTGCTTAGTATCATAACGATAGCTATTAAAGCTACCAACTTAATGATATTGTTCATTACCGCACCTCCTTTCGTAGGAAAGACGAAATATAGAGATGAGATGGAGCAAATTAATTATATGATAAAATATTATAAAAAGCAATTAAATATTACAAAAAAATTACAATAGTGGATAAAAATTGATTTATGGATTTTATTTAGTTAGTTATGTATAATAAAAAGAATAAGTGCAGAAGTCATTATTCTAATCGTTGTTGAAGAGTCTATCAGAGGATAGGCTTTTTATTTTTGCCTGAAAAATATGAATACAGAAGAAGTTATAAAAGAATATAAAGAAAAGATATGCCCAAGATGTGTTCATTATGTGGATAAATGTTATCAAGAATGTAATATAACAAAGAATATTGATTATGAAGCAAATTGTATAAATTTTAGAATTTTGCAAGGAAGCAAAATTCTCTTTCAACGCAAGATTCGAGATTAATTATGATGGGAAATCCTACACAACTTAGTGGTTTCTTTTTTGATAGTCATAACAAAAATAGAGATAAATATAGTACAGTTAAAGTATCAGGAGAGAACTCAAAAAGAGTTTCTAAGGAATTTATTCAAGATATAGATATGTATGGATTAGATAGTGATGTTTTTAGAGTGCGTGTTGTTGGTGAATTTCCAAAAGCAATGCCAGATAGTTTTATTCAATGCAAGTTACAGGAGTTATAGTTCAGATTATTGAAAAACTAAGACAACAATATATAGGAATACCTATGCATATAAAAATAGACTGTGATGGATTATGTGTTGGAGTATATGATAGATTAAAAGAAATAAAAGAACAAAGAAAATGGAGTACGGTTAAATTATATGAATGCCATTTTGGAGGAAAAGGTGCAATATCAGAATATTCAAGTTCAACAGCATATACATTAAATGAAAAATTAAGGAATAATTTAAAACTTAATAAATATAAAGAAATATTGGTTGAAAATATAGATAAGGGACTTAATAAACTTCCTAATTATAATAAAGTTACATATAGACAAATAGGATTTGATCTTCAAGGAGAAGAAGAGTATAATAGTTTTATAAACAAGCATAAAAGAAATAAATATATTAACTATGGACAATATATTTCTTCCTCAAAACATTATAATGATTATGAGGTAGATAATAACTTAAAAGTAGAGATTACTATAGAAGGAAAAACAGGAAAAGATATAAGAGGACTAGTAGGAGTAAAGGAAGAAAATGAAGTTTTATTTGAAAGAAATGTATGGTTTGAAATAGTTAAAGTTGATAATAATAAGATTTGGTTAAAGGAAAAGTAATATGGGGAGTTTAGAATATCTTAAAAATGAAATATTAAAACCGATATATTGTATGTGTAATGAATGTAAAAAATTAAATCATAAAGATGGAATATGTAGTAAGTACAAGACTATGCCACCAAAAGAAATATTAGGAGCAAATCCTTTCTTCAAAGAAGACAATAAAAAATATTGTTCAGATTTTGAATTTGATGAAAAATATAGTTGTAGACAATATTATAATAAATGATTAAAATTTTATAATTATAAATGTATGTAGTGGCGGAATAGACATATCTAGTTTGATATTAGATATGGTAAAACTGAATGGCGATAGCATCAATCGCTGAATAGTAATAGTAGACGCAGTGGGGTGCAAAATGACACATGAATATAATTGACCTTAAATAGATTATAGAGTAGTGGCGAGAAGATATTCCCGAGATAAATTTAAGTAAAGCTCAAAAGTCATTTTTGTTAGGTGCAAATCCTAACCTATATACAAGATTAAAAAGACGTAGAAATACGTCTTATTTTTATAAAAAAATTACAGAAAAACAATATTTTAATATGATTGTTGACTTTTAAAGTATATCATTGTATACTGTGAAAAGAAGAATTAGATTATGATAGAAATCATTAGGAGAGTACAAATATGAAAAAAGTTATAATAACCTTAGCTGTTGTATTATTAAGTTCAATATTTGCAGGAACTGTATTTGGAGTAACAGGAACTGTAAATACAGATGAACTAAATTTAAGAGATGGAGCAAGTACAACTGGAACTAATGTATTAGTTAAAATATATAAAAATTCGCAACTAAATATATTAGAAGAACAAGGAGACTGGTATAAAGTCAAATTTGAAAATTATGAAGGATATGTAAGCAAACAGTATGTAGATAAAAAGCAAGATAGTAACACAAATACAACCTCAAATGAAAATAACACAGATAATAGTGAACCTAAAGCAACAGAAAATGCAATAGTATATGTGTTACCACTTATAAATTCAAGTAAAATATATGAATTAAAAAAAGACGAAAAAGTTACAATTATTTCAGAAGTAGGAAATTGGAAATACATACAAACTGATTACATATCAGGTTGGGTTTTAGCTAGTAAAATAAATGGAAGTCAAAAAAATCAAAATAGTGAAATTAATCAAAATAATGATAATATAGTAAATACAACTAGTACCAATGATATTACAAATAATGTAGAAAATATTACTACTGAAAATACAACTAGTGTCAATACATCTAATGAAATCTCAAATAGTGTTACAAATGAAAACAATACGAGTGTGAATAATGTAAGTGAAAATAATAATACAGATAATAATTCATCAACGTATCCAATGACTTTATATGTAAATGTAGAAGCTGTAAATATAAGAGAAAATCCTAACACAAGTTCAGATATAAATGATAGCGTAGAAAAAAATAATTCTGTAAAAGTAACTGGAGAATCTGGAGATTGGTATAAAGTAGAAGTAAACGGAGTAAAAGGATATATAATGAAAAAATATCTATCAAAAAACAAGCAGTAGAAAATAAGAAAATATAAAATAGGGGCGCAAGAAAAGAGGAAATATGAAAAGAAGATATTTGTGTGCCCTAACAATAATAATAGTAATATTAATAATAGGGTTACATCAAAAAGATGTAACTCTATTTAAGTTTGAAGAAAAAGAACAGTATAGTATAGAAATAGAGAGCGAGCCAGAGGAAAAAAATTACTATAATATGTATAATGGAAAAGTAGATGGAAAGAAAATTTTATTATATATTCCAAAGAGATATGAAAAACTGAGATACAAAGATAAAATAGAAGTAAAAGCAAAATTTGACGAGCCTCAAAAGGCAAGAAATTCGGGAGGTTTTGATTATTCGTTATATTTAAAAAGTAAAAAAATATATGGAACAATTAAGGTAGAAGAAATTATAAAAATAACTAAAGCAAAAGATATACCATTAATTAATAAAATTCAAAAAGATATAAAAGAAAATTTTAAGAAAAATCTTAAAGAGGAAAATGCAAATTTAGCAATACGGATTACTATTAGGTGATAGAACTAACATTTCAGAGAATATTCAAGAAGATTTTAATAATGCAAATTTAACTCATATGTTAGCAATTTCAGGAGCACATTTCTCTTATGTAATTTTAATAGTAACATGGATAAGTAAAAAATTAAAAAATAAGAAAATAGAACAAATTAGTTTGATAATAGCAATCATATTTTTTATGAATTTGACTGGAAATACACCATCAGTTGTTAGAGCTGGAATAATGGCAATAATGGCTATTATAGCTGATATATTAAAAAGAAAGTATGATTTTTATACAGCAATTTGTACTTCATTACTTATTCAAATTATACAAAATCCCTATGTAATATTTGATATAGGCTTGATTTTATCATATTGCGGAGTTATAGGAATAGTAAAATTTTATGATTTTTTTCATTCAAAATTAAAATCTAATATTGTTAGTGTAACATTATCTGCTAATGTATTGATAATTCCTATAATGATATATAAATTTAATACAATATCTTTTACATTTATTATCTCAAATGTACTTGCATCTGCACTTTTAGGTTTCATAATCATATTAGAATTTATAGTCTCAATAATCAGAATAAAACCATTATTTATTATATTAGATGTTTTGTTAAGTATTTTAAGGAAAATAGCTAATTTCTGTGCAAATTTACCATTGTCAAAAGTATATGTAACAACACAAACTGTATATGTAATTTTAGCAATATATATACTTATTTATCTATTTATGAAGAAAAGAAAGTATATGCCACTTTTTATTGCAATAATATTATTATCTAATATAGGAATAAATTTTTATAAAATACAAAATAACGAGTTAGTAATTAATTTTATTGATGTTCGGCCAGGGAGATAGTACGCTTTTAAACATAAAAGGAACTACATTAATGATTGACACTGGAGGGAGCTTAGATGATTCTTATGACGTTGGAAAAAATATACTTCATAGATATTTATTAAATAAAGGCATAAATAAAATAGACTATATTATGCTTACACATTTTGATTTAGATCATTGTGGAGGAGCAGTATTTTTATTAAAAAATATGGAAGTGAAAAATTTAATTATATCAAAACAACCAGAAAAGACAGAAGTTTACGAAGAAATTACAACCATAGCAAAAGAAAGAAATACAAATATTATTTATGTAGAAAAATATGATATATTGAAAATTAAAGATTTACAAATTGAAATTATTAATCCAAATAGCAATTTTATAACAGACAATCCACTTAATAATAATGCAATAGTATGCAAAATTACATATGAAAAGTTTAAAATGTTATTTACAGGAGATATTGAAAAAATAGCAGAACAAAAAATTTTAAATGAAAATTTAAAAGCGGATATTTTAAAGGTTCGGACATCATGGATCAAAAACTTCGACTACACAAGATTTTTTAGAAAAAGTTAATCCAAAAGTCGCACTAATTGGAGTTGGAGAGAACAATAAGTTTGGGCATCCAAGTGATGAAGTAATACAAAGATTAAAAGAAAAAAATATACAAATATATAGAACAGATTTAAATGGAGAGATAACAATTAAATTTAATAGAAATAATTTTAAAATAAAAACTAAATTTAATACAGAAATAATTGAATAAAAAATTATTAAAAAAATAATTAAGTAATAAACTTAATAAAAAATAAATATAATCTAAATCTATCATAAATATATCTTTTTAACAAGATTAAAAATAAATAAATTATTACAATTTAATAACAAACAAAAAGATATAAATTTTATAAACTTGTTGATATTCTGGAGTTATATGATTTATAGTTTTTTTATTAAGTTTATTACTTAATAAAAATTACAAGGAGGAAAATCTAAAGATGGGAAAAGTAAATTATAAGGAAAAAGGAATAACACTTATAGCTCTAGTAATTACAATAATAATACTATTAATATTAGCAGGAGTAACTTTAACAACAGCATTAGGACAAAATGGATTATTTGAAAGGGCAAAATATGCAGGAGAAAAATATAAAGAATCAGAAGCAGATGAGACAGAAAAATTAGGAGAAGTAGAAAAAGAGATAGATAAAATAGTAGATGGGGAAAGTAATACGCCAGTAGATACACCTCTACAAAAAGAAGCAACACTAAATGTAAAATTAAGTGTAAAAGAAGCGGAAGTAACAGGAAGCGTAATACCAGTATCAGTAGAAAAAATAACAAGTATTGAAAATGATTCACAAACAGTAGAAGGAAATTTTAAATACATGTGGTACATTACAGATGGAACAGAAACTTTAGATGAAGATTCTCATAGATTTGAAAATTTAGATGAAGAAAAAACTTATACGTTAAATTGCAAAGTAGTAAATGAAAATGGAGAATGGGGCGTTGGTGAAGTAACTGTTATAAGTTTTCAAATTCAAGATAAATATTACAGAGCAACGAAGGGAATGACCTGGGAAGATCTATGTTATTCGAGTTATGACAAAACTCCACCGGATTTAAGTAATTTTGGCGAACATAATCACGAAGGAGAGCCTATTTGGTCAAATTTAACACTGGGGTGGGACAACCAAAATGTGGGGTTTTTATGTAATAAGTGTCCATACTACGAGTATTATGGTGAAGAATATAATGAGCAGTGGGGTGCTTGGCTTTCTGGTTTTGGAAGTGAACATTGGGAAGAAATAGGGGTCACTCGGTTCGGGTTCGACTTATTCTCTGGAGTGGGACTATCGTTTAGTTTGATAGAAAGTTCATAAAAGCACGAGTTTGTTTTAAATTAAAATAATAACTAAAATATTGAGGTAAGGTTTTAATATAACTTTATCTCTTTTATATTTTTATTTCTTATTTAAAACAATATTTTTATATGAGTTGAAAATACTATAAATATATTGTATAATGCGATTAGAGAAGAATAATGAAAGGTAAAGTATAAATAGAAATTATGAATTTAGAAGAGAGCATAGGATATAGTTTTAAAAATAATAAATTATTAGAAGAAGCTTTAACACATACATCATATGCAAATGAAAAAGGAATAAAAAGTAATGAAAAATTAGAATTTTTAGGAGATAGTATATTAGAGTTTATATCTAGTAAATATTTATATAATAGATTTCCTAACTTAAGAGAGGGAGAGCTTACAAAAATAAGAGCTACAGTTGTTTGCGAGGAAAGCTTATATGAAGTTGCTAAAAAACATAATATATCTCAATATATAAAAGTTGGATATAGTGAAAGTATAAATAATGGTAGAAATAAACCAACGATTCTTGCAGATAGTATAGAAGCGATTATTGCAGCTATTTATTTTGATGGTGGATTAGAGGAAGCAGAAAAATTTATTTTAGCTAACTTAACAGAAGCGATTGAAATTGCTAGTAAAAATGTTGGACAAAAAGATTATAAAACTGTTTTACAAGAGAAGTTACAGAAAAATGGAGATGTTGACATCGAATATAAAATAATAGCAGAAAATGGGCCAGATCATGATAAAACATTTACAGCAGAAGTAGAAGTTAATGGAAAAATATTAGCTGATGGAGTTGGAAAAAGTAAGAAACTAGCTGAAATGCAGGCAGCTAAAAAAGCATTAGAAAATATAAAATAAAATTATACACAAATTAATAATAAAATGTGGAGAAACAGATGAAAAATTAATTATGAATTTAAAAACTGAAAGGAGATTATATAATTTAATTATATAATGAAAACTATATGAAAAAAGAATATGTAATACCAATTTTTGTACCAAATTTAGGATGTCCAAATGACTGCACATTTTGTAACCAAAAAAAGATAAGTGGACAGCAAACTAATGTGACAGCAGACGATGTAAAAGATACAATAGAATATTATTTAAAAAATTTTAGAGATAACAATAAATATGTTGAAGTTGCTTTTTTTGGTGGAAGTTTTACGGGGATAGATGCAGATATTCAAAAAGAACTTTTAGAAGCAGCAAATGAGTACATAAAAAATGGTGAGGTTAAAAGCATAAGAATATCGACAAGACCTGATTATATAAGTAAAGAAATATTAAAGATGCTTAAAAAATATAATGTAAAGACTATAGAATTAGGAGTTCAATCTTCTAACGATTATATATTAGAAAAAAGCAGAAGAAATCATACTTTTAATGATGTAATAAAGGCATCAAAATTAATAAGACATTATGGATTTAATTTAGGTCATCAAATGATGATTGGAATGCCTGAAAGTACATTAGTTGATGAGATAAATACAGCAAGAGATTTAATAAAATTAAAACCTAAAATGGTTAGAATTTATCCAGTTCTTGTAATAAAAGGAACTGAATTAGAAAATGAATATAAATCAGGAGAATATAAGCCTTTGACTGTAGAGCAAGCAGTGCAGAGATCAAAAGAAGTTACATATATGTTTAGAAAAAAGAAAATAAATGTAATTAGAATTGGGCTTCAAAATACTGAGGAAATTACTGATCCAAGCCAAGATAAAAGCGAGGTGGTTGCAGGACCTTTCCACCCAGCATTTAGACAACTTGTTGAGTCTGCTATGTGGTATGATAGTATTGCAGAAAAGATTAAGTCTGCAAATACAAAAGTTAAAACAGTTGAAATAAAAATAAATCAAGAAGATGTAAATAATGTAGTAGGTCATAAGAAAGAAAATATATATAAAATTAAAGAAATGTATGATGTTGATATAGTAGTGAAACAAGATGAAAACTTAAAACCGGGTAAATTTGAAGTAAATGTATTAGAAACGTTTTAATATATAAAATAAAAAATATGTAAAATATTTAAGCTGTATGAAATATCTAAAAAAGTAAAATTTATATATATAAAAGGGATAAAATATATTAAATTTGATTAAGAATAAGGTTATAGGAAAATCCTTATAAAAACCTAAATTTGCATGGAGGAAAAGTATGTTTTTTCATACAAAAAATTAATGGAATATAAAGTTGAATTAGATAATTTTGAACCTAGAGATGTTTTTGAATGTGGACAATGTTTTAGATGGAATAAAGAAGAAAATGGAAGCTATACTGGAGTTTTTAGTAATTATGTAGTTAATGTTGAAAAGAAAAACAATGAGATTACTTTTTCAGGAAATTATAAAAGTATTCAAGAAATAGAAGATTATTTTGATTTAAAAAGAGATTATAAAAGTATTATAAAAAAGCTAGAAAAAGTAGATGATAATTTAAAAAATAGTATATCTTACGGAAAAGGAATAAGAATCTTAAATCAAGATTTATGGGAAACAATAATTTCATTTATAATTTCAGCTAATAATAATATTCCAAGAATAAAGGGTATTATTGAAAGATTATCAAAAACTTATGGTAAGAAAATAGAATATAATGGCAAGGATTATTATACATTTCCAAGACCAGAAGAGTTATCAAATGCTTCAGTAGAGGATTTTAGGAAATTAGGTTTAGGTTTTAGAGATATAAGATTATATGAAACAACACATAGTATTTTAGAAAAAAAGATAAATTTAGCAGATTTATATAATATTCCAACACTTGATGCAAGAGAAAAATTGCTAGAATTATCAGGAGTTGGACCAAAAGTTGCAGATTGCATACTTCTTTTTTCAGATTTGAAAAGATTTGATGTATTTCCAATAGATGTATGGGTTAGAAGAGTTATGAACGAATTATACATACATAATCCAGACGAAAGTAAGGTAAGTAAAAAAGAGATACAAAGACTTGCAGATGAAAAGTTTGGAGGTCTTCAAGGAATTGCTCAACAATATTTATTTTATTGGAAAAGAGAAGCATAGAGCATATAAAAAATCAAGATTATGATAAAAATATCTAAATTAATAGTAAATGTTTAGATAATAAGAAATGTTTAAATAAAAAATTTAGATAATGAGAAATGTTTAAATAAAAAAATTTATATGATAAGAAAGCTAGTTATATAAATAGAAAGGAAAATTGAGTTGAAGATTATTTATGGTACATCTGGTACAGGAAAAAGTGAATATATATTTAATGAAATAAAAAAGAGCAATGAAAAGAAATCATACATAATTACACTGGACCAATTTTCTTTTACAACAGAAAGAAAACTTATAGATTATTTAGATGAAGGGGCAACATTAAAATGTGAAGTCCTTTCTTTTGAAAGAATGGCATATAAGGTAATAAAAGAATGTATAAGTGATAACCTAAAAACTGTAGGTAGATCAGGGAAAGCAGAGATTATATATGATGAGATTGTTAAAAATCAAAAGAAGCTTAAGTTTTTGGGTAAATCACAAGAAAACATAAATACTATAATTACTCAAATAGTAGAGTTTAAAAAGCATAATATAACAGTCGAAACATTGGAGAAGCAAAAAGAAAATACAGAAGATGAATATTTAAAGGCAAAGCTTAATGATATGCTTATTATGTATAAGGCATTAGAAAGCAAAATTGATAATATTTTTGTTGATGAAAATGATTTACTAAATATACTTGCTGAAAATTTAAAAACTAGCCATTTATTTGATGGTGCAGTATTTTATATAGATGAATTTTCTGGATTTACGAAACAAGAATATCAGGTAATTAGTGAACTTAATAAAATTGCAAAAGAAATTTATATAACAGTATGTACTGATGATTTGAGAATTACTAAATCTCCCGAGGCTGATATTTTTTATGATAATAAACAAACTGTAGATTCTCTTTGCCAAATGTTTGATTTGGACAAGGAAAAACAAATTAAATTAAATCAAAATCACAGATTTAAAAATAAAGAGCTTGAACATTTAGAAGAGAATTTTTTTACCGTTCCTTATAAAGTATACAATGAGGATCCTAAAAGTATTAAATTATTTTTAGCTGAAAATAAATATTCTGAGATTGAGCACATAGCTACTAACATAGTAAAATTAGTTAGAGATGAAGGATACAGGTATAACGAAATAGCTGTTATAACAAAAGAAATTGAAGAGTATTCAAGTTTGTGCAAAGCAATTTTTGCAGAATATGAAATACCAGTTTTTATTGATACTAAAAAAGATATTACTCAGAATGTAATAATAAAATATGTTTTATCAATTTTTGATATTTTTACAAAGAATTGGTCGTATGAAGCAGTATTTAACTATTTAAAGACTGGAATTATAGAAATAGATAATATTTACGAATTTGAAAATTATTGCTTAAAATGGGGAATAAGAGGTAAGAAATGGTACGAAGAAAAATGGAATTATGAAATTGAAGAAAATGCAGAAAATTTTAATGATTTACAGGAAAAAATTACAGTACCATTATTAAAGTTAAAAGATAAAATAAAGGAAAATAAAACTGCTAAGCAGATAAGCCTTGAAGTATATAAATTTTTAAAAGAACAGCTTACAAGTATTGTAAAAGAAGAAAAAGATTTAGAAGCATGGAAGATTGTATGTGAAGTTTTGCAAGAAATATCAGAAATATTTGAAAATGAACAGTTTTCATTTGATGATTATTCTAAAATATTAAAAACAGGTTTAGCATCTAAAGAATTAGGACAAATTCCACAAACTATTGATAAAGTTACAGTAGGAGATGTAAATAGAAGTAGAACTCATAAGGTAAAAGCAGTATTTATTATTGGAGTAAATGATGGGGTATTTCCAAGTTCAGTGGCAGCAGAGGGATTTTTTAATGATTTAGATAGAGAAAGACTAAAAGCACAAGGATTTGAACTTGCAAAAGGTTCAAAAGAAAAGTTATATGAGGAGAACTTTAATATATATAAAGCTTTTACAACTGCAGAAGAAAAACTGTTTGTTTCGTATGTTTCGAGCGATTTTGATGGTAATGCATTAAGAAAATCTTTACTAATATCAAAATTAAAAAGAATGTTTAAAAATTTAAAAGAAGAAACAGAAGATATTGATGAAATTTTAACTAAAGATGTTACTTTTTCAAAATTATTAGATAACTTAAATAATGATGATTGGAATGAAGTATTTGACTGGTATAAACAAAATGAGCCAGAAAAGCTAAAATCTGCAATAGCAGGATTTTATTATTCAAATGAACCAGAGAATTTGAACAAAGAAATGGTAGAAAAGTTGTATGGTGATGTACTAAAAACGAGTATTTCAAGAATGGAAACATATAGAACATGTTCTTTTTCATATTTTCTAAAATATGGTTTGCAATTATCAGATAAAGAAAAATTAGACATAAAGCCAATAGACACGGGAAGCTTTATGCATGAGATAATAGACAAATTTTTTAAATCTGTAAAAGATATAAAAACAATTTCTGAGGAAGAAATAAAAGAAATTTTAGATGAGATAATAGACGAAGAATTATTACAAAATAAGAAGTTTGGATTAACAGCTAAGTATAGAACTTTGGTGCAAAGATTAAAAAGAGTAATTTTCTTATCAATTAAATATATAGTACAAAATTTAAAGAACAGTAAATTTGATGTATTAGGTACAGAGATTAATTTTGGAGATGATTATCCACCAATTGAAATTAAGTTAGATGATGGAAAAAAAGTTTTAATAACAGGAAAGATAGATAGGGTGGATATTGCTCAAATGCCAGATGGTAAATACATTAGAATAATAGACTACAAATCATCGTATAAAGATATTGATCTAAATCAGGTTGTGGCAGGATTGCAATTACAATTAATAACTTATGTTGATGCAATTCAAAAATACAATGAAGATTTTAAGACAGCAGGAGCATTATATTTTTCATTAGTTGAACCTAAATTAATAGGAAATAAAAGAGGCACGAAAACGATAAATTTAAAGCAACTTGAAAAAGAAGACATAGAGAAAATAATTAGAGAAAATTATAAAATGAATGGGCTAATTTTAGCAGATGAAAATATAATAAATGCAATGGACTATAATATAGAAAAAGGTGAATCTTATTCTATACCAATTGCATTAGATAAAAATGGGAAAATTGATTTTGAAAAATCATGTACAGTAACTAGAGAAGAATTTGAAAAATTACAGAAATATACAAATAAAATAATTAAACAAATTTCTTCTGAAATTTTATCTGGAAAAGTGGAACTAAAGCCATATTACAATATAAAAGAAAAAAGTACGCCTTGTAGATATTGTGCATATAAATCGATTTGTGGTTTCAATCCAAAATTTAAGGGGAATAATTATAAAAATATTATTAATAAACCACAAAAAGATGTTTTGAAAGAAATTGTAAGTAGTGCAAGTGAAGAATAAAATATATTAGGATATTAAGTTTAAAGATAAATAATAATCAAAAGAATAGTAAGAAAAATTGCAAGTAAAAATTAAATAATAAAATAAGGAAGAGTGATAAAAATGAGGCTGGTAGTACAAAGAGTTTCAAAAGCAAGTGTTACAGTTGATAATAAAGTTGTAGGAAAAATTGAAAAAGGACTTATGGTTTTAGTTGGAATAAAAGTCGGAGATACAGAAAAGGAAGCAGACTATTTAGCTAAGAAACTTGTGAATTTAAGAATTTTTGAAGATGAAAACGAAAAAATGAATTTATCTGTGCAAGATGTAAAAGGTAAATTATTATTAGTATCACAATTTACTCTCTACGGAGATGCGAGTGAGGGGAATAGACCATCTTTTATCGAAGCAGCAAAACCAGATGAAGCAAATAGATTATATGAATATTTTTGTGATAAATGTAGTGAAAAAGTAGAAGTACAGAAAGGTATATTTAGAACTCACATGAATGTTGAACTTATAAATGATGGACCAGTGACAATTTTATTAGAAAAATAGTTGACATTATCTAAAAAAAAATGTATAATAACTCTGTTACTATACATGGCGAAGTAGCTCAGCTGGCTAGAGCGAGCGGTTCATACCCGCTAGGTCGTGAGTTCGATTCTCTCCTTCGCTACCAATAATGTATCTGTTCGAACAATAAAACAGATAGATAAAAATATCATTCTGAAAAAGGGTGGTATTTTTTTTATTAGCGTAATATCATTGTTTTTATAAAAAGTTAAATTTAATTATTAATTTATAAAAAATAATTGACAGAGTACAGAATAAAGTATAGAATAAAGTACAGAATAAAGTACAGAATAAAATGCATATATCCTATATTTTTTGGCAAATAAAAAAGTAAAGCGAAATTAATAATATTATCAAATAGTTTTAAAAATTGATTTATGAGGTGAAAATAATATGAATCTAGGAGTAGAATCTGAAAAGGTAGAATTTAAAAAAAGTACAAGTGAACTTTTAGAAGGTGTAATTTCACTATCAGCGATGCTCAATAAACATGGAGAAGGAACAGTATATTTTGGCGTTAAAAATAATGGAGAAGTAATTGGACAAAAAGATTTGAATGAAAATACAATGAGAGATGTGTCAAGAAAAATCGCAGAAGGCATTAAACCACAAATAATACCAACTATAGCATTAGAATTAATTGATGATAAAAAGGTTATTAAGGTATTGGCTAGAGGAAATAACATTCCATATTCAGCATTTGGAAAATATTATAGTAGGTCATTTGATGAAGATAAACAATTATCTCCTGAAATGCTAAGGGGCTTAATAAATCAAGAAGGTGAACCTGACTATATAGTGAAAAAAATAGCATCAAAACAGAATTTAACCTTTAAAATGCTAAAGGGATTATATTTATCAAATGATATAAAAATTAATAATGAAAAATTTGAAGAAAATTTAGGACTTCTTACAGATGGTAATAAATATAATTTTATGGCTGAATTACTTGCAGACTCTAATGATATTTCTATAAAAGTAGTAACATTTGCAGGTAATGATAAGACCGTTATGCTGAAAAGAACAGATTATGGAGGAAAATGTTTATTGCTATCTGTTAATAATGTATTAGAATATATGGAAAGTATTAATGAAACAAAAGTAAAAGTTGGTGGTATTCAAAGAGAAGAGGAAAAATATTTTGATTTTAGTTCTTTTAAAGAAGCATGGCTTAATGCATGTGTTCATACAAAATGGTCTGAAGAAATTGCTCCAACTGTTTATATCTATGATGATAGGATTGAAATTGTATCAAATGGAGGACTTCCATCAGCATTAACAGAAAAAGATTTTTATGAAGGAGTTTCAAAACCAGTTAATAAAAAACTTTTGAAAATTTTTGGAGATTTAGATTATATTGATCAGACAGGGCATGGAATTCCATTAATTGTAAAAAATTATGGAAAAAGTGCTTTTTATATAAGTGAGCATACTGTTATTGTAACAATTCCTCTTAATAAAAAGTTACTTGAGAATTTAGAAATAAAAGATGCATATAATAATTTGAATGAGACAGAAATAAAGATTTTAAATTTGATAGATAGTAATATAAAATATAGAACTAAAGATTTAATGGAAATAACACATTTTACTGAGACATATATAAATAAAATTATACGTTCACTAAAGGACAAAAAGTATATTGAACATATTGGTGCTAATAAGAATGGATATTGGAAAATATTAAAATAGTATAAAAAGGTTATTAAATATGGAAAAAAACAAACAAAATAATAAAGAAAAAAGATGTATTATATGCAATAAACCATACAACTATCAGTATGATTTATTTGGAAGAAATTGTTTGATGAAATTATATACACAATTAAATATTTCAAATTTTAGGCTTATTTCAAATAAGGAAAAACATTTATGTAATGTAATTGCCCATAGAAATTTTAAATTCTTTTTAAGCAAGAATAAGAAATATGCGTTAACAGAGAACTATGTTGCTTTAGATTATTTAAAAAGGATGGATTTAAAATCAGTAGATGATATAAAACTTAAGTTAACAGAAAATATTAAAAACATATCAATATTTAAAAGATATACAAAATCAATGTTGCCAACCTATTCATTAAATGATTTTTATAAAATTTATAATGATTATATAGATTTTAAAAATCTATTAAATGAAAATATAAAATCAAATAACAAAGATTTTGATGAAACAATATTGAAGGGATTTTCAATAATTTTTGATGCTAACAAAATTAGCATGCCTTTATATTATACAACATTTTACGAAATGCAATATATGTTTTGGGAGATAGTTGTAATTGGAGGATTGCTTGCAAATATGAAACTTTCTGCATATTTAATGCAGATTTCATTAACAAATTCAGGCGAATATGAAAAAGAAGGAAATGTACTAACTATTGAAGATGAGAAAATTACTAGAATATTATTTGAAAATGATGAGTTCAAAGAAAAGATAAATAGTTTGTTAACGGATATAGATATCAACATTGAAAATAAACTCATGCGTTTTTCTGAAAAGGATTTATTGTTATCTTTACATGATGCTACTTTAAATTTAAGAGCTAATAAAAAGGAAAATGATAATTGGCATATAGATATAGAAATTGTGGATAAATATGACTTTACAGATATTAAAAATTTGAAAGATTATGTAACATCAACAGATTCAATAATTATGAGTTTGTTCTCATCTACTTTAAACAATTTTGCTGCTATTTCAAGTTCGTACAATGTTATAAAACCATTTAATTTTGTGATTAAAATAACAAATGATGATTATAAAATCGAAAATTAGTAGGAAGGTTGAAAATGAAGAAATCCAAAATTATTTTATTTGTTTTATTAATAATATTGATAATATTGGTATTTACAATTATATTTCTAGACTATCTTTTAAGTGATAGCAATGTAATAAAAGGGTATTTCAAATCAGAAACATATGGAGATAAGTATGGATTTCAACACTATTTAGAATATTATAAATATTATTATGAACCAAAAAAAGATGTTGATTTTTATAAATTATATGATAAGGTTAATAAAGAAAATATTAATGAGATAAAATTATATTATAATAATTTCAAAGAAAGAATGGATAAACAAAACAGGCTTCAAGAATATGATTTTAATGAAAATATCATAGATGAAAGTGATTATTTTATACTTTTTGATAAAAATAATAGAAATTTTGGAAAAAACTATGCAAAATATTATTATTATACATTATATTTTTATGATACAAGTTCACATATTTTATATGTATTATATAATAGTTAAAAAAAGACAACAAAAATATTATATTAACAAGAAATGTTCTAAAAAGGGTGGTAGTTTTTTGTGCAGAATTGCTAAAAATGTTGAAAATTAAAAATTGCCATGATATAATTCGACATAACTTGCATTAATTTATAAAGCCATAATGTAAGTACATTAAAAAAATTACAACAAGAAAGGAGACACAGCAAATGAAAATCAAAGTAATTGCATCAACCAAAGTAGGATATATTCTGCCTAAAGAAGATGCAGTAGACTTTTCTGGAAAATCAGCAGGTATTTGCTATTTGCCAGATACAGTCGAAACACTATTTGCAGAACCATCCGAAAAGACACAGAAAAGAGCTAATGGAAACATCAAATCTGGTCACCATAGTGTATTTGGCCATCCAACTTACAACTTATGCTTAGAGGGAATTCCTAAGATACTTGCTATGATTTTAAACAATGAAAAGGTGTATAACACATCTGAAAAATCAGCAAGATATACTCACATGGAACCATCTCCTCAAGAAAAAGAGTTGTATGAAAAATGGATAGGAGTCTTTAAAGAGCAAATACTTGCAAAATATCCAGATTTTGATGAGAAAAGAGCTAAAAAGTTGGCACAGGAAAATGCGAGATATCTTATTAGTGTATTCACGCCTGCAACGATAATGGAATATACTGTTGATTTTAGACAGTTAAATTACATTATCAACTTTGCTAAAGATTACATTGAAAAAGGCGGCGATGATGATTTTTCTGTAAAAGTGAAGAAAGTATTTAAGGAATTCTTGAAAGCAATGCCAGATTTGGAAGTTGAAAGACTAGATGCTAGAGTGAAAGGTCGTAGTTTTTCTTTGTTTGCTAAGAGAAAAAGCAGAAATGAAGAATTTGGAGAAAACTACTGTACCACATATTTAGCAAGCTTTGCACAACTTGCACAAGCACAGAGACATAGAACTCTATCTTATGAGATGACATTACTTGATAAGGCTCAGTACTACATTCCTCCTATTATAAGGAATACAGAACTTGAGAAAGAATGGCTTAAAGATATATCATCTTTAGAAAAATTCTTCCCTCAGGGAATGTTGGTACAAGTCAATGAAAGAGGCACTATTGAAAACTTTGTGTTAAAGTGTGCTGAAAGATTGTGTGGATCTGCTCAGTTAGAGATTATGGAACAGACTCAAAAAACAATGGCAAAATATATGGAGGCGACAAAAGACCAAGAGGAACTTCATGATTATCTTTTGCCATATTCTAAAGGAGCTCGTTGTACTTTTCCAGGCTGGAAATGTGATTCACCATGTATATTTGGTGGAAAAAATGCTATGCATAGAATTATTTGATATGTAGAGTAAAATGAAAGTCCCTATGAACCGTAAAGTTGGTAGGGACTTTTTGCAATAAAATTTTAATTTCAGCTCTCAAGTGAAAAAGTGAATGCGATTCTGATGTTTAATTATTACTTGTATACAAATCAAAAATATAGTATAATCTCTGTAGTTAAAGTAGCAAAAATAAAATAAATTGAATAAATAATAATATAAATAAAATGTTTCATAATAATTTATTACAAAAATATGTATAATCTAAATAGGTTTATAGGTAAAACCGATTTTAAGTAAAAACCTAAATACAGAAAAAGGAAAAAATAAAATGGATAAATCAAAGCAATTTGATGAATACAGAAATAGATATAAAGAATTCTACTATAATAGATATTCAATAAGAGAAGATGAACAGGCAATATACATAGAATATGAATTTGAAATACCTGAGCTTGCTATATTTAATCCCCAATTAAAAATCTTAAAAAAGGATTATAAAATAAAAAGTTTAGATAGCAAATATGTTCAAAATATGGTATTTCATATGGGAATGATAGAACTAATTAGTTATTGGAAATCTACTTGTTCACCAGATGTGATAATAAAATGTGGATACTTAAATGAAGAACAGAAAAAATGGTGGAAAAAGATTTATTTCTATGGATTAGGTGAGTTATTCTTTGTAAATAATATAAAGACAAATATAGAAGATTTTATGAATATAAAATGCACCCAAGAAAATAAAATCGAGTATGAAACAATTGAAGATGAATCAAATGGCTACATAGTTCCAATTGGAGGAGGAAAAGATTCAATTGTAACATTAGAAACCCTTAATATTAATAAAGAAGATTATTGTTTAATAATTAATCCAAAAGAAGTAACACTTAAATGTGCTGAAATAGCAGAAATATCAAATAATAATGTTATAGAAGTTTATAGAACTATAGATGAAAAATTAATTGAATTAAACAATCAAGGATTTATAAATGGTCATACTCCATTCTCTGCAATGCTTGCATTTACATCATATTTCATAGCTTATCTTTTATCTAAAAAATATATTGCTGTTTCAAATGAAAATAGTGCAAATGAGTCAAATGTAAAAGGAGAAAAAACAAATCACCAATATTCTAAGAGTTTTGAATTTGAATGTGATTTTGAAGAGTATGCTAATAAATATTTAAAGGCTCCAGTAAAATATTTTAGTTTTTTAAGGCCATTAAATGAACTTCAAATAGCAAAAATATTTTCAAGACTTGAAAAATATCATTCTACATTTAAAAGTTGTAATGTTGGAAGTAAAGAAAAAGAGTGGAAATGGTGCTGTAAATGTGCAAAATGTTTATTTGCCTTTATAATTTTGAGTCCATATTTATATAAAGAAAAATTGATAAATATATTTGGAAATGATTTATTTGAAGATAAAGAATTATTAAATATATTTATAGAATTAACTGGGCATGGTGAAACGAAACCTTTTGAATGTGTAGGTACTTTTGAAGAAGTAAATTTTGCTATAAGTAAAACAATAGAAAATATTGAAAAAGCTAGAAATGTAAACGAATTGGATAGAGAATTGCCATATTTATTAAAGTATTATAAAGAAAATTTTGGATTAGTAGATACTAAAGAGGATATAACTTTAAGATATAATACAGAAAATAATTTAACAGAAGAGCAAAATGAAATGTTAAAAAGAGAGGTATTTTTAAGTGATAAATGATTTAGTTGAGTACTTTAAAAATAAAAAAATATTAATATTAGGATTTGGAAGAGAAGGAATATCAACTTATAAATTTTTAAGAAAATATCTAAATAATCAATTTTTATACATAGCAGATAGAAAAGAAAGTTTTGAAGTTGATAATCAAATTTTAAAAAATGATGAAAATATAAAAGCTATAAGCGGAGAAAAATATTTAGAAAATTTGCAAGATTATGATGTTATAATGAAATCACCAGGAATTTCTTTTAAGGGAATCGATGTGAGCGGATTTAAAGAAAAAATAAAATCACAACTTGAACTTTTATTAGAATTTTTTGATAATTTTACAATAGGAATTACAGGAACGAAGGGGAAAAGTACAACAAGCACACTAATTCATAAGGTTCTTGATGAGCAAAACGTAAAAAATCTTTTTATGGGAAATATAGGAATTCCAGCGTTTGACTACATAGAAGATATACAAAGTGATACTAAAATAGTTTTAGAAATGTCATCGCATCAGCTAGAATTTATGGATGTGTCGCCTAATATTGCTATTTTGTTGAATGTTTATGAGGAACATTTAGATCATTATGATTCTTATGAAAAATATGCAGAAGCAAAAGGAAATATATGCAAATTTCAAAAAGATAATGATTATATAATTTATAACTATGATAATGAAATAGTTAGAGGTTTGGTACAAAATGCTAGAAGCAATAAAATTGCAGTAACATTAAAAAATAATTTAGTAGAAGATAATATTAAATTAATTGATAGAAAAATTTACTTTAACGATAAATTATTATATGATGATAGCATAGAAAAAAGATATCTAGTAGGAGATTTTAATCTCCATAATATTATGTTTGTTTTCATAGTATCTGAAATTCTTAAACTAGATTTAAATAAGACAATAAGTACAATAAATAATTTTAAAGGATTAGAACATAGACTTGAGTTTGTAGGAAATTATGATGATGTTCTTTATTATGATAATGCTATAGCTACAATTCCTCAATCTACAATAGAGGCAATTAATGCTCTAAAAAATGTAAATACTTTAATCATTGGCGGTATGGATAGAGGAATTGATTACACTGATTTTATTGATTTTTTAAATGAAAGTGATATAGAAAATATAATATGTATGCCTAAAACAGGTTATGATATTGGAAAAAAATTAAAAGATAAAAAAGTGTATTTTACAGAAACTTTAGAAGAGGCTGTAAATACTGCAAAAAAGGTAACTAAAAAAGGTAAAAGTTGCTTATTATCTCCTGCAGCAGCAAGTTATGAATATTTTAAAAATTTTGAAGAAAAAGGAGATTTATTTAAAAAATTAGTTAAAAAAGTTTAATAAAAAGCCCTTTCTAAAACTAATTAGAAATAGGGCTTTTTTGATATAATAATATCCTTTATGTGTCAATTTTTTAATAAATATATTTTTGTGGATTTACTGATGAACCATTTACTTTAATTTCAAAGTGTAAGTGGTTTCCAGTTGAATTACCAGTTGAACCAACTTTAGCTATAACGTCACCAGCTTTTACTGCTGTACCACTAGAAACTAAAATAGAACTACAATGTCCATAATAAGTTTCTACACCATTTCCGTGTTCAATAATTACTAAATTTCCATAGCCACCATTATTGAATCCAGCAAATTTAACTGTACCATCTGCAGCAGCTTTAATTTCTGTACCATAACTTGCAGCAATATCAAGTCCACGGTGAACGTGATCTCTTATACTTTCTACACTTCCATATCTTGATGAAATAGTTCCGTTAGTTAATGGAATACAAGCTAAATAAATTCCATTTACAGTTCTTTTATCTCTTTCTTCTTTATCTTTAAGCATTGCGTCTAATTCATCGGCAATTTTTAATTTAGCTTCATTAATTGATTCTTCTGTAACAGTTTTATCTAAGTATAAAGTTGTTATCTTTAAATCTGGTTCTAAATTTTTATAATTTTCTTTTAATGTATTAACTAAATCTGTTGCTTCCTCTAAACTATTAACGTAAACAGCACTTTCCTCATTTCCATCAGAAACTTCATATACTGAATAAATATTAGTTGAACTTTCTTTTACTTTGTCCATAACTTCATCTTCTTTGATTAAAGTTCTATCAACAAATTCAAAGTTATATTTTACGTTATCTAGTGCTACGAATGCAACATTATCATCACTTGATTTTAATACTTCATTATCTATTTTATCTTGAAATTCTACTCTATTATTAACAAATCCAATTTCTTCTTCGCCTAACATAACTGAATATGCTGGCTTAAATTTTATAAAAATTATACTTACAATCATTATAATTGCTATAGTAATAATTTTAAAAATGTTTATCTTTAGTCTCAGGTTATAATCTGAATTTTCTTTGTTTAAAATAAATGTCACTCTCCTTTTTTACAGACGCACTTTTAATTATACTATATATTATTAAAAATTTCAAGAAATATATTCATTTTTTACAAAAAATTCACATTTCTTTATTAAATATTGCCTTAAATATGCAACTTATCTTACAAATTGCATTTACTTTTTCAATTGACGAAAATTCACATTTCTATATCAAAATATTGCTTAAAATATGCAACTTTTCTGACAAGGTGCATTACTTTTTTACTTGCCCAAAATTCATAATAAAAAAATTGATTTTATAAGACTCACAAAAATAAAAAATATAATTAATTTGAAGTATCGCGTAGCGCTCAAGCGAAGCGCGAATGGAGCGAAAAGTGTAAAACACTTTTCTGCGACAACAAGATACGAAAAATTAATTATATTTTTTATTTTATATATTCTATATTTTATTTATTAGCTTTAAGATATAAATTACTAAATTTCAATTATATCCATTTCAGAAGTATAAGTTTCATTACCATAAGCATAAATGATATAAAGTTCACCATTAGGACCTTGTATAAAATTCTCAACTTGAGTAACATCATATTTATCACTATCAACATCTCTTTCATAAATATTATATCCAGTATTTTGCATTGATTTTGCATCTTCTGCAGCTTTATTTACTACAGATTTTATTTTCCTATTAATAGTATTTTGGTCTAAATCTCTTAATTCTATAATGTCAGATATTGAAACATTTTTATTAGTTATAAGGTTATAATTATATGTTTGAATCATTATTCTTTGAGCATTATCGCCTTCTTTTATTGAAGCCATAATTGCAACCGATAATATGTCGTTATTTATATAAGCAGTGTAGCTCATGTCACATATAGTATAAACATCAGTATTTTGCATAATGTTACTTAATTTATTAACAAATAGTTGTTGAGTTATATTATTATAGTTAGTAGTAACATCTCCAGCAATGTTTATCATTGGAAGTGTTGCTTTTATATTATATTGATCTTCTTCTGTCTGATTAAACTCTAATCCATTATATACAATTGATTTTGTACTATCTAATTTGGCTATATTTGTTTCATCATAGTCAAAGTTAAAAAATTCGTTAGTAAATAAATCTTTAAATGAATTTTTTATTTCTTCAATAGTGGTATTGTTGCTAGATACATTGCCACTAATTATATTATAATCAATATCATTATCAGATACCTTTTTAAAAAATTGTGCATATACTCCAACAAATATTGCAATTACACATATTATTATAGTTATTATGTATAAAACATTTCTCATTGTTTTATTCATAGCAAAAACTTATTCCTTTCCAATTTAAATTTAAAAAAATTATAGCATTAAAAACATTTTATGACAAGTATTACCTTATAAAAATAAAGTCCATTTATTGACTAAATTATAAATTTAAGGTAAAATATCTTTTAAGATTGGAGACAAAAATATGTTATGTTCAAATTGTAAAAAAAATACGGCAGTAATATTCATGCATAAGCCTAATAGTAAGGGTGAAATGGATACGGTTGGATATTGTTATGATTGTGCAAAAAAGTTAGGAATTAATCCACTTAACACAATCTCTAATAATGCAAGCAATCTATCTAATGAAGATATAAATAATATGACATCTCAATTAAATGAAATGTTTAAAGATTTATCATCAAATCTTTCAATACATGCAATTAACGAAGATGATTTAGAAGAAAACTACGATGAAGATGGAGAAGAAGGACCAAGTGGTTTTGCAATTCCATTGGGTTCAATTTTTTCAGGAATGTTTGGTGGAAAAAACGAAACTAATGGTACTCAGTCATCAGCATCTTCTAGTAGAAAAAATGTAAAAACTGAAAAAAGACAAGCAACTAAGAATAGAAAAGCACTAGATACTTTTGGAACTAATTTAACTGAAAAAGCTAAAAAAGGTGAAATAGATGTAGTTATTGGTAGAGATAAGGAAATTTCTAGAATTATACAAATTTTAAATAGACGTACTAAAAATAATCCATGTTTAATTGGAGAACCTGGTGTTGGAAAAACAGCTATAGCTCAAGGATTAGCTTTAAAGATTAAAGATAATGATGTTCCAGCAAAATTATTAAACAAAGAAGTATATTTATTAGATATGACAGCAGTTGTTGCAGGAACTCAATTTAGAGGTCAGTTTGAAGCTAGAATGAAAAACATTATTGAAGAATGCAAAATGGCTGGAAATATTATTTTAGTAATAGATGAGATTCATAATATAATAGGAGCAGGAGATGCAGAACATTCAATGAATGCAGCAAATATTTTAAAACCATCTCTTGCAAATGGTACAATTCAATTAATTGGTACAACGACTCTAACAGAATATAGAAAATACATAGAAAAAGATACAGCATTAGAGAGAAGATTCCAACCTGTAATGGTTGAAGAGCCAACAGTAAGTGATAGTATTGAAATACTTAAAGGTATAAAAGGATATTATGAAAATTATCATAAAGTACAAATTTCAAATGATGTAATTGAAAAAATAGTTGTTTTATCAGAAAAATATATACATGATAGATTTTTACCAGACAAGGCAATTGATGTACTTGACGAAGCTTGCTCAAGAATTAATTTAGACAACAAGGATTTATATAATTTAGAAGTATTAAAAAATAAATTAGCTGAGGTTCAAGAGCAAAAGGAAGAAGCTGCTCAAGCAGATTCAACTGATGATTATAAAAAAGCAGCAGAACTAAAAATGCAAGAGTGTAATTTAATACAACAAATTAATGATATAGAATCAAAAATGGTTCCTAAAGAATTAACTGTTGAAGATATAGCTAAAGTAATAGAGAACTGGGCCAAAATTCCTGTTCAAAAGATTACTGAAGAAGAAACTAAAAAGCTTTTATCATTAGAAGATAATCTTCATAAAAGAGTAATTGGACAAAATGAAGCAGTAGAAGCAGTTAGTCGTGCTATTAGGAGAAATCGTGCAGGGTTAAAAAGTACTAAAAGACCACCTTCATTTATATTTGTGGGTCCTACAGGTGTTGGTAAAACAGAACTTGCTAAAGCTTTAGGTGTTGAAATTTTTGGAAAAGAAGATTCTATAATAAGAGTTGATATGTCTGAATATATGGAAAGTAATTCTACAGCAAAACTTATAGGTGCACCTCCAGGATATGTAGGATATGATGATAGTGGACAGCTTACAGAAAAAGTAAAAAGAAATCCTTATTCTATAATACTTTTAGATGAAATTGAAAAGGCTCATTCAGATGTATTTAATATTTTATTACAAGTACTTGATGATGGAAGATTAACAGATGCCCAAGGAAATACAGTTAGCTTTGAAAATACTATAATCATTATGACATCAAATGTAGGTTCTGACCAAAACTTAAATTCAATTGGTTTTGGTTCAACTTCTGAATTTAGAAGAAGTAAGATAGAAGCAAGTTTAAAAGAAAATTTTAGACCAGAGTTTTTAAATAGAATTGATGAAATTATAGTATTTGATTCTTTGAATAATGAAGAACTAGTTAAAATAGTTAATTTAATGTTAAAAGATACTCAAAATGTATTAAATGATAGAAATATTAAGATGTACGTATCAGATGAAGCAAAACAATTTCTTTTGAAAAAAGGAACAGATTTAAAATATGGTGCACGTCCTTTAAGAAGGGCAGTACAAAGATTTATCGAAGATGAACTTTCAGAAATGATCTTAAGACAAAAACTAAAAAATGGTCAAAAAGTATATATAGATGAAAAAAGTGATAAATTAACATTTTCAGTAAAATAAAGCTAACTAGTTATGGAGGAAGTAATATATGAAGTATATAAAACATGTTCCTAATATACTAACAATCATAAGATTCATATTAATACCATTTATTGTAATTTCATTAGCACTTGATAATTATATTTCCGCACTTATATTTTTTACATTGTCATCTTTATCAGATGTGCTAGATGGATATATTGCTAGAAAGTTTAATGCAATAACTGATTTTGGAAAATTGATGGATCCATTAGCTGATAAACTTACGCAGATTTCAACTTTAACTACATTATACATAAAAAGAATAATTCCATTTTGGATTGTACTTGTAGTAATTGTAAAGGAAATTGTTCTTATATCAGGAGCATCATTCCTTTATGGTAAAAAATTAGTAGTTTCAAGCAAATGGTATGGAAAATTATCTACGGTTATATTGTATTTAGCAGTAGTTAGCTCATTTGTAATTCATATATATAATATAAATTCAAATTTTGATACATACTTGTATGCATTAGCAATATTCTTTACATTATTTGCTATGATAAGCTATATTGAGCATTTTTATAAAAAAGGTTATCTTCCTAAAAAAGAGGATTTAAAAAAGAATACAAGTATGAAGGAAAATCAAAAATGAAAAATATATTGTTACATTGTGCTATGAAAAAAGAGGGAGAGCAAATAGCTGAAAAACTAGGGTTAAATAAAATTAAAGAAAATTTATATTATTCAAATAATATATCTTTGATTATAACAGGAATAGGAAAACAAAAAACAGCTATTGAAGTTACAAAATATTTAGAAAATAATAAAAAACCTGATTTAATTATAAATATAGGCTATGCAGGGTCAAGTAAAGAAGATATTGGAAGATGGGTGTCTATATCTAAAGTATATAATTTAGAATGGGAAATACCAGATGAAGAAAAATATAGTATGGATGTAGGAAATCAAAATTTACTTACAGTAAATGATTTAAAAATCCTTCCTTGCTACACAGCAGAATGTTTTGTAACAAAAACAGATATTAATGAAAATGTTATCTTTGATATGGAATTACATTCATTAGCAATACTTTGTGATTTATATGATATACAGTTAGCATCACTAAAAAAAGTAAGTGATAATTTAAGTATAAAAAATTATTACGAAAACATAGATCAAAAAGAAGTTATGGAATTGACAAGTTGTATTAAATATATAAAAGAATTAGAAGAAAGATGATTAATAAAAGTGCATCTCAAATTGTTAGAAAATATAACATTTTGAGTATGCACTTTATTATTTTCATAAATTAATTAACAAATATTTTCTTAGCTTCATCTTTCCTAATAGCAATAATACTTCCTCTAAATTCATAAGCAGTAGGATCACCTAAGGGAGAACGAAAAAGAGCGGTTATGGGAGTACCGTTTACTAGACCTAAATCAAGTAGTCTTCTTTCTAATATTCCAGTACATTTTACATCAACTATATTGCTAGTATGATTAAGTGGTAACTTATCTAAAGTAAACATCTTAGCACCTCTAAAAATATGTTTTTTATTATATAATATAGTATGCGATTATTAACATAATGGTTATAAATTTCTTTGCAAATATAAAAATTTTATGATATAGTTTTAACAAGTATTTTTAATTCATATAGGAAATACGTATTTAATTTTTGAAAATAAAGTTCATAGGATCTTTTAAAAACCTAAAATAAATTTTATTTAAGGAGAAAAGTATGGAAAAAGTAAGAGGATTTGAGGTAGCAAAGGGATTTGAAGATAAAAATATAAATCTACCAATTAGAAAAACAAAATATTCAGCAGGATATGATGTAGAAGCAGCAGAAGATTGCACAATACCACCATTTAAGCCTGGTCAAAAGCCAACATTAGTAAAAACAGGAATTAAAGTTTACTGCAAGGAAGATGAATTTTTAATGCTTTGTAACAGAAGTTCTAATCCTGGAAAAAAAGGCTTAGTTTTAGCAAATAGTGTAGGAATAATTGACCGTGATTATTATGGAAATATAGAAAATGATGGGCTTATTATGTATGCATTTTATAATGTTAAAGATGAGCCTGTTGAAATAAAAAAAGGTGATGCAATAGGACAAGCTATTTTTATGAAATATTTTACTGCAGATGATGATAAAGCAGAGGGAGAAAGAAAAGGTGGATTTGGATCAACAAGTAGATAAAAAAGCCTTGTTTATAGTGAAAGTAATGTCAAATGAAAAGTAAATGCAATTCTCTAAAATAGTGGAAATACTATAAAAAATGAAAAAAAACTTTACTTATTTTAAAATTTGTGTTATAATTAAGCTGTGGTAAAAAAGGAGAATTAGATCTCTTAATAGACCAAAAGTTGGAAAGGAGAGTACATAAATGTTTAACGTAGGAGACAATATAGTTTATCCAATGCATGGTGCAGGGACAATTAATGCCATAGAAGAAAAAGAAGTATTAGGAGAGAAACAACAGTATTATGTTATAAAAATGCCAGGAGAAGTTATGGTAATGGTTCCAACTGCTAAAGCTGAGGCTATGGGAGTTAGAAGCGTTATTGATAGCAAGAGTGCAGGAGAAGTACTAAAGTTATTAGAGCAAAATGAAACAGAAATGTCTGATAACTGGAATAAAAGATATAGAGATAATTTAGAAAAAATGAAGACAGGAGATATTTATAAAATAGCTGATGTCGTTAGAAATTTGAGCTTTAAGCAAAAAGAAAAAGGAACATTATCTACTGGTGAGAAAAAAATGCTAAGCAATGCTAAATTAATATTAGTTAGTGAATTAGTTTTAGCTGAGCATACATCGAAAGATGAAATAGAAAAATTAATTGATAATAAGATAGATATGTCATATAAAGAATTTAGAGTTCCAACAGAAGCAAAAATTGATTTGCAACAAAGTGCAGTTAGCAAGTTTATTCCATTTGATGGAACAACAAATGCTTAAATTTTAAATAACAAAAAGTCAAACAAAAGTAAAACAGGATACAAAAATATCCTGTTTTTATGATGAATAGTTGACAAAATTATGTAAATCAAATTATTTACATAATTTTAAAATTAAGAAGGATTTAAAATAATTATGTCGAATAATATAAATATGAGAAAAGAAAGGTAAAATTATGGTACGATATAGTGATGAATTATTAGACGAAATAAGAATGCGCAATGACATAGTAGATGTTGTATCACAATATGTAACATTAAAAAGAAAAGGACGTAATTATTTTGGAATATGTCCTTTTCATAATGAGAAGTCTCCTTCTTTTTCTGTTTCTCCGGACAAGCAGATATTTCATTGCTTTGGCTGTGGAGTAGGAGGTAATGTATTTCATTTCATTAGTAAGATAGAAAATATTGGATTTATTGAAAGTGTGCAGATGCTTGCAGAAAGGGTTGGAATGGAATTACCTAATTCATCAAATGCAGAAGATGAAAAAATCGCAAATTTAAAAGCAAAAGTATATGAAGTAAACAAAGCTTCTGCTGAATTTTACCATCTTAATTTATATAAGCCAACATCTAAAATAGCCCAAGAATACATAAAAAAAAGAAAATTAGACAATAATACATTAAAGGCATTTTTAATTGGATATGCAGGAGAAGGAAATGAGTTATTTTCATATTTAAAATCCAAAGGATTTGGTCCAGAAGAAATGCTTGCATCAAGCTTGATTGGAAAAACAGAAAGTGGAAGATATTATGATAAATTCAAACGAAGGATAATGTTTCCAATACAAGATATTAGAAATAGAGTAATTGCATTTGGTGGAAGAGTATTAGATGATAGTAAACCAAAGTACATAAACTCACCAGAAAATATTGTTTACAGTAAAGGCCGTAATTTATTTGCATTAAATGTTGCTAAAAGATCAGAACCAGGAATGCTTAAACGAATATTGATTGTTGAAGGATATATGGATGCAATTTCATTATATCAGAGAGGAATCAAAAATGTAGTTGCTTCTCTAGGAACAGCATTAACAGATACACAAGGTAGGCTCTTAAGAAAAAATAGTGAGCAAGTTATACTTCGGGTATGATGCAGATGGGGCAGGCCAAACTGCAATTATGAGAGGAATGGATATACTTAAAAATATGGGTATAGACATGAGAGTATTGCAAATAGATGGAGCAAAAGATCCAGATGAATTTGTTATAAAATATGGACCTGAAAAATTTATAAAATATATGGACAATGCAATATCTATAGTTGAATATAAGGTAAAAAATCTTAGAAAAAACTTAAATATAGAAAATACAAGTGACAAAATAAAATTTCTTAATGAAATTGCTAAAATTCTTTCAGAAGTAGATAATACGATGGAAAGAGAAATATACATAGATAAAATTTCTAAAACTTATGATATTTCTAAAAATTCTATAGAAGCAGAAATAAATAAAAAGCTTTATAAATCAAAAGTAAATGAAAAAGTTTTAGAAAGAACAACCGTTAAGATAAACACAAAGGTTGAACAAAAAGTGGATAATGCAACTCAAAGACGTGAAAAAATGTTAATTTATTTACTTATTAATAATTTTAATGAAACTTATGAGAGAATCAAAAATGTAGTTAGTCTAGATTGCATAAAAGTAGATATGAATAAAAAAGTACTAAATACAATTTTTGAAAAAATAAATGAAAATGCAGATATCGAAAATGTCATTGATTGGTTTCAAGATGAAGAAACAGTAAATTACATAAGTGGAATTATGGCAGAAGATTTTGAAATTAATAATATAAAAAAAGCGATTGAAGATATTGAAAAAGTATATCGTAAAGAAAAGAAAATAATTAGAAGAAATGAAATAATTAGTTTATTAGATAATAGAGGTAATCTAGATTCAGAACAGATTACAAAATTAGAAGAAGAATTAAATAAAATAATTATTGAAATAGCAAGCATTAATTAAAAATAAAGAAAATATTTAAAAATCTTAGGAAGGAATAAGATTAAGATGAAAAAATCAGATAACGTAAAAGATGTCATAAATTTAATTGATAATGCTCGTATAGCTAAAAAGAAGAAAGAAGAAAAAGAAGCAGCAAAAAGAATTTTAGCAAGAGATGAAAAAGAAGAAAAAGCACTAAAAAAGAAAAATAGTGCTAAAGCTTTAGCAAGCAAAAAAGAAGAAAAAAAATCAAATAATAAGAAAAATAATAAAAAAGAAAGTTCTATTAAAGAAAAAGTTATAAAAAATAAGGAAACAACAGTAGTTAGTAAGAAAAAAGTTAAAAAGGAAAATGAAAAACTACCAAAAAAAGAAGAAAATAAAAAAGAAAAAATTATAGTTAATGAAAAAACAGATAAAACTAAAAATAAAGAAGAGAATGATATAAAAAAGACAAAAATTAAAAAAGATAATAAAGAAATAGATAAAGAGAAAAATAAAGAAGTAATTGAAAACGAAGAAAAAAATGAATCTCATAATAAAGCAAATAATGAGTTAGATAATGAAAAGAAAAAAGATATAGAGGAAACCGAAAAAATCAAGAAAGTAATTACACAATTAAAAAATAAGGGAAAAATCACTTATGCTGATCTTGCAACTCAACTTGGAAATATAAATTCGAATCAAGTAGAAAAAGTGTTTGATATATTTGAACAGATGGGAGTAAATGTATCTGGTGATGAAGATGATGATATTGAACCAGATGCAGAAGATTTAGAAGAAGTTGAAGATATATCAATAGAAGATCTTGATATGGATAACATGGATGGAATAAGCATAGATGATCCAGTTAGAATGTATCTTAGAGAGATTGGAAAAATTCCGCTATTGACTTATGAAGAAGAATTAGAATGTGCTAAAAAGATTCTTGAAGGAAATGAAGAAGCAAAAAAGAAGTTAACAGAATCAAACTTAAGATTAGTTGTAAGTATTGCTAAAAAATATGTTGGAAGAGGAATGTTATTCCTTGATTTAATTCAAGAAGGAAATATGGGATTAATTAAAGCAGTAGATAAATTTGATTATACAAAAGGATTCAAATTCAGTACTTATGCGACTTGGTGGATTAGACAAGCTATTACTAGAGCAATTGCAGATCAAGCAAGAACAATAAGAATTCCTGTTCACATGGTAGAAACTATTAATAAATTAATACGTACATCAAGACATCTATTACAACAAAATGGTAGAGAACCTACACCAGAAGAAATTGCAGCAGATATGGAAATACCTGTGGAAAAAGTTCTAGAAATACAGAAAATAGCACAAGATCCAGTTTCACTTGAAACTCCAATTGGAGAAGAAGATGATAGTCATTTGGGTGATTTTATACAAGATGATGATTCACCATCTCCACAAGATGCAGCATCTTATACAATGCTAAAAGAACAATTAGATGAAGTTATGAAAACACTTACTCCAAGAGAAGCAAAAGTTTTAAGACTTAGATTTGGCTTAGATGATGGAAAAGCTAGAACGCTTGAAGAAGTTGGCAAACAATTTAATGTTACTCGTGAAAGAATTAGACAGATTGAAGCTAAAGCTTTAAGAAAATTAAGACATCCAAGTAGAAGTAAAAAATTAAAAGAATATATTTAATTTATGATTAAAAAATTGTTTAACTAGAAAAATTTTATCGTGAAGTGAAAAGTTAAATTCCAGTTTTAAAAGATAATTTACAAAAAGTCTTGCAAAGCAAGGCTTTTTATGTTACAATAGAAATGCTTGTAAAAATTACAAGTATCCTTGCTTATCTGTTAGGAGATAGGCTTAATACCCAAAAGGAGGTGAAGATAATGAATAAATACGAAAGTGTTATCATTATTAATCCAAATGTAGATGAAGAAAAAGTTAAAAAATTAGAAGATACATTTACAAATTTGATTAATAAAAATGGTAATGTTACTAAGGTTGATGAATTAGGTAAGAAAAAGCTTGCTTATGATATTAAAAAGAACAAAGAAGGTTATTATGTTACTTTTTATTTCGAAGCTAATCCTGATCTAATTGCAGAACTAGAAAGAAATTACAGAATAACAGACGAAATAATAAAATTTATCGTTGTTAGAGAAGAAGAATAAGAACAAAAATGTAGGGGCTTTATTTTTTTAGAAAGGTAAGGTACTAAATATGAATAAAGTTATTTTAATGGGTAGATTAACAAGAGATCCAGAAGTTAGATATACACAAACAAATAATACTCTAGTTGCTTCATTTTCATTAGCTGTTAATAGAAGATTTGCTAGAGAAGGAGAAAGCCAAACAGCTGATTTTATTAATATTTCAGCTTGGGCAAAAACAGGAGAATTTGTTAGCAAATATTTTAAGAAAGGACAACAAGTTGCAGTTGTTGGAAGAATCCAAACAAGAAGTTGGGAAGATCAACAAGGACAAAGAAGATATGCAACAGATGTTGTTGCTGAAGAAGTATATTTTGCTGATAGTAAAAGGTCAGATGATTCAAGCAATTTTGAAGATACATTCGGGGCACCACAAACTAGTGGAAATAATGAAGGGGATACTTCAGATTTTGAAGTTTCATCAGGAGATGACCTACCATTTTAGTTAAATAAAAAAGGAGGTAAAATCATGGCAGACAAGAAAAATAATAGAAGAAATAATAAAGATTATGATGATGACTATAAAGTTAGAAAAATCAGAAAAAAAGCATGTCCATTATGCAGTGATAAAAACTTAGTTCTTGATTATAAAAATCCAGAACAACTTAAAAAGTTTATTAATGAAAGAGGAAAAATTCAACCAAGAAGAACTACAGGTGCATGTGCAAAACATCAAAGGGATATAACTACAGCTGTTAATAGATGTAGACATATTGCAATGTTACCATATTCACAAGATTAATCTTAAAAACGTAAGAGCTGTAATCGTATTTTGATGATTACAGTTTTTTTGTATATTTTTGTTATTTAATAAAAAAGTTTAATAACAACATATTATGCGAGGAATGTAAGAAATGAAACGCAATTTTAAGTTAAATTTAAAAAGTAATAATTTTTTTAAGTCTTTTTTTATTGTAATAATAATTGGATTTTTAGTAATAGGAATTATTATTGGGAATCTGAATAAAAAAGAAACCGTAAAAGATGCTAAATTTAGAATTTTAACTTCATTTTATCCGTTATATATAATGATACAAAATATTACAGATAATGCTCAAAATGTAGAAGTTAGCAACATGGCAGAAAAATTTACAGGTTGCATACATGATTATACAATATCAACAACTGATTTAAAAAAGTTTGAAAAAGCAGATATTTTTATTGAAAATGGAAAGAATTTAGAGGATTTTACAGAAAAAATAATAAACATTTATCCTAAAGTAGAAATTATAGAAAGTAGTGAAAATATAACTAATTTAATTGAAGATGAGGACGAGATTAATCCTCATGTATGGCTTAGTATTGAAAATTATATTACACAAATAAAAACTATTACGGAAAAGCTAGGAAGTATGAATCCTGAAAATAAGGATTTATATTTAAAAAACAGCGAAGATTATATAGAAAAGTTAGAAAAATTAAAATCTGATTATGAATTTTTAAATAATATAAAAGATAAAAAAGCTATATGCTTAAATGAATCACTAGAATATTTATTACATGATGCGTCAATTGAAGTTACATCAATTGAAACTGATCACGAACAATCTGTATTGTCTGCAAAGTTTTTAGGAAATATTATAGATAAAATGAAAAGAGAAAATATAAAAGTTATATTTATTGATAAAGATGATGATACAAAAACTGCAAAAATTTTAGAAAATGAAACTGGAGCTAAGACTTATGTTTTAAATTCTGAAATGAGTGGAAATGGCAGTACAGATGATTATATAAATGTTATGAAAGAAAATTTAGAAATTCTAAAAAACATTAAATATTGAAAACTTTTATAAAATAGTTAAGTAAATTACTAACTAAATAATTAATTAAATAATAGATAATACAAGGAAAGTTATAAATATTTAAAAGTTAGAAAGGAGAAATTCGTATAATAAATTTATTTACATTATACGAGGGATAAAATTAAGAATGGAAGCTTGTGGATTACATTTAACAAAAATAGAAAATATTTCAGTAAATATAGATAATCAAGTCATAATTAAAGATGTAACATTCGACATACATTGTGGAGAGCTTACAATGATTATCGGAAAAAATGGAGCTGGAAAATCCACTTTATTAAAAGCACTTTTGAATGAGGTTGATCATACAGGAAAAGTAGAATTTTTTGATATGAAAAAAAATAAAAATGAAAAAATAAGTATAGGTTATGTTCCACAAACACTTAATATAGAAAGAAATATGCCAACTACTGTGTATGATATGTTCACCTCATATATTTCAAATAAGCCTGTATTTTTGAGAAAGAATAAAAATTTGTATGAAGAAATAAAAAAGCGTTTAAAAATTTTTGGAGCAGATAAATTAATTGATCATAGAATAGGAAATCTTTCAGGAGGAGAACTTCAAAGAATTTTACTTTCAATTGCAACTTATCCAATTCCAAATTTATTAATACTAGATGAACCAGTATCTGGAATAGATGTGAATGGAACCAGAGATTTTTATGAAATTTTATCAAAATTGAAGGACAAGTATGACATGTCGATTATTCTAGTTTCACATGATTTAGAATTAGTAAAAAAATATGCTGATAAAGTTATTTTATTAGATAAAGAAGTGAAAAAACAAGGAAGTGCTGATGAAGTATTTTCAAGTAAAGAATTTAAAGAGAGTTTTGGAATAATATAGAAAGGGAATATTGAAATGAATGTGATATATAATATTTTAGAAACTATATTACCTTTTGAGTTTATGCAATATACATTTATGAAAAATGCATTTATAGCTATAATATTAGTTTCACCAATATTTGCAGTATTAGGAACAATGATTGTTAACAATAAAATGGCATTTTTTTCAGATGCACTTGGACATTCTGCTTTAACAGGAATAGCTATTGGTACATTATTAGGAATTAGCAATATGAATTTATCGATGATAATATTTGCAATTATCTTTGCTTTATTGTTAAATTTAGTTAAGAATAAAACAAGTTATGGTGCAGATACTATAATCAGTGTATTTTCTTCTATTGCAATAGCACTAGGACTTGCAATACTAGCTCAAAGTGGAAATTTTAATAAGTATTCAAGTTATTTAATTGGTGATATTTTAAGTATTTCCGTAAATGAAATAATATATTTAGCAATTGCATTTATTTTAGTAGGAATATTCTGGATAAAATTATTTAATAAATTAAATGCAGTGAGTATAAATCCAGTCTTAGCAAAAAGTAAAGGAATAAATGCAAAATTAATTGATAATATTTTTGCAATATCGATAGCTATAATTGTAATGATTTCAATTAGATGGATAGGTATATTACTTATAAATTCAATGTTAATTTTGCCTGCTGCATCAAGCAGAAATATAGCAAAAGATATGAGAAGTTATCATACGTGCTCAGTGATATTTGCTTTAATATCAGGGATTTTAGGATTAATTATATCATATTATACTAATATTCCTACGGGGCCAATGATAGTAATTATATCTGGAATTATTTATTTTGTTACATTTAGTTTGAAGAAGTTTGTATATGAAAAAAATTAATCGAATAATGGAAAATTTTATCATGGAAAAAAATGTTAAATACTTTTAAAAAACTTGAAAATAAATTGAATTTATGGTATAATAATTTTTAGAGTAGAAATACTTTATTATATTAACAAAGGAGAGGGTTAGCACCATGAAAACAGACAACACACGGGTAGGCGCAGTTGTGAGATGCCCGGAAAATGGAACCTATAAAAAGAAGGAGTACCTGAGGGAGACTTTAGAATGGGCAGAAAAAATTAGAAGCTTAACACGCCAGGATTGGAATGAGATTATGAAAATTTCTGACGAACCAGAAAAACAACAGCTATATTTAGAGGCATTACTTACCGCTTTTGAGCTTTCAGATAAAGAAATTTATTTGCAAGAAATCAAAGAAACAACAGAAAATCTGGAAGTTTATATTGAAAAAATCATGAATGTAGTAAAGATGAAAATAAAGGCGGAAAAGATATACTCAGCAACAGAACTGGCAAAACTGGTAGATCCTGAAAATGAGAAAGAGAATGGTTTCGAATGGTCTGAAGAGGACTTTTTCGAAGCACTGAAAGCTAAATGATTTTTATGGTTCCGGACGCATTGGAGAATTTTCTCTGATGCGTTTTTTTTATAATAATATAATGAAAAATGTAAAAAATAAGGTTAAATATAAAAATTTACGTCAAAAATACTAAAATATTGCTATAAATATTGATTTTAAACAATATTTGTATTATAATATATTATATGTAAATAGGCGTAAAATCTAAACAAAATAAAATATATTAAAGTGTAAAGTATAAATTTATTGGAGGATAAGTTGAATGAGAAAAATATATAAGTTATTATTATTGATAACTGTTTTAATATTTTCAATAATGACATTTAGTAATCATAGTTTTGCAGTCCTTGATTCTAATGGCATAACTTTAGGTTTGTATGACCAGGGAAATAGCAGAAAAACAGGATATTACACAGTAGGTAATCAACAAAAAAAGAATAGTTATCCAGTAATAAAAATAGTTGAGTATAATGATGCAGGAACAGTTGAAACTACGAAGCCTAATAGGGCAATTTATTGTTTAAAAGATGGAGTTGGTTTTGGAGCAACAACTACTGGAACTTCAACACCTAAAACTGTAAAATACACAAATAGATTCGACATGAGAAAACCAGAAGAAATAGATGAAAAATTTAAACATGTTTTACCATCAAACGACGAATACAATAAATTAATGTGGGTGTTAGATACTATATGTATACCTGAAGACAAAGATTCAGTAGATGAATTACTAAGAAAAGCAAATTTAGATAGATCAGATTTTGAAACTGAAACTAAGAAAATGACAGATGATGAATTTAAAGATATAATTGAAGTTATTCAACAATCTGCAATATGGTATATAACTAATAGAGGAAGTCAATATCAACCAGCTGATACAGGAAATTTCTATTATTCTAGTGGACCTTCTGTACCAGGAAGAAATATAGATGATAAATACGGATTTGATCTTGAAAGTCCAATTGGAACTTTATATAAATATTTTATTACTCAATTAGAACTTAAAAATGATTATGATTATAACTCAAATGATTTAAATGAAGAAAATGTAATAACTTTAGACAAAAGCAGTGCTACAACGACACTTGAAAATGGATATTATTATGTAGGACCATACAAAGTAACAAAAGCTGATAATGTAATAAATTTTGAAGTAAAAATTTTAGTTGATAATAAAGAAAATAATAATATAACACTTGCTGATGAGGATAAAGCTGAAATTAGTGGAAATACAATTACTGATAAAGTTAATTCTGTTTTAGATAAACAATTTTATATAAAACTACCAGTTGGAACTTCAGCAAATAGTGTTAATATCAAGATTACAGGAAAGAAAGAAGTCAAAACATTAACATATTGGTCTACACAGGAGTCTACAGTTGATGTGAATCAACCAGTAGTTATAATAGAAAAAGAAAATAAAGAATTTTCAGTAGAAGATACAAAACAAATTACAAAGCCAAAATTTGACTTAAGTTTAAGAAAATTTATAACACAAGTTGCTGGAAATCCTGTATCACCTTCAAGAGAGCCTGAGATTACACAAGAAAGCCTAAGAGCATTAGCAACGAATGGAACATCAATATTAGATAATGGAACAACAAGTACAAAAACTCATACAAAAGATCCAATATCGGTTAAAACTGGCGATAAAGTAGTTTACACAATTAGAGTATATAATGAAGGCGAAATCGATGGATATGCTGAAGAAGTGACAGATTATTTACCAGATGGATTAAGTTTAGTTCCAGCTGACCAAAGTACAATAAATGCTCAGTATGGATGGGAAGTAGATGCTAATAATGAGAAAATAATAAAAACAAAATATTTATCTAGAAAATATAAAGATGGTAAATATAACGATGAAGCTACTGACGAAGAGGATAATGAAGATAATATTATAAAAGCATTTAGTAAAACACAAGGAACTGATGGAAAGTATACAATTGATTATAAAGATTTACAAGTTGAATGTATTGTTAATGCAGAAGTTCAATCCACAGATAAACATTTAAAAAATGTTGCAGAAATAACAAGTGCATATAATAAAGAAAATGAACAAGATAGAGATTCACAACCAAAAGATTTAACAGATAATCAAAAAGATTCATATAATCCTGGAACTTCAACACAAGGTAAAGGATATGAAGATGATGATGATTATGAAGATTTAATATTATATGGGAAATATTTTGATTTAGCATTAAGAAAATTTATTACAGCAGTTAATGGAGTAGAACTAAGTACAAATGGTAAATATGATAGAGAACCAGTAGTAGATGTTACGCCACTTTTAACTGGAGAAACGACAGCAAAATACAAACATACAAAAGTTCCAATTAGTGTATCAGTAGGCGATATAGTAACATATACATTGAGAATATATAATGAAGGTCAAGTAGATGGATATGCAGATGAAATAGTTGATCATTTACCACCAGAATTAGAATTCTTACCAGATGATGAACTAAATCAAAGATATTTATGGTTGCTAGATAGTGCAGATGCAACTCAAAGAACTATAAGAACAACATATTTATCAAAGGAACATGATATTGATAATATTATAGATGCATTTAATAGAGATAGCGAAGAATTATCATATAAAGATATACAAGTAAGATGTAGAGTTGTGCAAACGGCTCAAACTCAAAAAACAATAACTAATATAGCTGATATTACTAAGAGCAGTAATGATGAAAACTTAGTTGATAGAGATAATGAAAAACATGTAATACTTCCACAAGATGAAGATTTACCGGATTATAAAGGAAAAGATACAAATAAAGATGATTTGTCAGATTCAGAGTATCATTATGAAGGACAAGAAGATGATGATGACTTTGAAAAATTAATTTTAGAAAAATTTGACTTGGCATTAAGAAAGTTTATAACAGGAGTAAATGACGAAGAAATAACAAATAGAATTCCAGAAGTAGATACATCAAAATATGGAACAATAGTAGATGGAAAAGAAGTAACATCAATGGAATATAATCATACTAAAGATCCAGTAAGAGTAAGTCAAAATGATATAGTAATATACACAATAAGAGTATATAATGAAGGAACAAAATCGGGATATGCAGCAGAGATAAAAGATGATATACCAGATGGATTAGAATTTGTAAAAGACAATGAGATAAATAATGAGTATGGTTGGGTATTATA
>CANQHI010000007.1 GCA_947623725.1 uncultured Clostridia bacterium | reverse complement strand
TAAAAATAGATTTTTAAAAGCATCATTAGGTTGGATTAGATATAAACCTTTATTATTATATATTACAAATAAAGATAGTTATAAAAAAGAAATCAAAAATATGAAATCAAAATTAAAACCTATTATTCCTAAACTAAACCATATTTTTGAGGATAATTGCTTTTCTTCTTTATTAACAGAATTAGAAAAATATGATGAAAATGTTGAAAATGACTATAAAGATTATCAAAAAACTAATGAAATATGGAATATATTAAAAAATAATTTAAAAAATAAGCAATAACATGCTTGTTTTTTACTATTTTTCTGGAAATTTAAAACCTCCTTATGACATTTTATCATAAGAAGGTTTATATTATAAATAAAATATACTTTTAATAACATTTTAAGCACTTTTTATTAATTTTCTGTAGGATTTATATAAAGTGTTAGACGAGTAGAAATATATGTGTAGGTGCTGTCACAAGTTAGATTACTTCGAGAACTTGGCGAAAAGTTTTCTTTTTCAGGGTTGCTACAGTAACTTCCCCTAGCAACTCGGTAGTTGTTTGAGTTTGCTTCTAATGTCCACTCAATATGGTTTCCTTCTAGGTCAAAAATATTTAGTATTTTATCGTTTGGCGTTACTCCTGTGTTGACTTCTTTATCCCCATAATAACCATTTCCTGCTTTCGTTACTTTTTCTTTATCATCTCCTGTTAATGCATAGTTTAACATCGCATCATATTGGCTTCCCCATATCATACTTGATTTCACTGATTTTTTTTCATTGGTATATGTTTTTGCCTTTGAATATAATCCATACCATTGACGTGATACAAACCAATCACCCGCATTCCTCACTGGTCCTATTTTCGAAGTAGCTTTACCAGATGACATATTAGATTCAATGACGTCTTTCACGCCCATTTCGTATCTTGCTACATAGAATCCACCATATGTTTTTATACTATATATCATTTCATTATAATCTTCTTTCACCGTATTCAAAAACGTATTGTAATTTTTGTATCGATCCGCTTCTCCAGGTAACCATTGTCGTAAATCCCTTAGGTAATTCACCGGTGCATCATCTGAGTAGTCGTAGTCGTATACAATTTTAGAATCTGGCTCTCTATATTCATATAATGTTCCTTGTCCATATGATGTCATTTCAGTTGAATCTGTTCCAGTAAAATTATATAAAACACCTTCATAATTTGTTCTACCATTATCATCTATACCGGTATATTCATCTGCGGTAGATATTTTTGCCATAGGCTTATTCGTTCCTACAACTTTTAAATCAGGATTTATTGGTATCCATACAAATTCATTTCCATTGCTTTTTCCTGTTTCATCTATACTATCTGTTATTATTATTCCGTCCTTTGCATTGTTTGGTGATTCTTCTGGAATTGTGAATCCTGCAGGAACTGTTATTTTTACTCTGTCATCTGATATAACATCAGTATTATATTCTAATAATTTTTTTGTTTCTTTTATTTTCATTACTTTGAAAGTATTGTATTCATAAAATTTTCCATCATATATTTCTGAAGCTAATATATCATTATATTTATTATCATTTGAAGTTAGTGTTAAACTTGATAAATCATCTGGTAAATCTTCTCCATCTAAGTTATAAGTAAAATATTTATCTAAAACTTCCTTAAGTTCATCTTTTGATATTTTACCACCATTTCTTAGTTGTATGCCATGTATATCCGTTTGTACTAATTCTATTAATGCTGTTCTATCAGTTGCAGTGCTTATATCTTTGGATTTTTGCAATATACCATTGTTTCTAATACCTATAGTTACTGTTACACCTGTTAATATTAATAATACTGATATTGTTATAACTAAAGAAATAACTGAAATACCATGAAAGTTTTTATAAAACTTCATATTAATTTTTTTCATAATTAATTAATCTCCTTTGTTTAATGAAAAACTTTTTATAAGAATAAATTATTTTGTGATTGAATATTTTTCATTTAAAGTATAGCATTGTCATTTATGTTTTGCAAGTTTATAAAGAATTGATAAAAAATATTGTTAATACTTTTAAATTATGTTATTATAAAGTACAATATTATATTGGTTTATGATTATAAATTTTATACATGTTGAAGGGAAGAAATAATAAAAATGAAAAAAGATAATAAGAAGAATAGTGAATTAAAATGGTTTTTACAGGTAACAGTAATAGCATTTATACTGTCTATAATATTTTCATTTATATCTAATAATGCAGTGTCAATTTTACCAGTACTTCCAGCAATAATTGTTTTAGTTTTGGTTGTAGGAATAGGAATTTTATTCGATATAGTTGGTGTAGCTGTAACAGTTGCTAAAGATGATGAATTTAATGCAAAAGCAACTAAGAAAGCCAAAGGGGCTAAAACTTCATTATATCTTATAAAAAATTCAAGTAAAGTAGCAAATATATGTGCAGATGTTATTGGAGATATATGCGGAGTACTTAGTGGAGCTATAAGTGCAGGAATATCATTAAAGCTAATGGAAGGTACAGGGATAAACTTTAATATTCAATTTATTATAAGTGCTTTAGTTGCAGCATTTACAATAGGAGGAAAAGCATTAGGGAAGGGATTTGCAAAAAGAAATTCTAGTAAAATAGTTGATATAATGGGAAAATTTCTAGGTATTTTCAGAAAAGATTAATTGAATAAATTGTTTACAAAATTATTAATATAATTTTTAGATAAAGTAAGTCGTGATATTTATATATCTAAAAGGAAATAAAATATGAAAAAGTGGCAAATGAACACATTATTTATTGTAGTGCTTGTAATATTGAGTTTTAATTTATTTTATTGGTCAGCACAAAAAGAAGGCTTCCATGAAGATGAGATATTTTCTTATGGAAGTAGCAATAATAAATATGATGGAGTATATCAAAGATATGGCAATAAAGATGAAGTTACTCAAGTGCTATTTGACGATATTTTAGTTGGAAATTTTAATGAAATATATAATAAAATAATATATTACTTAAAAAATCCAAGTAAATTCATGGAAAAATATAATAAAATAGTAGATGAAGAAGAACCAGTTTGGAAAAATAATAATCAAGCAAAAGAATATTTAACAATTCAAAAAGATAATGTATTTAATTATTTTGGAGTATTTTTTAATCAAACTAAAGACATACATCCACCTTTATTTTATTTATTAGTACATATTTTTTCTAGTATATTCTTAGGATTATTTTCAAAGTACATAATTTTTTTTATAAATTTGATCTTTTTCATATTAACTTGTATTATCATTAGAAAAATATTAAAAATTTATAATAAAGAATATTTATCTATTCCAGCAATTATTCTATATGGAGGAAGTATCGGAGGAATATCGATAGTTCTGTTTTTAAGAATGTATCAAATGTTAATATTTTTTACTATGCTATCACTATATATACATCTAAAAATAATAAATAATGATTTTGAGATAGATAAAAAAATAAGAAACGAACTGATTATAGTATCAGTGCTAGGATTTTTAACACAGTATTATTTTTGCATATTTCAATTATTTGAATTTATTGTACTTATAATAATGCTTATAAAAAATAAAAAATATAATACATTAAAACGATATATAAAATATACTATTATCAGTGCAATAATTGGAATATTAATATTTCCAGCTAGCATTTATCATATATTTTTCTCATATAGAGGAACTAAAGCAGATATTACAAGTAATTTTATAGAAAGAATAAAATTGTATTTCAATGAACTGAGCTATGCCTTCTCTTTAGAACCAATAATATTAGTTATATTATTTTTAATAATTCTAGCAATAGAAATAAAACAAAGAGATGTCAAAAATATATTTTTAGTTTTACCAGCAATTTTATATTTTCTAGTAATTTGCAAGATTGCACCAGATATGAAAGCAAATACAATAATAAGATATATCGCTATTATCTTGCCAATATGTAGTATGATTATGGTTTTAGGAATTGATAAGATATTTAGAATAGAAAATAAAAATATAGTATTAATTTTTATTACTGTTCCGATTTTGTTATTAGCTCTGTATGGCAATTTTAATAGTGAACCTAGATTTTTATATAGAGGTTATAATGAGATTATTGAAATAGCAGAAGAAAATGAAGACAATAAACTAATTTACATTTGCGAAAATAATTATACATATATAGGTTCTATTCCAGAATTTTTAATATATAAAGAACATATTATAATAAATACATCTGTTGATTCATTAGAAATTTTAAAAGATGACGAAAAAATTAAAAATCAAGAAGAAGTCATTGTAAATATTAGAAAATATATGAATTATGAAGAAATATTAAAAGAAATAATGGAAATGCTTAAGTTTGATAAATATAGTATTTTAGAGGACTCTGATGAATTTGAAACAGTAATTTATAAATTATATAGGTAAAGGGGAAAGTTAAACTTTCCTCTTTATAGTATAAAAAATGAGTTTTTTTGTAACAAAAAGAAAAAATTTAAGTCATATATTATAGAAATCAAAAGAGAGGGGAGGAAAATGGAAGAACTTTATAATAAATATAGTAAACTAGTTTATAATTATTTAAAAAGTCTTTGTAATAATAGTGAAACCGCTGAAGAACTGACACAAGAAACTTTTTATAAAGCAATTAAAAGTGTTAATAAATTTAAAGGCGAATGTAAAGTTAGTACATGGCTTTGCCAAATTGCAAAAAATGTTTTTTGTGATTATTTATCTAAAGAAAAGAAAGCAAAGTTTATATCTTTAGATGACGACTATATTAAAAATTTAATAGTAGAGAAGAATTTAGAAGAAAATGTAGAAGATAAAAGCAAATTAATTAATTTGTATAAACAGATACATAAGTTAGATGAGAAAACAAGAGAAGTTTTTTATTTAAGAATAAGAGGTGAATTTTCTTTTAAAGAAATAGGTGAAATTTTAAATCAGAGTGAACAATGGGCTAGAACTATTTATTATAGAGGAAAAATAAAATTGAAGGAGGAATTAAATAATGAATAAAGAATGTGATATTGTAAAAGATTTATTATTTAGTAATCTTGAAGATGACTTAAGTGATTCAAGTAAGGATTTTATAAAAGAACATATAAAAAATTGCAATGATTGCAAAAGGATTTTAGAGGAATTGAAAAAAGAAAAAGAGGAAAATAAAAAAGAAGAAACAAAAGAAAATGTAAAGAAAATTGAATATTTGAAAAGATATAATAAAAAGATTAAATTATTAAAGAGTATTTTAATAATTTTAGTAATAAGCATAATTATAACGTGTGCAGTAATGACTAAAAATTATTTTAAAAATAAAGCAGATTATGAATACAAATATAGCATTATAACAGCAATTAATAGACCAGCAGTGCAAATGGATAGGAACTTTAAATGTCATATAGAGAAGACATCAGATTCAAAATATGAAGAAATTGATCTATGTTATAATATGGATAGAGTTAAATATAGTTATGAAGAAAAATATAAAGAAGAAAATATGAAAAGGCTTGATACTGATTATGTTGGATATGGAATAATACTAGAACCTTATAAAATGTATACAATCGAATTTAATAAAGAAGGAGAATTACGTTCAACTAGTACTAGTGGATATTTAGAATGGAAAAGTATGTCTTATAACGACATGATAAATTATATAATAACAGGTAGTATAAATATAAATAATGATTGGAATTCGATAAGCAAGGAAAATTGTGCAGAATTAAATATTGAAGAAGATAATTATGAAGGAAAAGATTGTTATGTAATAAAAAAATACAAAAAAGATGGTGGATACTTTGAAGTTTGGATTGAAAAAGAAAGTATGCTTGTTCTAAAAATTAATGAAGATGAAGATTATGTAGTAAAATTTAGTTGGGAGATAGGAACAGTTACAGATGAAGATTTAAAAATAGAAAACTATGAAGTGGCTAAAAAGAAATTTGAAGAACATTATTTATTGATTGGAAGTAATGAATTAACAGACTCTTTAAAGAAACTTTTTGAATAATAAATTATCCTTTATGAAGTAAAAATATAATTAATTCTAAATTATAGGATTAATTATATTTTTGTTATTCAAAATAAATATTATAATGCATAAATTTGCTTACTTGCTAAAATATTAAATTTATAGTATTATAAATACAATTAGAATTAAAACTTAGAAAGGAAAAAACTTATGAAGATTTTAGCAGTGGGAGACTTAATAGGAGAAGGAAGTATACCAAAACTAAAAAAAGACTTAGAAAATATACAAATTGCTGAGAATATTGATTTTACAATAGTAAATGGTGAAAATATTTCGCAAGGAATGGGAATGACAACAAAAGCATTTAATGAATTATGCAAATTAAAAATAGATGCAATAACTATGGGAAATCATACTTGGGCAAAGAAAGATATATTTTCATTTATAGATAATCCAATAATAATAAGACCTGCAAATTATTCAAATAATGTACCAGGGCATGGATATACAATTTTTGAAAAGGAAAATAAAAAAATAGCAGTAATTAGCCTTATAGGTAGAGTGGAAATAAATGTTTTATCAGAAAATCCTTTTTTATGTATAGATGAAATATTAAATAAAATAGAAGCAGATATAATAATTGTTGACTTTCATGCAGAAGCAACTGGAGAAAAGTTATCAATGGGGAATTATGTAGACGGAAGAGTTACAGCTATGTTTGGAACACATACTCATGTTCCAACTGCAGATGAACAAATTTTAAAAAATGGAACTGGATATATAACCGATATAGGAATGACAGGGCCAGTTAATTCAATACTTGGAATGAGCAAAGATGTTGCAATGAAAAGAATGGTAACATCACTTCCAGAAAGATATAAGGTTGCAGAAGGGGAATATATATTAAACGGAATAGTATTTGATATAGATGATACTACTAATAAAGTAAAGAAATTATATAGAATAAGTTTATAAAATTTAAAATACAATATTTTTTAGTGTTTGCTGTTTTATTCCATTCGCGCTTCGCTTGGTCGCTGCGCACTACTAAAAATATTGTATTTTAATTTATAATAATTTTTTTCTATAAAAAATACTATTAATTGTCAAATATTGTCAAAAATAATCGACGAAAAGTTTAAAAATTCCATTGAAAATACTAGACTTTTAAAAAATAAAGTATTATAAATATATTTGTAATTACAAAATAATATAATAATAGGAGGAAACAATGGAAGTTTTAAAAATCTCATCAAAATCTAACCCAAATTCAGTAGCGGGAGCTATTGCAGGAATGGTAAAAGAAACACAAAAGGCAGAAATGCAAGCAATTGGAGCTGGAGCTCTAAATCAGGCAGTAAAGGCAGTTGCTATAGCAAGAGGATTTGTAGCACCTACAGGAGTAGACTTAATATGTATACCTGCATTTGCAGAAGTTCAGGTAGAAGGAGAAGATCGAACAGGAATCAGACTTATAGTAGAGTCTAGATAAAAAACAGAATATAAAAAATGGGGGCATGAATAATATTATTGAGTAGCTAATCAATAATTATTCATGTCATTTTCATTTAAGGAAAGATTTTAATAGAAATTTTTATTAATATAAAAATTGAAAAATATAAGTTTAAAATATGTCACACTAAAGTAGAAAAAAGGTATTGAAAAAAAATAATAAGTATTATATTATATGCAAAGGAGGAAAGCATAGTATTTAAGCAAATCTATTATGCTAAAAAAGTATGAAATCAAGTGGTAATAATTTTTTTAAATATATATTTATACTTGTTGTAATTGGTCTTATTTGTGGTGCAGTTTACATTATATACAATCAAGACAAAGAGGAAGAAAATAATAATGAAGTAGTTGATAATGTCACTGAAATTCAAGAAATAAGCATAGTAGAAAATCTAAAAATGGGTATAACTAATTATGATACTATGAATCCAATTCTAACTAAAAATAGAGAAATAGTAAATATTGATAAATTAATATTTGATTCACTTTTTAATATTACTACAGATTATAAAATAGAAAATTCTTTAGCAAATTCAATAGAAAAAGTTTCAGATACACAATATAACATAAAAGTAAATACAGATATAAAATGGCAAGATGGAAGTAGTTTGATATCAAAAGATGTATCATATACTATAGATCAAATAAAAAATACAGACTCAATATATCAGCCAAATGTTAGTCAAATATCAAATGTTGAAACACCAGATTCAGAAACGGTTGTCATAACATTAAATGAGAGTGTACCTTTTTTTGAATATAATCTAACATTTCCAATAGTATCAAGTAGATATTACATGAATGAAGATTTTGCAAATTCAAGCAAAATTCCTATGGGAACTGGAATGTATAAAATTGCAAGTATAGATGATGACAATGTTTTATTGATTAGAAATGATAGATGGAAAAATATAAAAACAGAAACTCCTAGAACGCAATCTATTACAATTCATAAATATAATGCAATAGGAGAAATATTTAATACATTTAAACTAGGAAACATTGATATAGTAAGTACTTATATGAATAATTATTCAGATTATGTTGGAACATTAGGATATAATAAAAGAGAATATGCAGGAAGAGATTATGACTTTTTAAGTTTTAATTGTAGTGATAATATATTATCTGATGTGAGTGTTAGAAAAGCAATTAATTATGCAATTAATAAAGATAATATTGTGAGTACAGTTTTAAATAATTCTAAATCTGTGGCAAATTCACCATTAGATTATGGAAGCTATTTGTATAAAAATGAAGGACAAATATCGTTTAATCAAGATGAGGCTAAAAGAACTTTGCTAGATGGTGGATGGACTTATGCAAATAATAGATGGCAGAAAAACATAAATGGATATGTTAGAAATATAACTCTTTCATTGGTTGTAAATCAAAATAGTGAAGAAAGAGTAAGAGTTGCTGAAAATATAAAAAGTCAATTAGCTGATGTAGGCATAAAAATTAATGTTGTAAAAGTAAATGATGATAAATATTATGATTACTTAAATAATAAAAATTATCAAATGATATTAACAGGTGTAACTAATTCTGTAAATCCAGATTTAACTTATTTTTATGGTAATGGAAATATATCAAATTATTATAATGAAGAAGTATTATCAAAAATTAATTCAATGGATTCTTATTCAGATGTACAAAAAATTGTAAATGAAGAAGTTCCTCACATTGGATTATATAGAAATAGAGGAACCTTAATTTTAAACTTAAATGTTGGAGGAGATTTTGCTCCAAACTCAGCTTTTCTATATTATAATTTTTATAAATGGTACAGACAACAATAAAAATACAAATGAAAAAATTTTTAGAAAAACTCTTGACAAATAAATTTAGAAATATATAATATAAACATACAAACAAATGTTTAGAAATAATAGGAGGAAATTATGAGTGCAGAAAAAATTAATTCAGAAAAACAAAAAGCATTAGAAGCAGCAATGGGACAAATAGAAAAGCAATTTGGAAAAGGTTCAGTAATGAAATTAGGAGAATTCAAAGCAACAAATGTAGGAGCAATACCAACAGGAGCATTAAGTTTAGATATAGCTCTAGGAATAGGAGGTATTCCTAAAGGAAGAATAATAGAAGTATTTGGACCTGAATCATCAGGAAAAACAACAGTAGCATTACATATGATAGCTGAAGCTCAAAAATTAGGAGGAGAAGCAGCATTTATAGATGCAGAACATGCATTAGATCCAGTATATGCGAAACATATTGGAGTTGATATAGATAATTTAATAGTATCTCAACCAGATACAGGAGAGCAAGCTCTTGAAATAGCAGAAGCATTAGTTAGAAGTGGAGCAATAGATATAATAGTAGTAGACTCAGTAGCAGCCTTAGTTCCAAAAGCAGAAATAGATGGAGATATGGGAGATTCACATGTTGGACTTCAAGCAAGACTTATGTCACAAGCACTAAGAAAACTAGCAGGTGTAATTAATAAATCTAATAGTTGTATAGTATTTATTAATCAATTAAGAGAAAAAGTAGGTATAATGTTTGGAAATCCAGAAACAACTCCAGGAGGTAGAGCATTAAAGTTCTATTCATCTGTAAGACTTGATATAAGAAGAGTAGAAAATATAAAACAAGATGGTGAAGTATTAGGAAGTAGAACAAGAGTTAAAGTTGTAAAAAATAAAGTAGCACCACCATTTAGAGAAGCAGAATTTGACATAATTTATGGAAAAGGTATTTCAAAATCTGGAAATATACTAGATATGGCAATTAATTTAGGATTAGCTGAAAAAAGTGGATCTTGGTTTAGTTATAATGGAGAAAGAATTGGACAAGGTAGAGAAAATGCTAAAAAGTACTTAGAAGATAATCCAAAAGTTATGCAAGAATTAGAAGATAAAGTAAGAAAGAATTTTGATGAAGCATTTGAAAAGAGCTTAAATGAAGATAAAGCAACTGAAAAGACTACAGAGGAAAGTGAAGATTTTGAAGAAAAAGAAGAATTAGACGAAGAATAAAAGCGATTAAAAATAATAAAAGTTTTAAATGATTGTAAACTAAAATGAAAATAATAAATTTATAAAGCAAAATTATAACAATAGAATTAAAAGGTGAGAAAACTTGGATTTAGAAAGATTGAAGCAGATAGATGATGCAAAAACGAAACTTTTAAAATATATTATGTATAAAAAAAGAACTGAAAATGAAATATGGACTAAGTTTAGTGATGCAATTGATAATGATATTTTAGAAGAAGCTATACAAGAATTAAAAGAATTAGGCTATATAGATGATTTTAAATATATTGAAAGAGCAGTAAATGAATTTATGGCACTTAAGAATATGTCTATTAAAGAAATGAAATATAAGCTGTATTCAAAGGGACTAAAAGAAGATGTTATTGACGATTATTTTTCTAAAAATGAAGAAGAATGCCGCAAATTTGAAGAAAAATCTGCTCAAAATATATTTATAAAAAAATCAAAAACAATGGAAAAGCAAGATATAATAATGTATTTAAGAAAAAAAGGTTATACAGGAGATAGTATAAAAAATGCCGAATATATTGACGATGGAATCAACTAAATATAATATAAAAATTCAAAACTTTGAAGGACCATTAGATTTACTATGTCATTTAATTGATGTAAATAAAATGGATATTTATGATGTAAATATAAATAGCATAACTGACCAATATTTAGAATACATCAAAGCGATGGAAGAAATGGACTTAGAGCTAACAAGTGAATTTTTAATTATGGCATCAAATTTATTATATATTAAATCAAAAAAATTACTTCCTAGAGTAGAAGATGAAGAAGAGACAATATCAGAAGAAGAACTTATACAAAGAATTATAGAATATAAACAATATAAAGAAATAACAAATAAATTTAGAGAAATGTATCTTGAAAATAATAAAAGATTTTTTAGAACAGAAGAAAAAATCCAATTACCAAAACAAAAATTAGAAGTTCAATATACAGAAAAAGATATAGTCAATATATATAAAGAAATAGTAGAAAGAACTAGTGTAAGAGCAAATAGAAATGCAAAGAATCTTGAAAAAATTGCATTGATAGAAAATTATTCAGTAGGAGATACAGTAAAAACAATGTTTAGAGCCTTAATAAAAAACTCTAACTTTGTATTTAATAAATTATTTGCGTTAAATAAATGTAAACCACAGGAAGTAGTAACAGCTTTTTCTGGACTACTAGAAATGTCAAGGAAAAATAAAGTAGAAACAAAACAAGAAATATTATTTGGAGATATAGAAGTTAATAAGAAAAATAGAGCAAAATCTAAACTAGAATCTTAATTTTGAGTATCATATCTTGGTGTTAGTTTAAGTGAATAAAATTGTAAAAAATGGAAAAACTATTATAAGGAGGAAAACTCTTGTGATAGTTTTTTTTTCTATACTTAGTATTATTTTTATAATAATGTGCTTATGTATAGCAATTTTAAAATTCTCTATAATAAAAGTAAAACTAATAAATTTTAAAATTAAAGATTTTAAAGACTTAGAAACAATAGTAATGTTAATAAAGAAAAAAGAATATGTAAGAATATTTGAATATGTTGATTTTAAACTAAAATTACAAATTTATTTTTTTAATAAAATTATTATATTTACTGCAAAAGTTACAGATGAAAAAATTGAAAAATTTTTAAGAAAACAGATTAAAAAAAATAAATTAAAGAAAGAAGAAAAAGAATTAAAAAATTTTGAAGAAGAAGATAAGAATCAAATAAAGAAAGATATAAAGAAAATAGAATTAGAAAAATTGGATTTATTTATAGAAATAGGAACAGAAAATGCAAGTATTACAGCTATAGGAGTTACAACATTAAATGTACTAATAGCATCATTTTTGCCATTTATTGTATATAAAGAACATGTTAGAGAAAAAATAAATATAGATAATTATAAATATCAAGTAAATCCAGTTTATATTGATAAATCAGCATTTTATATAAATATATCATTAGTTTTATCAATTCCGATAATAAATTTATTAAACTTAATAAAATAAAAAGGAAAAAATTGCATAAAGAAAATAAAACAGTAAATAATACTAAAGAAATAAAAAGTTAAAGGAGAGATGAAAATGTCAAATTATCCTATAGAAGGCTTAATGAATAGTGCAATGAATTCAATCAAAGAAATGATTGATGTTGATACAATTATTGGTGAACCAATAGAAACAACGAATAATATAATAATTATTCCAGTATCAAAAGTAAATTTTGGATTTGCAGCTGGAGGAAGTGAATTTAAACCTAAGAGTTTTGTTGAAAAATCAAAAAATAAAAATAAAGAGGAACATGAAGAAAAAATAGCAGAGGAATCTGATAGATTACCATTTGGTGGAGGCTCAGGTGCTCGGAGTCAGTATTAGTCCAATAGCATTTATTATAGTTCAACCATCAGGAGTCAAACTTTTACCTGTAAATCATAGTTCATCTATAGATAAGCTTTTGGATTTAGTTCCAGATTTAATTGAAAAGACTACTCAAATGATCGAAAAGAAATTAAAGAGTTCCGAAAAAATGATAAAAGATAATATAATTGTAAGAGTAAATGATGCAGAAAATAAAGAAGATGATAGCACCTTAAATAATAAAGATATATACAATGCAGAAAAAGATAATAATTTAAGTCAAAATGAATCGACTGTAGAAAATACAGACAATAATCCAGACTCTAAACAATATGATATAGAATATGATGAAACTGATATATAACAACTATTAATTAATAGTTGTTAATATATATAAAGAACTTTAGCAATGTATGGCCCAACTTCTTCAAAATTATACCAGCCAGAGCTTTTGCTACAATTTTCTAAACCATTTGGGTTTGAAATATAAACCATGCCATTATTATCAGTAGCAAGCAAAACCATATAATGAGAAGAAGTTGTCCAACGATTTTTAGTAGGTTTATTCCATACGCAAATAAGAACAGGCTTGTTTTTAGTTAGATGTTCTGTAATTTTATTCTCAGATAAGCTTACACTATCATATAAAAAATCAGAATTTTTTATTTTAAATGAACTAGAAAGTTCTTTAGAAATATTTGTTCCATTTAATACAGGGTAATATTTAGTTCTTAAATTTTCAGGAGTAATATCATAATTGTATCCACTTAAAATAATAGAAATTGCAGTTATACCACATCCGGTATCTTGCATATTTCCGTCCCAATAGCTTTTATCAGCCCAAGATGATGTTCCATTTTGTTTATATTCTTTATAAACTTTTCCGGACGTATCTGTAAAAGTAGTAAAATATCCATCTTTATCAGATACTTTTTGCTGACCAATTCCAGCATACTTATCATTATAATCTAGTTTAATAGTTTCATATTCACTTATTTCAGTTGAGTTATAATTTTGAGCATAAGAAACCGAATCACTTGAAAAGAAGGAATATAGTCCATAAGCAATTTTATTTAATACAAAAACTAGCATTAATATAACTATTAATTTAAAAATAAATTTTTTCTTATTCATTCATACCAATCCTTTCTAAATTGTAATTTAAAATAAGTATAATAAAACGAAAAAAATAATGTTTTAAGTATTTATTAAAAAAATCTTAAGATTTTCTTAAATTTAAAGTAAAATAACTTAAATATGTTATAATCTAAATAAAAAAAGGATTTTAGCAATGAATATTTTGGTTTTAGATGATGAAAAAGAAATAGCTGATTTAGTTGAAATTTATTTAAAAAATGAAAATTATCAGGTATATAAATATTATAATTCAGAGCAAGCATTAGAATGTATTGAAAAAGAACAAATAGATTTAGCAATTTTAGATATAATGATTGACAAAATAAATGGTTTTGAAATTTGCAAAATAATTAGAGAAAAAGGATTAAACTTTCCAATAATAATGCTTACAGCAAAGATAGAAGATAAAGATAAAATAAATGGGCTTACCTTAGGAGCAGACTATTATATGACTAAACCTTTTAATCCTTTAGAATTAATTGCCATAGTAAAATCAGCATTAAGAAGATATACAAAATATAATGAAACAGGCAGTAGTCAAGATTTAATAAGAGAAAAAGAGTTAGTGATAGATAGAAAAAAGCACAAATGCACATTATATGATAATGAGATTGATTTGACTCCGATAGAATTTGAAATTTTAGTATATCTAGTACAAAAGAAGGGGATTGTGGTAAGCTCAGAAGAACTATTTGAAAATGTTTGGAAGGAAAAATATTTTGATAGCAATAATACAATAATGGTTCATATTAGAAGAATTAGAGAAAAATTAGGAGATAATACTAAAAATCCAAAATATATAAAAACTGTGTGGGGTATAGGATATAAATTTGAGTAATTTTGTATAAATATCGTGAAATCTAAAAAATATTAAAAAAACCTAAAAGGTAGATAAGGAAATAAAAATGGATGAGGAACTAAAAAAATTTAAAGCTGTTTTAACTAGAAATGCAATATTAAAAATAATAATATACTTTTTGATTAGTTTTTTAATATTTTTAATATTTTCAGAAATTATTTTAGGTGATTACCTTGCAGATGTAACTGTAAAATATTTAGGAAGAAGTACATATACTTGGATTGTATCAAACAAACCTTTAATGCTATTTGGCTTTGGCGCTATTATAGGGATAATTATTGTATATGCAGTAATTAGAAAAATGAATGAAAATATAGGTGTAGTTATGTTAGCGATGGATAAGATTGTAAAAGAACCAGAAAAAAAGATAGAGTTACCAAGTGGAATGGAGTTGTTAGAAGGAAAAATTAATAATATAAGGGCAGAATTGGTAAAAAATCAAAATAAAGCAAATGAGGCAATGCAAAAAAAGGATAATTTAATTATGTATATGGCTCATGATTTAAAAACACCACTCACTTCAATTATTGGTTACTTAACTTTATTAACAGAAGAAAAAAATATTTCAAAAGAAATCCAAGATAAATATATTAATATTGCATTAAAAAAAGCATATAGAGTTGAAGAACTAACAAATGAATTTTTTGATATAACAAGATATAATTTACAAGAGATTGAAATTAATAAAAATAATATTGATTTATCATATCTGTTTGATCAATTAATCGAAGAATGTTATCCAATGCTTGAAAATAAAAATTTAAAGATTAATATTGATAAACCTAAGAAATTATTTTATATAGGTGATGGAGATAAACTTGCTAGAGCATTTGAAAATATTATAAAAAATGCAATAAACTATTGTTATACAAACAGTGACATCATTATTACAATGGAAAAAGTAGAAGATAAAATAAAAATTTCAATAAAAAATAAGTGTGATAAGATTCCTAAATATAAACTTGAAAAAATATTTGAGCAGTTTTATAGAGTTGATAGTTCGAGAACTAGCTCAAATGGTGGAGCTGGTTTAGGTTTAGCTATTACAAAAAAAATAATTGAAATGCATAATGGAAGTATTAATGTTAAAAATGATGATGAATATATTGAATTTGATATTTTATTGCCTTGACTTGAATAATAAGGTAAAAATATGTTATAAATAAATATATAAAATATAAAAGGAAGGATATGTTTATAAACATATTATAATGAGGAGATTTTAGTATGGAAAAATCAAAAGTGTATTTTACAAAACAAATTACACCAGAGAGTTTAATTAAAATTTATGAAACAGTAGGAAAAGAATTAACAGGAAAAGTTGCTGTTAAAATATCTACAGGAGAGCCAGGAGGGCATAATTTTTTAAATCCTAATTTGATTAAGGATTTAGTAAAAAAATTAAATGGAACAATAGTAGAATGTAATACTGCTTATGCAGGAAGAAGAAATACAACTGAAGAGCATTGGAAAGCAATTAAAGAACATGGATTTTTAGATATAGCAAATGTTGATATAATGGATGAAGAAGGGGACATGGCTATACCTGTAAGAAATGGCTTACATTTACAAGAAAATTATGTAGGATCACATCTAGCAAACTATGATTCAATGTTAATGCTTTCACATTTTAAAGGTCATGCAATGGGAGGATTTGGCGGAGCATTAAAAAACATGTCAATAGGAGTAGCATCATCAGGAGGAAAAACATTTATTCATACTGCTGGAAAAACTAATGTACCATCAGAATTATGGAGTAATCTACCTGAACAAGATCATTTCTTAGAATCAATGGCTGAAGCTGATGAATCAGTAATTGATTATATGAAAGGAAACATTGTATACATTAATGTTATAAATAATCTTTCGATAGATTGTGATTGTGATAGCAATCCAGAAGCACCTTGTATGGCAGATATAGGAATAACAGCTTCACTTGATCCAGTAGCAGTAGATAAAGCAAGTTTAGATTTAGTATATAATTCAGAAGATGAAGGAAAACAAAGATTAATAAATAGAATAGAAGAAAAACATGGAATTCGTACAGTAGAGCATGCAGAAGAATTAGGAATTGGAACAACTGATTATGAATTAATAGATATTGACTAATTAATATTTGATTTTATGAAATAATATTAAGTCTCTAATATAGAAAGTAGAAAAGGTGTCCTAAAAATAGGACACCTTATATAGAGTTGTAACTAAAGGTAATGATTATAAGAATTTGGTTGAGAATGACTTGATGAGCCCATATTCATTTACGCGGAATAGATAATCTCTTCCTAAAATTCCCACGTTCTTGATCTTTACTTCGTTTATAACCTTCGAAGCATAATAATTCTCTGAAGCAGTTTCTCCATGATTTAAAAGTAACAATCTAATATTACTAAAATCTTTTAAGAAATTAATTAATTCATCTCCTTTTGCATGTGCTGAGAATTCAGAAGTAAATTTTACGTCAGCTTCTTTTTTTACTTGTAATCCACCGATTTCAACAATTTCCCCTTTGTTACAATCATATAATCTTCTTCCTAATGTATCTTCTGCAACATAACCTGTAAAATGAATTAATGCATTGGAATGTTGCAAAAAAGCAGGTAAGTAAAATTGTGCTGGACCATAAGATCCCATACCAGAAGTAGTTAATATGATTTTTGTTTGATAATCATTAGTAAGACCAAGTCTCATTTCAGGACTATCAACATAGGAAAAGTTTTGAGGTAAGAAATCCTTTGTTTTATCAATACTTTTTAATGAACCAGATTTATATAGTTCAGTATATTTTATTCCTAATTTACCATCAAAATAAATTGGAATATTAGGATCAAGCTTACCCTCATTTTGCATTTTCATTAAAAAATACATAATTTCTTGTGAACGTCCAAGTGAAAATACAGGAATTACGATTTCTTTTTTCTTATTAATTGCATCTAAAATGTTACTTTCAAAAACTTCTTCAATCTGAGATGAATCCATATCTCCATAAGTTGTTTCTTGAATAATAGTAATTGGTAAATTATGAACCCATTCAGGAATAGGTGAAACATTGAAAAACATATTTTTGTTGTTATAATCACCTGTAAATAAAAGGTTAATTGTAGGATGCTTATAATTAGAATCATCAGAATAGTCAACTTGTACTAAAACTAAAGCAGCACCGGGTAGATGTCCATTCATAAAGAATGTTAAAGTAACGTTCTCATCTAATTTAATTGGTTCATCGAAAGGATGAGCTTCAATTAGAGAAAGTGTTGAATCAACATCTTCATCTGTATATAAAGAACGCTCATTAGCTAACTTAGCTTTGCGTTTTAACACTTTGTAACTATCATGTAAAGCATGCCCTATAAGCTGAGACGTATCATAAGTTGTGTGAATTTTATTACTATAACCAAGACTTACAAGCAGAGGCAACCGACCTGTGTGATCTACATGATTGTGAGTTACAATTACATAATCGATATCCTCTGGATTAAAAGGAAAAGTCTTATTGTAATCTGAGTAATCTTTTTCCTGAAATAGGCCACAATCAATTAAAAGCTTTTTGGTTGTACCATCAGGAAATTTAATTACATTCAAAATACATGAACCGGTCACCTCCCTCTGCAAAGCCATCAAGTCAACATAGAACCGGCAAGTATTACCCATAGTAATGCTCCTTTCACATTTAATATTTATTAATATGTAATAACATACTCTAAATTAATGCTATCATGCTATGCTATTCAAGTCAATAATTTTTTGATAAATATGCAAAAAAAATTAAAAAAATAATATTATAAAAATAAGAAATATAATAAATTTCCGTATCTTGTTGTCGCAGAAAAGTGATAAATCACTTTTCGCTCCATTCGCGGGCTTCGCCCTTGAGCGCTACGCGATACTTTCAATTTATTATGTTTCTTATTTTTTTTAATATTTAATATTTTTTATTATACATTATATTATTAGCTTTTTTGGTTAAAATAATGATAAATTTTTGCAAAAGGAGGAGTGCATGATATTTAAAATTATCATGCTAAAAGGTTATGAGAACAAAAAGAAAAGTTGTATTGGTTGGAGCTGGATTTGTCGGAATGAGTACTGCATATTCATTATTAAATCAAGGAGGAGTTGATGAAATAGTTTTAATTGATATTAATAAAGATAAAACAATTGGAGAGGAAATGGATTTATCTGATGGTCTACCATATTCACCACATAGAATGAGAATAAAGGCAGGAGAATACAGTGATTGTAAAGATGCAAGCATTGTGGTAATTACAGCAGGATTTCCTCAGAAACCAGGCCAGTCGAGGCTTGAACTTGCGGTTGAGAATACAAAAATTATGAAAGAAATAACTAAAAATGTAATGGCAAGTGAATTTGATGGAATATTTATTATTGCTACAAATCCAGTAGATTTAATGTCGTATACTGTATATAAAACCTCTGGGCTTCCTTCATCTAGAGTAATTGGATCCGGAACAGTTTTAGATACAGCAAGATTAAGATATTTAATAGGAGAGTATCTTAAAGTTTCTGAAAAAAATGTTCATGCATATATTTTAGGAGAACATGGAGATTCTTCTTTAGTTCCATGGGAACATTGTTATGTTGGATGTAAAAAAATGATTGATATAATGAATGATAATCATCATCCAATGGAAGATTTAAAGAAGATACATGACAAAGTATGGAATGCAGCTTATGAAATTATAGAAAAAAAGAAAGCAACATATTATGGAATAGGTATGGCTTTAAATAGATTAATAAAAGCAGTTTTAAATGACGAAAATGCAATATTAACAGTATCAACTTATCAAAATGGAGAATATGGACAAGAAGGAATATATATAGGAGTTCCAGCAATTATTAATAACAAAGGAATAAAAGAAATTTTAAAACTAAAATTGAATGAAGAAGATCAAGAAAAATTTAATCATAGTTGTGAAATTATGAAACAAAATTTAAAAAATTCGATAGAACCTTTGTTGTAGCAATATTTTGAAGCCTAAAATTTTTTAATAAAACTGACCTATCGGTTTGTAGATAAAAAATAAATTCTATGATATACTCATATTATTAAAAAAGATATTTAATAATATGAGTTTTTTATGCAAAGATTTTAAGAAAGGAGATTCGTATAATATTATACGATAAAAAGGAATGGATAAATCAAATCAAAAAGTTTATAAATCTATGTTTTTAAAACGATCAAAAGGTAAAGACAAAAGAAAAATTTTTGAAGCAGAAGAATTTTTCAATGTAAAAGAAATAATTTATAATTCGGCTAAAGTATTTAAAGATAAAGTTGCATTTGTTATAAAAAATAAAATAAATGATACTATAGAATATGAAAATATCACATATAAAAGACTTCTAGAAGATATAAATAAACTAGGAACTGCATTTTATTCTATGAAATTTATAGGAAAAAGAATAGCAATAATAGGTAAAAATAGTTATGAATGGGTTATAACTCATTTAGCAAATTTATTAGGTGGAATGGTTTCAGTTCCTCTTGATAAAGATCTTCAATATGAAGAGCTTGAAAATTCATTAATTAGAAGTAAAGCAGACTGTATAGTATTTGATGAAAAATTAACAGATAAAGTAACTCAAATAAAAGAAAGCGGAAAAACAAATTTAACAGAATATATTTGCATGAGTCAAATAGAGGGATTTGAGTGTTTAAAAAATTTAATGCAAAAAGGTGAGAAACTTTTAGAAAGTGGAGATAAAAGTTATATAGATTGCAAAATAGATAATGATGCAATGAACATATTATTATTTACCTCAGGAACAACTGATAAATCAAAAGCTGTTATGCTGTCACAAAGAAATATTGCTTCTAACATTTATGCAATGAGAGTAGTAGAAGATATAAGACCAACTGATACTAACATAGCATTTTTGCCATTCCATCATATTTTCGGTTCAACATGTATTGTTATGATGCTTGCAAGTGGAGTAAAAAATGTATTTCCAGATGGATTGAGATATATAAAACAAAACTTAAATGAATACAAGGTTACAGTATTTGTAGGAGTTCCAGTTTTAGTAGAAGCAATTTATAAAACAATACTGAAAGAAATTGATAAACAAGGAAAAACAAAGCTAATAAATACTGCATTAAAAATTAGTAATTTCTTACGAAAAATTCATATTGACATAAGGAGAATACTATTTAAACAAGTAATTGATGCATTAGGTGGAGAACTTAGATTTGTTATATCAGGAGGTGCACCAGCAGATAGTAAGATAGCAAAGGGATTTAATGATTTAGGAATAAAAACAGTTCAAGGATATGGATTGAGTGAAACAGCACCAGTAATTGCAGCAGAAAATGAAAGAGCAATGAAATATGGTTCTGTTGGAGTTCCAATGATAAATGATGAAATTGAAATAGTAAATAAAGATGATAATAATATAGGAGAAATAAGAGTAAAAGGTCCAAATGTAATGCTTGGATATTATGAAATGCCAGAACTTACAAAAGAAGTTTTAAAAGATGGCTGGTTTTACACGGGAGATTTAGGATATTTTGATAAAAATGGAATGTTATTTATAACAGGTAGAAATAAAAACTTAATTGTTTTAAAAAATGGTAAAAAAGTATTTCCTGAAGAAATGGAAACATTGGTAAATAGATTAGATTTAGTAGAAGAATCTATGGTATTTGGTTTGCCAGATAAAAACGATAACAATGATGTAATGCTTTCAGTAAAAGTTGTTTATAATAAAGAAGATGCAAAGGAAAAATATCCAGATAAAACAGAAGAAGAATTGAAAAACATTATGTGGAATCAGATAAAAGAATTAAATAAAAAATTCCCTAGATACAAACATATTCAAAAATTGATTTTTACTAGCGAAGAACTTATAAAAACTACAACTAAAAAAGTCAAAAGACAAGAAGAAATGAAAAAAATATTAGAATATGTGTAAAATAATGAATGTATTTAAAAATTAGACGAGATAACTAATATATATTAATAATTGTATAAAATAACCTTTTTTGGAAAAAATAACTTCCAAGAAAAGGTTATTTTTATTAAGTTATGAGAAGATTAGGAGATATGATTTATGAAAAATAAATATAAAGTAGGAATTTTGCTTGTTATTACTATTATATTATTTATAGTGTATAATGTTTTAGTTAGAAATCAAGAAATATATGCATTATCAAAATATGGTTCAAGAGGAGATGAAGTAAAACAAATACAAACTAAGCTTAAAAATTGGGGATATTATAATGGTAGTGTAGATGGAATTTATGGTAGTGGAACTTTAGCAGCAGTAAAAAGTTTTCAAAGAAAAAATGGATTAACTGTAGATGGTATTGCAGGAACTAAAACTCTGCAAGCAATGGGAATATTTAATTCTAGTTCAAGCTCATCTGGATCTTCAAGTAATACTTCTAATTCTAGTAATTTAAATTTAATTAGTAGATTTGTGTATGCAGAGTCGAGAGGTGAACCATATACTGGGCAAGTTGCAGTTGCGGCAGTAATTTTAAATAGAGTAAGAAGTAGTAAATTCCCTAATACAGTTTCAGGTGTAGTTTATCAATCAGGTGCATTTACTTGTGTTAGTGATGGACAAATTAATTTATCTCCAAATGATACAGCAAAAAAGGCAGCACAAGATGCAATAAATGGTTGGGATCCAACTTATGGGGCACTTTATTATTTTAATCCAAATACTGCAACAAGTGCTTGGATTTGGTCAAGACCAATGACTATAACTATTGGAAACCATAGATTTTGTAAATAAAATAATGAATTAAATAAAATTTTTATAATTAATTAAAAAACTTAATAAAAAAATATTAATGAAATAAATATATCATAAATTTAATGATTAAATAATAATAGATGTATTAAATTTATTACAAATATGTAAAAAATAAAAAACTAAAAAATCCATAGAAATATTGAAATATATGAATTATAGATTTTATAGTTTTTTTATTAAGTTTTTTACTTAATAAAAAGCAAATAGAATATGAGATAAATTACAATAAGACATTGACTTAATACTGTACAATTGATAAAATTATTTAAGATAAAATAAAAAATGTGATACAATAATTAGATATTATAAATTAAAATATATAAATAAAACAAAAGTAAAAAAGAGGAGAAGTAAGAAAAAATGAAAAAAATTAATAAGAGTAAAAGTATAAAAGAAAGAGGTATAACATTAGTAGCATTAGTAATAACAATAATAATACTTTTAATACTTGCTGGAGTGACATTAAGTACAGCATTAGGAAACAATGGATTATTTCAAAGGGCAAAGATAGCAGGTGAAAAATATAAAGAGTCTTCAAAAATGGAAGAAGAGGATTTATATACTTTTGAAAATTATATCGATGGTATGGAAGAAAAGAAAGATATAAATGGAATATATATTTATACAGAGGAAGATTTAAATAAATTTAGAGAAGATGTAAATAGTGGAATTGATTTTAAAGATAAAAACATATATTTAATGAATGATTTAGATTTAAATGAAATTGAAGAAAATCGAAAAAATTGGAAACCAATAGGAGAAGGAGAAAATGTATTTAAGGGAAATTTCTATGGTAATAATAAAAAAATAGAAAATTTATATGGAAATTATGAAGAAAATAGTGGTGAAAATTTTGGCTTTTTTGGAAGAATAGAAGACGCAACGATAAAAGATCTTAAAGTATCGGGGGAAATAAAAGCAAATGGAAAAAATCAGAATATTGGAGGAATAGTAGGAAGTATAGGTGGAAATGTAAATATAAATGGATGTAATAATAGTATAAATGTATCATCAGAAACTGAAAAGGGAATTGTTGGAGGAATAATAGGAAGAGTAGAGAATAACTCAAATGTTAATATACAAAATTCTGTAAATAATGGGGAATTAATAGGAAGCTTTAGAAGTCGGTGGTTGTGTTGGTAGTGGTCCGATTAATGGTAGAATGACTATTGAGAATTTTACAAATAGTGGAAATATAAAAAGTCTTGGTGTTGCAGGAGGTTGTATAGGTCGTACAACTGATACACCAGAAGAAGGTAATACTAATAATACAGTTGTTATCATAAAAGGAACGAAAAATATATGTGAAAGCATATTATCGGAGAATGAAATCGCTGGAGGTATAGTTGGATTTGCAGCTCCTGGAGGGAAAATAGTTATAAGTAATTCATATAATAACAGTGAAGTTATTACGAATAAAAGAGAAGCAGGAGGTATTATTGGTGATACAGATGAGGAAACTTACTGTATTAATGTATATAATAGTGGAGTTATTAATGCCAAAGCATTGAATTCATATGAAGTTTATGGTACATCAGCTGGAATTATAGGTTCTAGTTGGTCAGAAAATTCTTTAAAAATAGATATAATAAATTCTTATAACATAGGAGAAATTTTTAGCGAAGGTTATTCATGTGGAGTATTTGGTTTAAGAAAAGGAGAAGTAAATAATTCATCTATTGAGAATGTGTATGCAATTGGAAATTTGAATAGTACTAAAGATAAAAAATATGGAATAGTGTCAAAGTTTTCCCAGTTGAACGACTTAAATTTTAATATTAATAATGTATTTTATATGAATGCAGATAAGGGAAGTAATTTTGAAACTGATATAGGACAAAAAATAGAAGAAAGTGAGATAAAATCAGAAGAATTTGTTAATAAGTTAAATAAATATGTAGAAGAAAATCCAGTTTTCGATGTAGGGGAAATAGCCAAAATAAATTTGTTAAAATGGAAACTTGGAGGAAAAGAATATCCGGAATTAGATGGTATAGTATGAAAAGACTAAAATAATATGTGAAAAGTATCAACAGATAAAAAAGTTTGACTTTATGAAAAGAAAATGATATACTATATTATGTAAATTATTTTGCTATACCTTAAATAAAAATTTAAAGGAGAGGGAAAAATGAAAATCACGATTGAATTATCCGAAATTTCACTTGAAGAGCGGATGAGATTAGCACAACTTCAAACTAATAAGAATGTATTAATGAGTCTTGCTAAAGACAAAGATAGTGAAGTTAGACTTAATGTGGCAATGAATGTTAATACATCTCTTGCAGTTCTCTGGCAACTTTCAAAAGATAAAGAAGAGGAAGTAAAGGAAGAAGTAGCAAGTAATCCAAATGCATCGCAAGTACTTCTTTTTCGACTTTCAGAAGATAACAATAGTAATGTGAGATTTGCTGTAGTCAAAAATAAAAATGTAACTTTGGACGTTTTATCTAAACTTTCAAGAGATGAAGAAACTTATGTAAGAGTAGCAGTAGCTGAAAGCAACAATGTAAATCAAGAAATTCTTGAACAACTTTCAAAAGATGAATATGCTGCAGTAAGAGAAGCTGTAGCTAGAAGTGAAATAGTAAGCAAAGAGATTCTCTTGAAACTTGCAAAGGATGAATTTGATGTTGTAAGAAAAGAGGTAGCTAGTAGTATATATTCGACTCCTGAAATTCTCGAACAATTGGTAGAAGATAAAAGTATGGAAGTAAGGGCGGCAGTGGCCAATAATCCTAACGCAACACCAGAAATTCTTTTGAAACTTTCGAAAGATGATAACTGGTACGTAAGGATGGCTGTAGCTAAGAACGACAACGTAACTGCAGAAATTCTTGAACAACTTTCGGAAGATACATTTGAAAAAATAAGGTATGAGGTAGCTAAAAGTAAAGTTACAAGCCAAGAAGTTCTCACGAAACTTTCAAGAGATAAAGATACGTTTGTCAGAGAAGAGGTTGCATCAAATAAAAATACAACTGTTGAAGTGCTTCTAGATCTTATGCGTGATTGGGATAGAGAGGCTGCTTGTAATGCATTCAATAATTACAGAAATAAAAGTTGATTTTCATATTAACACACTATCAATTGGTAGTGTGTTTTTTTTATATAAACATTGAAAAATAGTAAAAAATGTTATAGAATAAGTTAGGATATATTTATGCAATTAATGATAAAAATATTTTAATAATAAAATTAATAAAGAATCGGGGTGATACAAATGTCAAAACCAACAGTAGCAATAATAGGAAAACCAAATGTCGGAAAATCTACTTTTTTTAATTATTTAATAGGTGAAAGAAAAGCAATAGTAGGCGACACTCCGGGTACAACTAGAGATAGAATTTATGGAGAAACTAATTGGAGAGATAGAAAGTTTACATTGATAGATACAGGTGGAATTGAAGAAAAAAGTGAAGATGTTATTTCTACGCAAATGCGTATACAAGCAGAGCTTGCAATAGAATTTGCAGATTTAATTATATTTATGACAGATGTAAAAACAGGAGTAACAGATATAGATAAAGAAATAGCACAGATGATTAGAAAATCTAAGAAAAAAGTAATTTTAGTTTGCAACAAAGTAGATGATTTTCAAAAATTACAAAATGATGTTTATGAATTTTACAATTTAGGATTAGGTACACCATATCCAATTTCATCTGCAAATGCAAAAGGTATAGGTGATATATTAGATGTAATATATGATGAACTACCTAAAAAAGAGGATAGTGAAGAAGATGATGAAAGAATTAAAGTTACTATAATTGGAAAACCTAATGTTGGAAAATCATCATTAATAAATAAGATTTTAGGTGAAAATAGATTAATAGTAAGTGATGTTGCAGGAACAACTAGAGATGCAATAGATTCAGAATTTGATAATAAATATGGAAAATACACTTTTATTGATACAGCAGGTTTAAGAAAACATAGTAAAATTAATGAAAACATTGAAAAATATAGTGTTTTAAGAACTAATTTAGCTATTGAAAGATCTGATGTATGTATTTTAATGATAGATGCTGAAGAAGGAGTAACTGAGCAAGATACAAAAATTGCAGGTATAGCACATGAAGAGGGAAAAGCCATAATAATTGCAATAAATAAATGGGATGTATATAATAAAGAAAATGGAAGTTTAGAAAAATATACAAAAGAAGTTTATAGAAAATTGCCATACTTAGAGTATGCACCAATTATATTTATTTCAGCAAAAACTGGGCAAAGAGTAGAAAAATTATATGAATTAATAAATCAAGTATCAAATAATAATGCAATGAGAATATCTACATCAAATTTGAATGAACTTTTAGAAGAAGCAGTTTCAATTGTTCAACCGCCAACAGACAAAGGAAAAAGATTAAAAATATATTATATGACACAAGTCAGTACAAAACCACCTACTTTTGCAATATTTGCAAATAGTAAGAAATTATTCCATTTTTCATATCAGAGATATATAGTTAATATGCTTAGAAAAGAATACGGATTTATAGGAAGTCCAATAAAAATTTTAATTAGAGAAAGGAAAGAAAAAGATGTTGATTAATTATGTAGTAGTAGCAATAATAGCATACTTAATAGGTAGTGTAAGTTTTTCGATTATTTTTACAAAAAGATTTGCAGGATTTGATGTAAGAGAAAAAGGTAGCAAAAATGCAGGCACAACAAATGTTTTAAGAACTGCAGGAAAGGGACTAGCTGTTCTTACTTTAATCTGTGATATTTTAAAAGGAGTAGCTGCAATACTTGTTGCTTTATTAGTAGGAGAAATGATAAAAGGAACAGATGAAATTAGAGCAATATTAGTTTTAATTGCAGGAGTATTTGTTGTAATAGGTCATACTTTCCCAATATTCTTTAAATTCAAAGGAGGAAAAGGAGTTGCAACATCATTAGGAGTAATTTTGATGGTAAATTGGGAAGTAGGGTTAATATGTTTAGTCTTTGGAGTAATTTTAATTGCAATTTCAAGAATGGTTTCACTAGGTTCACTTGGATCAGCAATTTTGTTCCCTATATTATGTATTTTTAGTAATACAAATTATATAGTAGGCGGAGAAAAGGCGCATTTTGCATATATAATTTTCTCAATAATTTTAGCATTAATAGTTGTATTTAATCATAGAGAAAATATTAAAAGATTAGCTAATGGAACAGAAAACAAAATTAACTTGAAAAATAAATAAAAGGTTTATAGATTCCTATAAAAAATCTAAATATTTAATAAGGAAGTTATACAAATGAATAAAAAGGTTGCAGTTATTGGAAGTGGAAGCTGGGGAGTAGCTTTAGGCAATCATCTAGCAAGTTTAGGCAATAATGTAATGGTATGGTCTTTTTCAAAAGAAGAAAAAGATATTATTAATAATGAAAAAAAATGTAAATTTATTCCTGATATAAAAATTGAGGATAATTTAGTATGTTCAAATGACATTAAGGAAGTAGTAGAAGGAAGTGACTTTATTTTACATGTTACTCCTTCAAAATATACAAGAAGTACATTTAAAACATACAAGGATTATGTAGGAGATAAACCAATAATAATATGTTCAAAGGGTTTAGAAGATGAAACATTAAGTACACTAGATAAAGTTATTTTAGATGAGATGCCTACTGCAAGGATTGCTGCACTTTCAGGACCAAGTTATGCTACTGAAGTTGTAAAACATATTCCTACTGCAATTATTTTAGCATCAAAGGATCAAAAAATATTGCAAGATATTCCTAATATGTTTTCTAATGAATATATGAGAGTCTATAAATCAAATGATATAATTGGAGTTGAAATAGGGGGAGCATTAAAAAATATAATTGCTTTCTGTGCAGGCATAGCAGCAGAATTGGGATTAGGAACTAATGGTCAAGCAGCATTAATTACTAGAGGACTTGCTGAAATATCTAGACTTGGTGTAAAAATGGGAGCAGAAGCTGAAACATTTTTTGGATTGTCAGGTTTGGGGGATTTAATGCTAACTTGTTCTAGTGATGAAAGTAGAAATAGAAGAGCAGGAAGATTAATAGGAAAAGGTATGACTCCAGAAGAAGCTTCAAAAGAAATAGGAATGACAATAGAAAGTATTGATAATATTGAAATTGCAAGAAAATTGCAAGAAAAATATGATGTGGAAATGCCAATAGTAGAAACAGCTTATGAAGTATTATATAAAGGACTTTCACCTAAAGATGCAGTTACAAAGTTAATGACTAGACAATTAAAATTTGAAAATGAATAAATTATTTAACTGAGAAATTTCAAATAAAATAATATTAATAAAATATATAAATTCAAATTTGATATTTAACAAGAGAATTAATTATAAAATGGAATAAAATTTCCTAAGTATAAAATAGTAAAATTTAGAAATACTAATAAAAATTATACTTAGGAGTTTTTTTATGAAAAAAGAATATGGAAAATATATTGCCATTGTATTAGGAATAATTTGTATTATACTAATAATTACATTAATATCAATAAAATTATCAAATGTTAATGCACAAAGTGAAGGTATAAATTTGAAACAAAAAATTTCTGCAGAAATTTCATATATTGATTCAAATATTATAGAAATAATGAATAAATTGAATAATATTGATGTAGTAAAATATAAAGTATACACAAAAGAAATTAATGAATCACAAAATTCATCTAAAAATTCTACTCAACAATCAGAAAATTCAGAAAATGAAGGTTCAGGTGGAGAAGAAAAGGGTAATTCTTCTCAAAGTCAAAATTCTTCAAATGAAACTCAAAGTCAAACAACAGTATCAGAATTAGTTCCAAATGAAATTTTAACTCAAAATGATCAAGAACCAGATTGGGAGCAAATATCATTTTTGATGGAAAAAATATATTCAACTTGGCCTACAATTAATTTAGATTTACAAAATCAGGGTATAACAAATGAGTTAATATCTAATTTCGCATTATCAATGGATGGAGTTATACAGTCAATAAAAAATATGGACAAAAATAATACATTAATTAATTTATTTAATATGTATGTAAGTATTCCAAAATATGCATCAAGCATTAATGAAGATGATAATAAACAAAATTTATATAATACAAAACTTAATATTTTAAATGCTTATGTAATTGCAAGTACATCAGATAAGTGGAGTGATGTAACCATTAGTATAGCATCAGCAAAAGATTATTTTTCTAAAATAATTTCAAATGAAAATAACAAAATATCTCTTCAAAAATGTTATGTTATAATTGAAGATTTAGAAAGAATGAGTCAAATAAATGACATAAATATATTTTTTATGGGATACAAGAATGTAATGCAGGAATTAGAAACAAATTTTAGTTAATACTATATAATATTCCTTTTATATTGCTTGAAAAAGAATTGCTAATATGTTAAACTTTATAAGTAATAATTTAGCAAATTTAAGCAATATAAGAAAGGAATATTTTTTATGAATATAGCAAATATAATTGCAGAAGAATTGAAAATCAAGCGATCACAAGTTGAAAAGACAATAAACCTAATTGATGAAGGAAATACAATTCCTTTTATAGCTAGATACAGAAAAGAGGTAACAGGAAATTTAAGCGATGAGGTTTTAAGAAATTTAAGTGAAAGACTTACATATTTAAGAAATCTTGATCAAAGAAAACAAGAAGTAAAAACATCAATAGAGAATCAAGGCAAGTGGACAGATGAATTAGCTTTAGAATTAGAAAAAGCTCTTACTCTAGCAGAAGTAGAAGATATATATAGACCTTATAAACAAAAGAAAAAAACTAGAGCATCAGTAGCCAAGCAAAAAGGTTTAGAACCTTTAGCTCAAAATATCTTAGAACAAACTGATAAAAAGAATATTTATGAATTAGCCAAAGAATTCATTACAGATGAAGTAAAAAATGAAGAAGAAGCAATACAAGGAGCAAAAGATATTATTGCAGAAATAATTTCCGATGATCCATATTTTAGAAAGAAAATAAAATCTTTATATTATAGAGAAGGAACAATTGAAACAGCAGCTGCAAAAGATGAGAAATCTCCTTATGAAATGTATTATGAATTTAGTGAGAAAATATCTACTATTCCAAGTCATAGAATTTTAGCAATAAATAGAGGCGAAAAAGAAGAATTTTTAAAAGTAAAAATTAACAAAAATATTGAAAAAATAATAAAAATTATTTCAGACAAAATAATTAAGTCACAAGGAGAAAGAGCTGATTTATTAAAAGAAGCAATTGAGGATAGTTGGGCAAGATTAATAGAACCATCTATTGATAGAGAAATACATTCTGACTTAACAGAAAAAGCAGACAAACAAGCAATTGCTGTTTTTGGAAAAAATGCAAAACAACTTTTATTAGGTGCACCATTAAAAGGATTAACTGTACTTGGATTTGATCCTGCATATAGGACTGGTTGCAAACTTGCAGTTATAGATGAAACAGGAAAAGTTTTAGATACAGGAGTTGTATATCCGACTGAACCTCAAAATGATATTGAAGGATCTAAAAAAGAATTAATAAGATTAATAACAAAAGACAATATTAATATGATTGCAATAGGAAATGGAACAGCATCGAGAGAATCAGAATTATTTGTATCAGATACAATTAAAGAATTAAAAGAAAAAACGGGAATAGATGTTTATTATACAATAGTGAGTGAAGCAGGTGCATCAGTTTATTCCGCATCAAAACTTGCAACAGAGGAATATCCAGAGCTAAATGTATCATTAAGGGGAGCAATTTCAATAGCAAGAAGATTACAAGATCCACTTGCTGAATTTGTTAAGATTGATCCAAAGGCAATTGGTATAGGACAATATCAACATGATGTAAATCAAAAACAATTATCAGAAAGTTTGTCAGGAGTTGTAGAAGATGCTGTTAATGAAGTAGGAGTTGATATAAATACAGCGACCTCTTCTTTATTATCTTATGTTTCTGGAATTAATTCAGGAATAGCAAAAAATATTGTAAAATATAGAGATGAGAATGGTAAGTTTAAAGAAAGAAAAGAATTATTAAAAGTTCCTAAACTAGGAAAAACAGCATATGAGCAATGTGCAGGATTTGTAAGAATTCCAGATGGAAAGAATCCGTTAGAAATAACTGCAGTACATCCAGAAAGTTATAAAGTTGCAGAAAAATTATTATCTAGTATAGGATATAAAAAAGAAGATATTTTAGATAAAGAAAAATTAAAAGAGTTAAAAAATAAATTAGGAGCAATTAATATTGAAAAAACTGCTAAAGATTTAGAAGTTGGTGAAATGACATTAAAAGATATAATTTCTGAACTTTGCAAACCAGGAAGAGATCCTAGAGAAGATATGCCAAAACCAATATTAAGAAGTGATGTACTAAAATTTGAGGATTTAAAAGATGGAATGATTCTTACAGGAACTGTTAGAAATATTACTGACTTTGGTGCTTTTGTTGATGTAGGAGTTAAACATGATGGATTAGTACATATATCAGAACTAAGTGATAAGTTTGTAAGAAAATCTAGTGATGTTGTTTCTATAGGAGATATTGTAAAGGTTAAAGTAATTGGAATTGATTTTGAAAAGCAAAAAGTAAAATTATCTATGAAAGATATAAAAGAATAAAATAATTATATTGTAAAAAAACATAAAGTATATCTAATAGAAAATATAATAAATGTTTTCTTAATTAGATATATTTTTTTGTGCTTTTCAGAATATATTATTTTATATTTTTGCAAACTTTTAATTAAAATATAATAAGTTTGCAAAAATATAAAAATATACATTTACATAAATTAAAACTCACTATATATCGTTAAAACAAAACTAAAAATCGTTAAAATATTAATTTTTTTTAGAAAAATAAGAAAATATTTCCAAAAATATTTGCATTTTTTTTAATAATATATATAATAAACTATAAAAAGGATGTTTAATATGAATAAAGAAAAAATTAATTTTAACCAGTTAGCAGAAGAATGGCTACAATTTAAAAAATCTAAAGTAAAAGAATCGACATATCTTAGTTACAAATATTTAATTAATAATAAGTTTGCAAAAATAATTGGTAATAAAACCCTAGATGAATTAGTTAATTTTAATTTCAATGAGTACATAGATACGTTATTAATGAGATTGTCTAATAAAACAACAAAGGACACGGTTGTAATATTAAAATGCATATTAAAATATGCGGAATTAAAATACGACAAGAACTATAAATTGAACTTAATTTCTTCACCGACAATATATAAAAAAGAAATTACAATTTTTTCTGAAAAAGAAAAAAGAAGAATTGAAAAGAAATGTTTAAAATCAGATAATATTAAAGCAATAGGAATAATTATAAGTATGTATACAGGACTAAGAATTGGAGAAGTTTGTGCATTAAAATGGAATGATATTAATTTTGAAGATAGAGTATTAAATGTAACACATACTTTACAAAGAGTATATGTAAGTAAAAATAATACCAAAGTAATATATACTACTCCTAAAACACAACATTCTATGAGAAAAATTCCACTTAATAATAATTTATATGTTGTGTTAAAAAATTATTCTAAATTATATCCTAATGATGCTTTTATATTATCAGGAGATAGAAATAAATGGGTTGAGCCTATTGCTTTTAGATATACATATACAAAGTTATTAAAATTAGCTAAAGTGAAATATAAAAAATATCATACTTTAAGACATACATTTGCTACTAAATGTATAAATGTTGGCATGGATGTTAAATCTCTTAGTGAGATTTTAGGGCATGCAAATGTTACAATAACATTAAATACATATGTGCATTCTTCATTTGCAACTAAAAACAAATATATAAATAGATTGTAATCAATTTTCTTATATATATTTTTATATAAGAATTAGTAAGAATTAGTAAGAATTAGTAAGAATTAGAAATTCATATATTTTTTACTTTGCTATATCTTGATTTTTATTTTAATATATGGTAATATAATACAGAATACCTTTTTCTTAGTCTTAGGATAAATACACCACTAAGACTCAGCTAAAGGAATAATAAAATCAAGGAGGTGTAAAAATTATGATGACAAAAGAAAGAAAAGAAGAAATAATCAAAACTTACAGAAGAGATGAAAAGGATACTGGTTCACCAGAAGTTCAAATAGCTCTTCTTACAGAAAGAATAACTGAACTTACAGAACATTTAAAAGATAACCCAAATGATAATCACTCAAGAAGAGGATTATACAAAATGGTTGGAAACAGAAAAAGTCTTTTAAATTATCTATCAAGAAAAGACATTCAAAGATACAGAGACATAGTTGCAAAACTTGGATTAAGAAAATAATTTATATTATTTAAGCGAACATATTAAATTATATATATAATGTGTTCGCTTTTTAACCATAAGTAAGCAAAAACAGACAAGCATAATTTTAAATTATAATAAATAAAAAAGTAATTGATTATGACCAGTAGCTTGTATGATATGAATATTGAATATAAACATCTACTTGCATTATATGAATATTAGATATCAACATTAGATTATATGTATAGGATATTAAATATTCACATCATAGAGGTTACAGTCTAATCAGTTACAAAAAGGAGGGAAAAAATATGTTTAAGACTTATGAAACAGAATTAGCAGGAAGAAAATTAACAATCGAAACAGGAAAATTTGCAAATCAAGCAAATGGAAGTGTAACAGTTAGATATGGAGATACAGTAGTAATGACAAATGTTACTGCTTCAAAAGAGCCAAAGGAAGGAGTTGATTTCTTTCCATTATCAGTTGATTATGAAGAAAAACTTTATGCAGTTGGAAGAATACCAGGAAGTTTTAATAGAAGAGAGGGAAAGCCAGCAGACAAGGCAATATTAGTATCAAGAGCTATTGATAGACCTATAAGACCACTTTTCCCACATGATTTTAGAAATGATGTATGCATTACAAATACAGTACTTTCAATGGATCAAGATTACAGTCCAGAAGTATGTGCTAATATTGGAACATCTGCAGCTCTTTCAATTTCTGATATTCCTTGGGCAGGACCAACAGCAGCAGTACAAGTTGGATATGTTGATGACAAGATAATAATAAATCCAACTGAAGAACAAAGTAAGAAAAGTAGATTAACTCTTACTGTTGCAGGAACTGAAACCAAAATAACAATGATAGAAGCAGGAGCAGATGAAATACCAAATGAAATAATGTTAGAAGCAATAAAAGAAGCTCATAAAGAAATTATAAATATGTGCAAATTTATTTCTTCTATAAAAGCTGAAATTGGAAAAGAAAAATTTGAATATCAATCATTCTCAATTACTCCAGAATTTTATCAAGCAGTTACAGAAAAATTTGAAAGTGAAATGTATGAAGCAGTTCAAAATACAGACAAGGAAGTAAGAAATGATGATGTTGATAAAGTAGCAGAAAAAATAAAAGAGCTTGCAATTGAAATGTATGGAGAAGATGCTGAAGAAGAGCATGCATTTGACATAGCAACATCAGTTCATGATCTAGAAAAAGCTTGTGTAAGAAAGATGATTTTAACAGAAGGAAAAAGACCTGATGGAAGAACTATAGATGAAATAAGACCTTTATATGCAGAAGTAGGGCTTCTTCCAAGAGTTCATGGAAGTGGACTTTTCTCAAGAGGACAAACTAAAGTATTATCTATAGCAACACTTGGAACTAAAAAAGATGAACAAGAATTAGATGGATTAGATAGTGAAACATCAAAAAGATATATGCATCAATATAATTTCCCATCATATAGCGTTGGTGAAGCAAGACCATCAAAAGGACCAGGAAGAAGAGAAATTGGACATGGAGCTTTAGCTGAAAGAGCATTAGCACCAATGATTCCTTGCGAAGATGAATTTCCTTATACAATTAGAGTTGTATCAGAAGTTTTAGAATCAAATGGTTCTACATCACAAGCAAGTATCTGCGGAAGCACATTAGCATTAATGGATGCTGGTGTTCCTATTAAGAAACCAGTTGCAGGAATTTCAACAGGATTAATTACAAATCCAGATGATCCTGAAAATTATATTGTTTTAACAGATATTCAAGACATCGAAGATTTTTTCGGAGATATGGACTTTAAAGTTGGTGGTACTAAAGATGGTATTACAGCGATACAGGTTGATATAAAAATAGATGGTTTAACTTATGATATTATTGAAAAAGCTTTTGAAAGAACTCAAAAGGCGAGAGCTCATATTATAGATGAAGTTATATTAAAAGCAATACCTGCTCCAAGAAGTGATGTTTCTAAATATGCTCCAAAGATTATACAAACATTAATTCCAGTAGAAAAAATAAAAGATGTTATTGGTTCTGGTGGAAAAACTATCAACAAAATAATAGAGCAGAATAATGTAAAAATTGATATAGAAGAAGATGGACATGTATTCATTTATGCAGAAGATATAAACAATGCAGAAAAAGCTTTAAAAACTATTGAAAATATTATAAGAGATATTGAAGTAGGAGAAGTATATAACGGAATAGTTGCAAGAATTACAAATTTTGGTGCATTTATAGATTTAGGTGGAGGAAAAGAAGGATTATTACATGTATCAAAAATATCAAATAAAAGAGTAGAAAAAGTAGAAGATGTTTTAGCAATAGGCGATGAAGTAACAGTAAAAGTTAGTGATATAGATAATCAAGGAAGAATAAATCTTAATATGAAGGATTTAGAAAGGGGCTAAAAATTGCAATACTTATATTATATACAACAAGCATTAGTATGGATAATAACAATATATTGGCTTTACCAGTTAGTTATAAGTATGTGTTCTTTTATAAATTTAAAAGATAAGCCAAAAGTCATAGATAAAAATCATAAATTTATGGCAATAATTCCAGCTCATAATGAAGAAAGTGTTATAAAAAATCTTTTAGATAGTTTAAATAATCAAAATTATCCAAAAGAATTATATGATATTTATGTAATTGCAGATAATTGCACTGACGATACGGAAAAAATTGCGAAAGAGCAAGGTGCAAAAATTTTCGTCAGAAAAGAAAAAGATAAAGCAAAACAAACAAAAGGTTTTGCTTTGCAACTTTTTTTAAATAAAATATTAAAAGACAAGAATATGGACTATGATGCTTTCTGTGTATTTGATGCAGATAATATTGTTGATGAAAATTTTTTAAAAGCAATGAATAGCCATCTTTGTCAAGGAGAAGATGTAGTTCAAGGATATAGAGATATAAAGAATCCAACAGATAGTTGGATTTCAGCAGGTTATGCGATATTTTATTGGACAATGAACAGATTTTATCATTTAGCAAGATATAATGCAGGACTTTCTCCACTTATTAATGGAACAGGATTTATGGTAAAATTTGATTGCATAAAAAATACAGGATGGAATACTAACACTTTAACTGAAGATATAGAGTTTTCTTTAAAAAGAATTATCCAAGGAAATAAGCTTGGTTGGGCAACAGATGCAATTGTTTATGATGAGCAACCTGTAAAATTTAAACCATCATGGTCACAAAGGTCAAGATGGACAATAGGTCACTTGCAATGTCTTCAAGAATACACAAAGGATCTAGCAAAATCGGCAGTAGAAAAGAAAACATTAATGAATTTTGATGGATTACTATATATTGTTGGAACAGCGCCAATGTTTGTAATAACTATATTATTACTTTTATCTAATGCAGTAGTATATTTAGGTCAGCAGATGACGACCTCAGCATTTATAATAAATATTTTAAAATATGTAATTCCTACATTTATAATACCGATTTTTACAGCAATAGCAATTATGATAATAGATAAAAAACCAGTATTAAAGATGTGGAAAGGACTTATTATGTATCCAGTATTTTTAGGCTCTTGGCTTGTAATTAACTTTAAATGTTTGTTTAAAAGAGATATAACTTGGGATAAAATAGAACATAACAGAGACGTAAAAATTGAGGATACAAAGGATGTTTAAAAAGGAGATAGTTTTAAATGCAAGAGAAAGACAATAAAGAAAAATTAAATAGAAGTAGTGTAATTAATAATGTAGAAAATGTAAAAAATAAATCTTTAATTAATATTGTAAATAAAAATTTGAACTTACTACATATCATATTAATTATATTAGGAGCAGTTTTTATAATTTTACCATGTTTTCATACAAATTTGTGGTTTGATGAAAGTTATACTATATCAATATCAAGAAAACCTATAGGGGAAATATGGAACTTTATTGCTCATGATGTGCATCCAGTACTCTATTACTATATTATAAAAATTGTAAGCTTATTGACTAATGGAAGCATAATTGGAATGAGAATATGTTCAGCAATTCCGGTAATTATAATGTCTATCTTAGGATATACTCATATAAAAAAAGATTTTGGCGAAAAAATTGGAGTTCTATTTTCATTTTTCTCAATTTTTTGGCCAACTTCTGTAGTTTATGCATCAGAACTTAGAATGTATACTTGGGAAATGCTTTTCGTTACATTAACTGCAATTTATGCTTATAGAATTTTAAAATATAGAGAGGTAAAAAATAAAAATTGGGTATTATTTGCTTTATTTAGTTTAGCATCAGCTTATACACATTATTATGGATTGATAGCTTCTTTTATAATAAATTTATTATTATTAATATATTTTTCTGTAAAATCACATAAAAATAAAGAAGTAAAAAATAATAGGCATTTAAAAAATCTTAAAAGATGGTTTATATCAGCAGTAGTGCAGATTATTGCATATGTACCTTGGATTTTTGCATTTATAAAACAAATAAAACATGTAACAGAAGGATTTTGGATTGGAGCTCCTAATATACCTAAAATTGTAGAGTTTCAATTTACTGGAAATCTAGATGAAACAATTCATGTTTATAAACCGATAGCATTATTATTTACTATAGTGTTTCTTATATATCTAATTTATTCCTTCAAAAAGAATTGGAATAGAGATGAGATAAAACCAGCTAAGCTTGCATTATTGATATATATATTAGTTATCTTGGTTGTATTAGCATTTTCAATTATTCGCTCAATTTTTTATGCAAGATATTTATTAACTATAACAGGGTTATTTATTTTTATTATATGTATATTACTATCAAGAGAAAAAGGAAGAACAATTTTTCTTGTTTCTACAATAACTTTGGTAATATCATTAATTGCAAATATAAATTTGATAAATGAAAACTATGATACATCAAATTATGAGCCATTTGAATACATAATGAATGATAAAAAAGATGAAGATCTATACATTGTAAGTAATGATCTAAATGGTTTTCATATTATAACAGGATTAAACATTAATCCTGAAAAGGTATATTTCTTAAATGTGATGAATTGGCAGGACATTGAAGAAGCTTATAAAACTTTTGGAATTACTATTAATGACTTAAGTGTTTTAAAAGATTATAAGGGAAGAATATGGACAATTTCTAATAATGATGATTTAAGTAATGAAGTAATTAATAATTTAGAAAATTCAGAGATTGTAAAATCACAACATTTTGAAACAAAATATAGAAAATATAATTATGAAATTGTATTAATAGAAAAGAATTAGGAGTTAAAAATGTTTGAAAATATAAAAGTATATGCTTTTGTAGGACCATCTGGAACAGGAAAAAGTTATAGAGCACAGATGGTTGCAAGTAAATTTAATATAGATTATATAATTGATGATGGAATTTTAGTAGAAGATAATGAAATAGTTGCGGGAAATTCTGCTAAAAAAGCACCTACTAAAATTGAGACAGTCAAAAGAGCATTATTTATAGATAATAGTCAAAAAAAGGAAATGCAGAGAGCAATACGAAAACATAAGCCAAAATCAATTTTAATTTTAGGAACTTCTGATAGTATGGTTGAAGAAATTGCAAAAAATCTTGATCTTCCACCAATAACCAAAACTATATATATAACAGAGGTTGCAACAGAAGAAGAGATAAATAGTGCAAAAAGAATTAGATCTATAGAGGGAAAGCATGTAATTCCAGTTCCAACTTTTGAAATAAAAAAAGATTTTTCAGGTTATCTTTTAGATCCACTTCAAATATTTAAAACAAATGGTCTTGGAAATAAACCATATATATCTGAGAAGTCAATAATAAGACCAACATTTAATTATATCGGAAATTTTACAATTTCAGATACAGTATTTAGACAAATAGTTGATTATCTTGCAGAAAAAAATGATGCTATAACTGAAATATTAAGAGTTAGAGTAAATAATTCGGAAGAAGGACCAACTATATATATTGAAGCAGAAGTTAAATATGGAATAAATATATTGTCAGCTTTAAATGATTTTAAAGAAAAATGCATAAAAGAAATCGAAAGACTAACAAGTATGAATGTAAAAAGTATAAGAATTATAGCTAAAAAAATTACCTTACCAAAAATATTTGATATAAATTTTTAAAAATATTAAATCAAGGATTTATAATAATTGTATGAATAAAAAATATTATAGTTATAATTATTGAAAGGAGATTTATTATGCCTTTTATTGTAGCAATAGATGGACCATCAGGTGCAGGGAAAGGAACGATAACAAGTTACTTGGCAAAAAAATTAAAATTAATGTATTTAGATACTGGAGCAACATACAGATGTGTAACTTTAAAATTTATAAAAGAAAAAGTAAATTATAAGATTTTAGAAGAAAACGCAGATACTAAAAATGCCGATAATAAAGAAATAGAAGAAGTTAGAAATAAAATAGAAGAAATTCTTAAAAATATAGATATAGAATTTACTAAAGACAAAATATTTTTAGATGGAGAAGATGTTACACATACAATTAGAGAAGATGAAGTAAATAATGCTGTATCTCAAGTTTCTCATATAATAGAAGTAAGAAAAGCAATGGTTAATCTTCAAAGAAAAATGTCTGAAAATAAAGATGTAATTTTAGAAGGAAGAGATATTGGCACAAATGTATTTCCAAATGCAGATGTAAAAATATATTTAGATGCATCAGTAGAGGAAAGAGTAAAAAGAAGATTAAAACAAAATCTTGAAAAAGGAATAGAATCTACTAAAGAAGAAGTAAGACAAAATATAATTTTTAGAGATAATAATGATAAAAATTCTAAAATTGGACCATTAAGACAAGCAGAAGATGCAATTTATTTTGATTCAAGTAATCTTTCAATTAAAGAAGTTGAAGAACAATTATACAAGATGATAAAATTAAAAAAAAAACAAGCTAAAAGTATAGAGAAAGCTTATATTACTACTCCTGAGACCTTATGGAAAAGAATGTCAAGAGCTGTTATAAAGTTTGTACTTTCATCTTTATATCGTATTTTTTATAGAATAGAGATAACTGGAAAAGAAAATCTAGAAATAGACGATGGTTTTATTATATGTGCAAATCATGTAAATTATTTAGATGCAGCAGCTATCGTACTTTTAAATAAAAAGTATATTAGATTTATTGCAAAAGCAGATTTATTTAGATTTAAGTCATTAGCTTATTTAGGACGCGTATTTAATATCATACCTATAAAAAGAGAAAAAAATGATTTAGCATCTATAAAAATATGTCTTAAAGCACTAAAGAATAAAGAGATATTAGGAATTTTTCCAGAAGGTACTAGAAAAGGTTTAGAAAAGAATGTAAAAGTAAAAAATGGTGCAGTATTTCTTGCTTCAAAAGCAAGGGTAAAAATAGTTCCAGCTGGAATTAATAGTACTTTTAAATTATTTTCAAAATTAAAAATTAATTTTGGCAAACCAATTGATATAACTGAATTTGAAACAGAAGATAATGATTGGATTGAAGATGCAAGCAAATATGTTATGGATCAAATAGTTATGTTGACAAAAGCTTAAAAATATTATATAATCTAAAAGTTAGATATTATATAATTTTAATTTTATTATAAAAATAAGTAATTAATTATATGCAAAATGAATGTATAAAAACAATTAATAAGTAATTAATATAAATTATAATATCAATAAAAAAGATAATGTTAATTATCTAAAAAATATATAGAAGGAATTAAATATGAACGAAGAGAATGTTTCATTTGAAGAATTATTAAATAATTCAATGCAAATGAATAAAAAACTAGAAAAAGTTACAGAAGGAACAGTAATTAGTATCAGTAATGAAGGAGAAATATTTGTTGACTTAAATTACAAGGCAGATGGAATTGTTCCAAAGTCAGAATATTCTTATGATGAAAATGCTGATCCAAAAAAAGAACTTAAAGCTGGAGATAAAATAAAAGTTGAAGTTCTTAAATTAAATGATGGACAGGGTAATGTTCTTTTATCATGTAAAAAATTAAAATCAGAAGAATTAAGAAAAGAGTTTGAGGAAAAAGTTAATAACGGAGAAATTTTTGAGGAAAAAGTTTCAGAAGTTATAGAAAAAGGACTTATAGTAAATAAATATGGTATTAGAATATTTATACCAAATTCTCTTTCTTGTGGACAAAAAGAAAAGATTAGGTTTAAAGTAATTGAATGTAACATAAAAGAACATAAAGTAGTTGGATCTGCAAAAATTGTTGTTGAAGAAGAAAGAAAGAAAAAAGAAGATGAATTTTGGAATTCAGCTGAAATTGGAAAAGAATATGAAGGAATTGTTTCTAGTATAAGTTCTTATGGAGCTTTTATAGATATAAACGGAGTTCAAGGTCTTTTACATATTTCAGAGATTTCATGGAATAGAGATGTAAAAGTACAAGATATTTTATCACAAGGACAAAAAATTAAAGTAAAGATAAAAGAATTAGATAGAGAAAATAAGAGATTCAAATTATCTTATGATGGAAAAGGTGAAGATCCATGGAACAAAGCTAATTATAATATTGGAGACATTATAAAAGTAAAAATAAAGAAGTTCATGCCTTTTGGAGCTTTTGCAGAAATAGATGAAGGAATTGATGGATTAATACATATTTCACAAATTTGTGAACAAAGGATTTCTAAGCCTGAAGAAAAATTACAAATTGGTGAAGAAGTTAATGCTAAAATTATTAATATAGACCAAGAGAAGAAAAAAATTGAATTATCAATAAAAGAATTAGAAGGCACAAGTAGTGAGTATAGTAGCATAGATAAAGATAAATAAGTATAAGATTAAAAGTTTTATACAATAAAAAATACAATAGTTTTTGTTGCTTGTTGTCGCTAATTAATACTTCGTATTAATTGCTCCATTCGCGCACTTCGTGCTTGAGCGCTACGCACAACTTCAAACTATTGTATTTTTATTGTATATTTAATAATAATAACAAATAATAAGAAATAAAAAGAGGGATAAAATAATGAATAACGAAAAGATTAGAAATGTTGCAATAATTGCACACGTTGATCATGGAAAAACAACATTAGTTGATGCTCTTTTGCATCAAAGTCATGTTTTTAGAGAAAATGAGCAAGTTGCTGAAAGAGTAATGGACTCAAATGATTTAGAGAGAGAAAGAGGAATTACAATTTTATCAAAAAATACATCAGTTATGTATAATGATATAAAAATAAATATAGTTGATACTCCTGGACATGCTGATTTCGAAGGTGAAGTTGAGCGTGTTTTAAAAACAGTTGATGGAGTTTTATTAGTTGTTGATGCTTTTGATGGACCAATGCCTCAAACAAGAGAAGTTTTGAAAAAATCATTAGAGCTTAATTTACAACCAATAGTAATAATTAATAAAATTGATAGACCTGGTGCAAACCCACTTAAAGCAGTTGATTCTGTTTTAGAGTTATTTATTGATTTAGGTGCAAATGATGAGCAATTAGATTTTCCAGTTATCTATGCATCTGCTAAAAATGGAATTGCTAAAATGAATCTAGAAGATGAAAGTGATAATGTAACTTGCATTTTTGATACAATTATTAACAAAATTGATCCACCAAAATGTGAAATTGATGGAACAATGCAAATGTTAGTATCAAATATTGGTTATGATGATTATTTAGGAAGATTAGCTTCAGGAAGAGTTGAGAGAGGAATTATTAAAGCAGGTCAAACTGTAAGTATTTGTAAAGAAAATGGTACAATAGCTCAAGGAAAAATTGCAAAATTATTTACTTATGAGGGTTTAAAAAGAGTTGAGACAGATGAAGTAAAAGCAGGAGATATCATTGAATTTTCTGGAATTCCCGATATTAATATTGGTGAAACAGTTTGTGATATAAATAATCCTGAAAAAATTGATTTTGTTAATATAGATGAGCCAACAGTTTCAATGACATTTAGTGTTAATGATGGACCACTAGCTGGAAAAGAAGGAAAATTTGTTACATCAAGACATATAAGAGATAGGCTATTTAAAGAATTAGAGAGAAATGTATCATTAAGAGTTAAAGAAACTGATAAAGCAGATAGTTTTGAGGTTTGTGGTCGTGGAGAATTGCACTTATCAGTACTTATTGAAACAATGAGAAGAGAAGGATTTGAACTTTTAGTTTCTCGTCCTAAAGTTATTTTCAAAGATATTGATGGTGTAAAATGTGAACCTATAGAAACATTAAGTGTAAATATACCAGATGATTGTGTTGGAACAGTAATTGAAAAGCTTGGAAAAAGAAAAGCTGAAATGAAAAATATGGAGCCAGCAGAATCTGGTCATACAAAAATTGAATTTGAAATTCCAGCAAGAGGATTAATTGGATATAGAACTGAATTCCTAACTGATACAAGAGGTGAAGGAAGAATGGATAGTGTATTTAAAGAATATGCTCCATATAAAGGCGAAATTCAATCAAGAACAAGAGGTGTTATAGTTGCTTTTGAAGCAGGAACATCAATAACTTATGGTTTATATAATGCACAACTTAGAGGAGAACTTCTAATTGGACCTGGAGTTCAAGTTTATGAGGGAATGATTGTTGGAATTAATCCGAGAAATGAAGATATTTCTGTTAATGTATGCAAAGAAAAACACTTAACAAATACAAGAGCTTCTGGTTCAGATGATGCACTTCGTTTAGTTCCACCATTGAATATGTCTTTAGAGCAATCTATTGAATTTATTAATGATGATGAACTTGTTGAAGTTACTCCTGAAAACATTAGATTAAGAAAGAAAATTCTTGATTCTAAAGTTAGAGAAAGAGAAGCTAGAAGAGAACAAAAAGACTAATTTAAAATATAATAAACATTATATAAGAAATTATAAGATTAATTATAGATTTATATTTTATGAAATTAAAAATCTCCTATATTATAAAAATAGGAGATTTTTTCTTATACATAAATTTATAGCTATAATTATTTATTGTTTGATTGATTATTTTTGTTGTTGTTTTGATTTTGATTATTATTTGATTGATTGTTATTTTGGTTATTTGATTTTTTTGAATCTTTTGACATATTAAAGCACCTCCTATCGTTATAATAAAATTGTTTCCAATAATAAAAATTTTATACATGAAATTAAAAATATAAAGATGACAAGTTAAGATATAAATAAAAAAATTATTAAAATTAAAAAACAAAAATTCCAGAGAAAGATCTCTGAAATTTTTGTTTTTTTTTACTTTTTGACTTAAACCATAAAATTAAAGGTTTTATTTAAGTAATGTTGATATAAAACTTAAAAGGTTATACTTTGAAAAGATTGCAACTGCTATGATAGAGACTGTACTCATGATTTTTATTAAAATATCAAGAGAAGGACCGACTGTATCTTTTAATGGATCGCCAACAGTATCTCCAACCACAGCTGCACGATGTTCGCTTGAACCTTTAAATCCTAAAGACTCAATATGCTTTTTAGCATTATCCCATGCACCACCTGCATTGCCACAGAATATAGCAAGCATTATTGCCGATATAGTCGAACCAATAAGGATTCCAGCAACGAAATTTGGTCCAAATATGAAACCGGAAGCAATTGGGACAAATATTGCAATTATAGCAGGAGCCTTCATTTCTTGCAAAGCACCTTCAGTTGCTATTCCAATGCACTTTTTGTAATCTGGATCAACCTTTCCCTCCATAAGTCCTTCAATTTCTCTAAATTGCCGTCTTATTTCATCTACCATTTTTTCAGCAGATTTTCCGACAGACTTTATAAGTTTTCCGGAGAAAAAGTAGGGAAGAGCTGCACCAATAAGTACACCGGCTAAGATTTGTGGATTCATCATATCCATTGTAGCTTCTGCATCAATTGGAGTAAAACTGTATAGGTAAGAAATCATAAGTGAAACTGCAGCAAATGCAGCAGATCCAATTGCGAAACCTTTACCAATAGCAGCAGTTGTATTTCCAACTGAATCAAGCTTGTCAGTAATAGCTCGTACATCACTACTTAGTTTGGCCATCTCAGCAATACCACCTGCATTATCGCTAATTGGACCATATGTGTCAACAGATACCGTCATGCTTACAAATGATAACATTCCAACGGCAGCCATTGCTACGCCATATATTCCAGCACAATAGTGTGCAGCAAGTAATGATAGTCCGAGAACTATTAAACTAAGCATAGTTGACTCCATGCCAACAGATAGACCATTTACAATGTTGAGAGCGGTACCTTCTTTTGAACTCTTTGCAACCATCTGCGTAGGTTTGTATTCATCACTAGTATAATATTCAGCAATCATACCAATTATAATACCACTGATAATACCTAAGCAGGCAGCCACAAAAGGTGAAATCCAACCAATATTGAAAGGAAGATCTCCGAAATCTTTGCCGCTAAACATAAAGTAAGTTATAATTAGATTAATGAAAGCAGTCAGTCCAGCAGAAAGCCATGTTGCATTATTAAGTTCTACATGTGGATTAGAGCCATTCTTTTTTGAAAAAGCATATATAAGAGCAATAATGCAAGCAACTAAACCAGCAGCAGAGAAAATTAACGGGTAAATATACATCTGACTAAGTAATTCAATAGGAAAGTTTAAATGTTTAGCAGAATAACTTGTAAACAGATATATAGAAATTACCGTTGCACTGATAAAAGCTCCAACATAGCTTTCTAGTAAATCTGATCCTAGACCTGCAGTATCACCAACATTGTCACCAACACAGTCAGCAATTACACCAGGATTTCGTGGATCGTCTTCTGGGATATTGATTTCAGTTTTTCCCACAAGGTCTGCTCCCATATCAGCAGCTTTTGTATAAATACCACCACCAATACGATTGAATATAGCAATTGTTGAGCAACCAAGCGAATATGAAGTAAAGCACATGGAAAAAGGTATGAAACTTATTCCGCACCAGTTTGTAATTGATTGCAAATGGTGAATATCGCAAAAGAGAAAAACAACAAAAACTGCTCCAAAGAGAGCGAAACTACTTACTGATAGCCCCATAACAGAGCCACCCATTAATGCAACACGAAGTGTAGCACCAATGTCTTTGGTTTCTCTTGCAGTATTGGCAACTCGGACATTAGCTTTTGTTGAAGTCCTCATACCAAACATACCGGCTAATCCACTCATTATTGTACCAATTAAAAATGATAGAGCAGCTTGCCAAGATATTAATATACTAAGCAAGATTGCTAGCAATATTACAACCTTAATAAGCAACTTATATTCGCTCAAAAGAAAAGTATCGGCACCGATACGAATTGCTCGAGCTATTTTCCGCATTTCTTCTGTACCTTTGCTTACTGCATCTACTTGAATGTAATTAACAAGAGCAAATGCAATACCGGCAAAGGCAATACTGATAATTACACATAGATACGTGTTTTGCATAACTAAGCCTCCATAAAGTGTTATTTAGACGTGGTTTACGGGTTACAAATAAAAAAGTATAAGCCTCCTTTCTTTTATCAACTATTTTTTACTGCAAAAAAATTTACACTATTATTATACTACAAAATATTAATAAATTCAATATTTTCATTGATTTAGGGGAATATTATCAAAACGAAAAATAAATTCTATTTAATGTGATATTGGTATAAAATAAGCAAAGATTTGTTATATGCTAAAAATTTTTAAATTAATCTTAAAAAGATTGAAAATTATTATTAATCATAAAGATTAATAAAAATAATTATTTTGTTGAAATATATCATATATATAATTTGTGAACAATAAAATATACGTGAAAATTTATTACAAATTTGTAAAAAAATAAAATATAGAATTTTGCAAAGTCATTGAAATAAATGAATTACAAAATTTTATACTTTTTTATTAATCTTTATGCTTAATAAAAATGAAATAAAACAATACAAGATATTGACTTAATACTTTTTAAATAATAAAATTAATTTATTAATAAATATAAAGAAAAAGTAAATAATAAAAATACAAGGAGGAAAATCTAAAGATGAGAAAAGTAAATTACAAAGAAAAAGGAATCACATTAATAGCACTAGTAATAACAATCATAATATTGCTAATATTAGCAGGAGTAACATTAACAAC
>CANQHI010000006.1 GCA_947623725.1 uncultured Clostridia bacterium | reverse complement strand
TAAAACAAAAGTTTTATCGCTCCATTCGCACTTCGTTTGGTCGCTGCGCACAACTGCAAACTATTGTATTTTTATTTGTATTTTATTTAATATATATATCTGGATTAACATATTCTCCATCTTTTAAGATTTCAAAATGCAAATGACTTCCATCAAGTGTTTCAAATACTGCTGAATTTCCAACTGTTCCAATTGATTGACCTTGCTGAACTTCATCTCCTTCTTTTACAAATTCTGTACTAAGTAAGCTTGAATATACAGTTTGAAAACCATTTTTATGATCTATTGTTATGCTTAGTCCATATCTCGGATCTTCTTTTATATATTTTACAGTTCCAGAAGCAGATGCCTTTACAACTGTAGTTTTATCTGCTTTTATATCAATTCCTCTATGAGTAATCCATTCTTGAAGTGTATTAGAATAAGTTAAACTATCCATTGAATAACTTGTTATATTTTCTCCATCTACCGGTTTTATAAATTGTTCTTTAGCTTGATTTTCACCTGTAGCATTTGGATTATGTTCAACTTCATCATTATTTTCTTTATTTGTGTTATTATTATTTGAATTGTTTTCATCTACCTGATTATTAGAATTTTCATTATCTACACTTGGAGCATTTGTAAAAACTTGATTTTGTGAAGTAATATTATTTTGAATTACACTATTAGAATCATTAGTTACATTAGTATTCACATCTGTGCTTGCATTTGTATTTACATTATTTTTTGTTTCCTCTTTCATTTCATTTACTGTTCTACTAAATTCTGAACTTGCTTGTTCTACTATTGTTACATTCGTATTTATTTTTGCCTCTCTTGTTGACTTTTCTTCATTTGCTGATAAAACTATTGCTATTAATAGTAAAAAAATGGATATTAAAAAACCCGTAATACTAAGCCATTTTTTATTTTTTTTTTCTTCATTTTTTTTCTCTCTCATATATATCCTCCTAAAAAATTTCTTAATTGAATTATTTCCATTTTTTAGGCTTATATACATTATTTACAAATAAATATTTCATATATAGTTAATGTACAAAAAGGATATATACATATAATATCTGAAAAATCACCACCTACATATCCACAATTTCTACACCTGTGTAAAAATGTTTTATAATATCTTCGTAGTTACTGCCATTCTTCGCCATACTATCTGCACCTGTTTGACTCATTCCAACTCCATGTCCATATCCAATAACACTAAATTTAATATTATCCCCATCAAACTCTACATTAAAATTAGCTGATCTTAGCCCTAACATAGTTCTAACTTCCACTCCTGATAAATTAAGATTTCCTATTTTTATAGTTTTAACTCTTTGACCTTCTGTATAATCTAATATTTTTATACAATCTTCCTGATTATAATCTATATTAAAATCTTGATGTTTTTCTAAAATTTTTTCTTTTAGTTCTTCTTTAGATAATATAACCTCAGAACTATATTGAGAATATGCATCTTCTCCAGCCGTTTCAACCGATTGTAAATATGGATAATTTGTTCCTCCCCAGACTTCTTTTGGACTTTCAGTAATTCCTCCACTATTTGAATGAAAAAAAGCATCTATAACTTCCCCTTCATATACAATCATTTTCCCTTTTGTCTCATTTACTGCTTTTACAATTTTATTCCAGTTTTCTTCCCTTACTCCTTCATCCCATCTTGCCATTCTATCTTCTTTTGAAATCCATGCTTGACAGCAATTTGAATCATCACATATATCTGCATTTTCATGCTTCTTTCCATTTTTAATTGTATACAATGTGTATGTTCTTGCAACAACGGCTTGTGCTTTTAAAGCTTCTAATTCAAATGTTGCTGGCATTTCACTCGAAACCACACCTAATAAATATTCATCTAATCCGTATTTCTTCAACTCTATCTTCAGCCTTATGTAATAATTTTATGGTTCCATGCTCTTTATAATTATATGGTTCAATTTTTTCTTCCACCACATTTATAATATTTTCTGGCTCTTTCACAGCAGCACTATAAAAAGAATTTGAAAATATCGCTGGAATAATAAATATTAAAATAATAAAAATAAAAAATAATAAAAAAAACTTTTTCATTATGCTTCTTTTAATTCCTTACTTAAATTTTCTAAAACTCTCTTCTCTATCCTAGAAACTTGTACTTGGCTAATTCCAATAATATCGGCCACCTTCTTTTGAGTTTGACATTTATAATATCGTAAAAAAATTATCTTTTTTTCTCTTGGTTCTAAATTATTAATACATTGTTTCAAAGCAAGCTTATTAACAATTATTTCTTCGTTATTTTCCTTTGAAGCAAGTCTATCTATTAAAGTGATGTCATCATCATCTGATTTATCATATATTGATTTTATAGATTGTTTGCTATCTAATGCTATTGCAATTTCTTCTTTTTCAACTTTTAATTTTTTTGCTAAATCTTCTATGCTTATATCAGGATTTTGTTTTTGCTCTATGGAAATTTTACTCGATAATTCTTGTATTTGCCTAGAAATCTTTATTGGTCCATTATCTCTTAAAAATCTTTTTATTTCTCCTATTATATATGTTACTGCAAAAGTTGAAAGCATTACATTATAAGAAAAATCAAATTTTTGAACTGCTTTTATAAAACCTATTGCTCCAATCTGATATATATCATCAAATTCATAACCTCTATTTTCAAATCTTTTTGCTATATTTACAATTAATCCTTTATTTTCCAAGACAAGCTCATTAAGCACATCTTTGTTTCCATTCTGTGCTTCTAATATTTTTATCTTAAGATTTTCGTCCACTTATCTTCTCCTATTTTCTATGCACCTAATGTATTTTTTATGTCTTCTTTTTGCTTTTCATCTAATAAGTTATCTTCATCTATATCTTCCTTCGGAGTAATTTTCTTTTTCATAATAACCCTTGTGCCAAATCCTAAAGCTGATTCAACCTTTACTTCGTCCATAAAACTTTCCATTATTGTGAATCCCATTCCTGATCTTTCTAAATCCGGCTTAGATGTATATAATGGTTTCATTGCCATTTCAACATTTTCAATTCCTTTACCGTTATCGATAATTTCAATTTGAACTGTATCTAAATAAATTCTTGCTTCAATTTTTACAGTCCCCTCTCCTTCTTCATAACCATGAATAATACTATTTGTAACAGCCTCTGAAATTGCTGTTTTTATATCTGATAGTTCATCAATAGTTGGATCTAATTGTGATACAAATGCTGCTACTGCTATTCTTGCAAATGCTTCATTACATGTTTTACTTGAAAATTCTAATTTCATTTCATTATCATATAGCTTCTTCATTGTTTTCCTCCTTTGCTATTAAACCTTCATTATTAATTTTAATTATTCTTGATACTCCACTCATATCAAATATTTTTTTAAGCCTTCTATTTACATTAATTAATTCAAATTCTCCTCCTAACATCTTTACTAATTTATATCTTCCGAGTACCATTCCTATTCCAGAACTATCCATAAAAGTTATATTTGTAAAATCAAAAATTACTTTTTTGCAATTATAAATTTCTATTTCATTATCTAATTTTCTTCTAATATTATCTGCTGTATGTTGGTCAATTTCTTCTGTTATTATTAATGTAAGTATTTTATTTTCTTTGTCATACTTTGTAATCACTTGATTCCCTCCTTTGTTTAAAATTATTTTTATAATTTAAGATTTTACTTTTACTCAAACTATAAAAAAGAAACTATAAATATTATAGTTTCTTTTTCCATTTATTTCCATAGTAAGTTTTGTCGATTTATTAAAAGTTTTCGACAATAAATCTATTTTTAATTATTTTTTATTCATTATTACTATTAGTTTAAAATAAAATATCTATATTTTTTATATGATTAATATAAAATTTATCTTTTTTATAAATTTCAATTATATCAAATCTTATACTTCTTCCTTCTAACTTGTTAATATAAATATAATATTTGCTCACCCTCAAAATATGTTTTTTCTTCTGTTTGTTTACCGCTTCTGATGGCAAACCACAATTTAAACTTATCCTTGTCTTAACTTCTATAAACACAATTTCATTTTTATCTTGTGCAATTACATCAATTTCTCCCTGTCTACATCTAAAATTCCTACATAAAATTTTATATCCTTTTTCTTGTAAATATTTGTATGCAAGATTTTCCCCTATCTTTCCTAATGTTTGATTTTCACTCATATTCCCCTTCTTCTTATTTTTTTCAAATTAATATTTTATTAAATAATTTTTTATTCTTTTATTACATATTTATCTCCTGGCAAGCTTTTTATAAAGCCATCAACTTCAAGCATAAAAAGTATTTCGTTTGTTTCTTGAATTGTTTTATTAGCTCTTCTAGAAATTTCATTAACTGATACTGGAATTGTTCCAATATTTTCATATATTTCTTTATATTTTCCATCAATATTTATTTTTTCATCACATTCATCATAATTTAAACTATTTAATATATCTTTAGGAGAAATCACAAGACTTGCCCCTTCTTGAATTAATTTATTTGTTCCATAACTATTTTTTTCACTTATATTTCCTGGTATACAAAATACCTCTTTATTTTGACTAAATCCATATCTAGCTGTAATTGTACTTCCACTTCTATATTTAGCTTCCACCACTAAAATTGCATCAGCTAATCCACTTATTATTCTATTTCTTCTAGGAAACTTACTCATATCAATTTCTTCATCTGGTTGAAATTCAGAAATTACAGCTCCACCTGAGTTTACAATTTTTTCTACTAAGATTTTATTTTCTGGTGGATAAATATTTTTAAACCCAGAAGCTAGAACTGCAATAGTTTTTCCTTCATTTTCAATTGAATTAATATGAGCAATTGTATCGATTCCTCTAGCTAAACCACTTATTATACATATACCTTTTTTTGATAATTCTTGTGAAAATCTTTTTGCTTGTTCTTTCCCATATTCACTGCAATCTCTTGAACCAACAATTGCAACTATTGGTTTATCAAATAATTCTAAGCTTCCTTCTACATATAATTTTTTAGGATAGTTTTTTATTTTTAATAACTTTTCTGAATAATTTTTCTGTGTTGATTTTATTATTTTCATAGTCATTACTTCTTTGCTCCTTTTTAATTCTTTAAAAAATTTTTGTCTAAACTTCTATATTGTATTGCTTCTGAAACATGTCTCTTCTTAATATTTTTGCTACACTCTAAATCTGCTATTGTTCTAGCTACCTTTAAAATTTTTAAATAAGCTCTGGAAGTTAATCCTAGATTTGTAAAAGCTTTTTTTAATAATTCTTTACTTTCTTCATCTATTTTGCAATATTTTTCACACTGCTTATGATTTAATTCGGAGTTTGAAAATATATTTTCATTTTCATATCTTTTTTGTTGAATCAATCTTGCCTTTTCAACTCTTTGCTTTATTTCACTAGAACTCTCTTCTTTACTTTCATTTGACAATTTATCATAGTTTACTCTTTCAACTTCAATTTGAATGTCTATCCTATCTAAAAGTGGTCCACTAATTTTTCCTAAATATTTCTTAATTAAAATCGGCGTACACGTACATTGTTTATAGCTTGAACCATAATAACCACAAGGACATGGATTCATGGATGCTACTAACATAAAATTGCAAGGATAAGTTAATACTTGATTTAATCTTGCTATTGTTATTTTTTTATCTTCTAGTGGCTCTCTTAATACTTCTAATGTATCTTTATCAAATTCTGCTATTTCATCTAAAAATAATACTCCATTGTGTGCTAAACTTATCTCTCCCGGCTTTGGTACTCTTCCACCACCTATCAATGCTACTTTGGTTATTGTGTGATGTGGATTTCTAAATGGTCTTGATATAATTATTTTTTCATCATTTTTTAATGTTCCTGCTATACTATGAATTTTGGTTGTTTCAAGAGATTCTTCAAAAGTTAAATTAGGTAAAATTGTTGTTAATCTTTGTGCAAGCATTGTTTTTCCGAGATCCTGGACTTCCTATAAGTAGAATATTATGCCCACCTGCTGCTGCAATTTCTAGTGCTCTTTTAACATTTTCTTGACCTTTTACTTCATTAAAATCTATATTATATTTATTTATGTTTTTGTTTATTTCTTCCCATGTTGTTTTTATTTCTTTTAATTTAATATTTCCATTCAAGTATTCTATTATTTCTTTTAATGTTTTTGCTCCTAGTATTTCTATCCCTTCAACAATTCCTACCTCATCTAAATTTTCATAAGGTATAATTATTTTTTTCATACCTAATCTTTTTGCTTCAATGCATATTGGCAAAATTCCATTAATTTTATTTATTTTTCCATCAAGAGAAAGTTCACCAATAAAAGCAGTTTTTCTATTTTTTAAATAATTTCTTATTTCTATTTCACCAAGATAATCTTCATTATCAACTGAATATTCTTTAGTATCTATATCATTTTCATTGCTATTTTTTTCAATCTTATTTTGTGAATAACTTCCTTTTTTGCTTTTTATTACTCCTATACAATATAAAACACCAATAGCAATCGGTAAATCCAAATAAGATCCTTCTTTTCTTATGTCTGCTGGAGCTAAGTTTACTAATACCTTTCTACTAAATAATTCATACCCTGAATTTTTAATTGCTGTTTTTACCCTTTCTTTTGATTCTTTTATGCTTATATCTGGCAGACCAACAATATCCCATTCTGGAATACCTGCAGATACATCGACTTGCACATCAATAATATATCCCTCTAATCCTTTTAGAGACATACTTTTTACTATAGATAGCAATTTTTTTCTCCTTTCATTTTTTATTTTTTTTTGGAATTTTGTAATTAGATTTAATTACAATAGAATTAATTATATATCCATATTTTACCATATTATTTTAAAAAATGCAATATTTTTTTATTATTTACATGTTTATTTTACATAATTACATTTAATTTTTCACTTAACCTTTATTTTATAATTGTCACTTTTTATTTATATTTTCAAAAAAAATTAGAAAGAAATTCAATTCATAAATTTCTCTCTAACTTTTTAAGTATTTATTTTAGCGATTAATGCTTTTATTTTTATTCCTTCTGCTTTAAACATTTTTTCATGTTCTGTTTCTATATTTTCTTCAACATTCCAGAAATTTGTTTCATTAGATAAATCATAAGTCACTTTTTCAATTTTATATCCAGTATCATTAAAGTATTTCTGAGATTGTTCAAATAAATCATCATCGTCTGTTTTAAAAAATATCTCACCTTTTAAGAATTTTTTGTATTGTTCTAGTTGTCTTTCATGAGTTAATCTTTTTTTATGATGTTTGCCCCTTGGCCAAGGATTACAAAAATTTATATATATTCTTTCTATTTCATCTTCTTCTCCAAATATATCTGAAATCCTAGCTATATCATATCTAGTAAGCTTTAAATTTTTTACTATTTTTTGTTTTTCTATTTCGTTTTCTACAACTTCTGCTACGGTTGATTCTCTGATTCCATATTCTGCTTCTACATTTCTTTTTGCCATTCCAAGCATTGCATCAACTAAGTCTATTGCAATGAAATTTATATTTTGATTTTGTTTTGAAAGCTTTGCTATAAAGTTTCCCTTCCCACAACCAAGTTCTAAATACAATTTTTGCTCTTTTTCAAATACAGTTTTCCACTTATTTTTATAATCTTGTGGATTATCTATGTAAAATGGACTTGTTTCTAATTCTTCTCTTGCCCAAGGTTTAAATTTCATTCTCATTTTATTTTTCCTCATATAATATTTTTATAAGTTTTATTTAATATAGATTCATTTTTATATTATTGATTTTTATTTCAAAAAATGTTTTTATAAATTATATAATTATTCTAAATTAATTCCAGATAATTCTTTCCAATTTCCTTTCATATCTGGTATATCACTAAATGTAATTTTTTCCTTTGTAATTGGATGCTCTATTGTAAGCTTATATGCCCACAAGCATAAACCTTTATCTATATTTTTACCATGATATTTTGAATCTCCAACTATGCTATGTCCTCTGCTTGAAAGTTGCACCCTTATTTGATGGTGCCTTCCTGTATGTAAATCAATTTCGATAATTGAAATATTTTTTTCTTTATCATATTTTATAACTTTGTAATCAAGTTCTGCTCTTTTGGCATTCTTTTTTGTTTCTTTTACAACATAACTTGTATTATTTTTCTCATCTTTCCATAAATAGTCTACCAATTTATCTTTATCTTTTTCCATTTTTCCATTGACTATTGCTATATAACTTTTCTTAAATGTTTTATTTCTTACTTGTTCACTTAATCTTGATGCTGCTTTTGAAGTTTTTGCAAATACCATAATTCCACCTACTGGTCTATCTAATCTATGAACTAATCCTAAATAAACATTTCCAGGCTTTTGATATTTTTCCTTTAAATAAGCTTTTATTATTGTAAGCATATCTTCATCTTCTGTTTTATCAGCTTGTGAAGGTATTCCTGCCTCTTTTCTAACTACAATTATATGATTATCTTCATATATTACTTTCATTAAAACTACATCCTTTATTATAATAATTTAACCCTTTTCGTTTTTATCAATAGAAGTTTACCATCAAAAAACAATAATTTATCGTAAAATATATAAATTTTAGTACAATTAACTTTCCCATCTACCATAAATTCCACAAGGTAACACTAATTCTGAGTTAGTCATTGGTAATCCAACTTCTCCATTTGAAAATTTTCCTTTTATATTTTTAGGCATGCAAATTCTTAGCATATTTTCTAAAACACCACTTGATATTCCTGTTGTATATGAATTAATAAGGAAAAATAAAGGTTTGTCTGATAATACATTTGTGCACAATTTAATTAAGTCAAATATATTTTCTTCAAACTTCCATACTTCTCCATTTGCACCTCTTCCATAAGATGGAGGATCCATTATTATTGCATCATATTTGTTATTTCTTCTAATTTCTCTATTTACAAATTTTACAACATCATCAATTAAAAATCTAACCTTTTTATCTCGTAAATTAGATGAAGTTACATTTTCTTTTGCCCATTCTACCATTCCTTTTGAACTATCCACATGACAAACAGATGCACCTGCATAAAGACAGCTTACAGTTGCACCTCCTGTATATGCAAAAAGATTTAGGACTTTTATTTCTCTATTTGCATTTTTTATTTTATTTATCATCCAGTCCCAGTTTACAGCTTGCTCAGGAAATAAGCCAGTGTGCTTAAATCCCATTGGTTTAATATTAAACTCTAAATCTTTATATCTAACTTGCCATGCTTTAGGAAGCTTATTATTATACTTCCATGCTCCACCACCAGTTGCACTTCTTTCATATCTAGCATCAGCCTTTTTCCATAATTCAGGAAAACTTTTTTCTTTCCAAATTATTTGTGGATCAGGTCTTATTAAAATAATATCTTTCCATTTTTCTAACTTTTCACCATTTGCCATATCTAATATTTCATAATCATTCCAATTATTTGCTATATCCATTTCTTTACCTTTCACTTCATTTTCTTACAATGTATATCCTTAAATATTAATCTTTAGCATGTTCCTATCAATTATTTATATGTCCTTGACATTTTACCTTTAAAAGTATTATAATAAATATAGGAAATGACAAATCCACAAACGTGGTTTTGCCAAGATAAAGTTTTAATAAACCATTAGCTCGGCATAAGCAGAATGGTTTATTTTTTTACTTGTGGAAGTATTTTACAACATTATTTAAAGCTTGTCTATAAAATTTATCTTTTTTTATAAAATTATATTAATTTAAGTAGCATTACAAAATTATAAATCAATACTCCCAAAAAAGCTTGTATAATTATTGCCAATACAACCAAAAAAATAAAAAATTTCTTTCCCATAACTCTCTCCATTTTAAATAATCTACTATTTAAAATATATTCGAGAATTACTAATTTATTCCATGAATCGTATTACAACTTTTTATATTTTTTTACAAATTATATATCTATAATAAATCATAAGCTTTCCTTTATCTTTTTAGCCAGTTCTTCATTTATTCCTTTTACTTCAGCAATTTCACTAATTTCTGCATTTTTAATATTTTCTACACTATTAAATTTCTTTAAAAGTGCTAGTTTTTTTACAGTTCCTATTCCATTAATTTCATCTAGTTTTGATTTAGTCATAGATTTATCTCTTAAAAATTTGTGGTATCCAATTGCATTATCATGAACTGCATTTTGGAAATTAGTTATTAAATTAAATAAATCTTCTGAAATATTAAATACTTTTCTATTTTCATCTATTAATGCTCTTGTTTCATGCTTATCATTTTTTACCATACCATAAACACTAATATCTAAGCTCTTGTTTATTTTATTTTCAACATTTTTTATTGCTTGTTTTATAGCTCTTATCTGCGTTATTCCACCATCAGCTAAAATCAAATCCGGTAACTTTCCGAATCCTTTTGAATCTCCAATTTTTTCTATATCTACATCTTTTAATTTTCCTTTTTCTTCTTCAGTTAACTCTATTGAATGATAAAGTCTCCTTGTTACAACTTCTTCCATACATTTTGGATCGTCTTGTCCATACACAGTTTTTATTTTAAATCTTCTTGATAAATTTTTCTTAATTACTCCGTCAATCATTACGCACATTCCAGCTACCATGTATTCACCAGAGATATTTGATATATCAAAACTTTCTATTTTTCTCGGAAGATTCTCTAATCCTAATACTTCTTTTAATTCTAGAACCAGATTTTTATTTGATTTTTCTTTATTATCTAATGTTATTTTAGCATTGTTTTCTGCCATTTCTACTAATTTTATTTTCTTTCCCTTTTGTGGTACTTTGATTTCAACTTTCCTTTCACTCTCATTAGTAAGCCAAATTTCTAAAAGTTTTCTTTCTTCAAAATCTTCTTTTACCATTATTTTATTAGGAAAAAATTTTCTTCCTGTATAATATTGCTTTATAAAATTAGAGATTATTTCTTTATCATCTTCATCATTTAATCCCTTTAAGAAGAAATGATCCCTACCAATCATTTTGCTATTTCTAATGTAAAAGATTTCTACACATATTTCATATTCATTTCTAGCTATTCCAATTACATCAATGTCATTATCTGAAATATTTGAGACTTTCTGTCTTTGTGAAATTCTTTGTGTTGCTAAAAGTTCATCTCTTATTTGTGCTGCTTTTTCAAATTCTTGTTTTTCTGATGCTTTTAACATTTCTTTTTTTAATTCTTTTTGTACTTCATCAATATTTCCATCTAAAATTGACATAATCTGATTTATCTGCTTTCTATAATCATCTTTTGAAATATATCCCATACATGGTGCCATACATTTTTTTATATGATAATTCAAGCATGCTCTATCCTTATACTTAAATGTTCTACATTGTCTGATTTTAAATTTTGATTTTATAAAATCCACCATTTCTTTTGCAGCACCAGCATTTGCATATGGGCCAAAATATCTTGCTCCATCATTTAAAATTTTTCTAGTTATATAGATATCTGGAAAATCTGCTTTTACATTTATTTTTATGTATGGATATGTTTTATCATCTTTTAAAAGCACGTTAAATTTAGGCATATTTTTCTTTATTAGATTACATTCTAATATAAGTGCCTCTGCCTCATTTTCACAAACAATATACTCAAAATGATCTATTAATGCTACCATATTTAGTATTCTTTGAGTTTTATTTGTTTTCCTAAAATATGAAGTTACTCTCCTTTTTAAATTAATTGCCTTTCCAACATAAATAATCTTATCTGATTTATCATGCATAATATATACGCCAGGTTTTTGAGGCAATTTTTTTAATTCTTCTTCTATATTAAACATTACTTTCTCCAACACATAAATTATATCAAAATATACATAAAAAAGCAATTTTTCTAAAAATTATCAATTCATTTTATACCCTTTCATTTACTTTTTCACTTGAACCATTTTATACACTATATGAAATCTTTAATAATTGTTTTTATAAAAAATTTATTGTATAATAATTTCTAGAATTTAAAACATGATAAAATTGTCTTGAAAAATTGAACTTTTCATTTTTTTATAGTGAGAGAAAGGAAATTTTTATGAATGAAAATAAATTATTTGATTTAGGACTTATATGTGGCAGATTTTCACATGCACATTTAGGACATCTGCAACTATTTCAATCTTGTATGGCACTTTGTAAGCGTACACTTATATTAGTATCTTCTGCACAAGAATCTAAAACATTAAGAAATCCTTTTTCTATTGATACTAGAATAAAAGTGATAAAACAATGCCTCCAAGATATTTCGGAAGATAATTTTATTATAAAAGGGCTAGATGACCTCACAAATGAATATGATTTTAATGTAGATTGGGGCGGATATGTTAAGAAGAATGTAGAAAAAATAACAGGAAAATTTGCAGACCTTATGGTTTATGGAAATGAAGAAGCTCGCAATAAATGGTTCAAATCAGAAGATATAGAAAAAACCGCAGAACTAATTTTACCACGAATTTTATCAGCAACTCTTGTTAGAGGAATGCTTATTATAGATAACGAAAAGGCTTGGAAAGAATCTACTCCTAATAACATTCACCATTTATATAAAGATTTACAAAATGAAATTTTAGATGTTCCTATTTATCAAAAAATATATAATGAGATAAATAGAACACCTAAAACTATTGATGATTTTATGAATGTTTATAAAATTTATGAAGCAGAGGATAAGAATAAAAAGCTTAAATCAATAAATCCTTAGTATCTAATAAACTCTAAGCTTTTTCTTCATAATCAAGTTAGATTTTTTATTGATCGTAAGCTAATCTTGTATCATAGTTTAGCTTAATCTCAGCATCACTCAGTGGTCTTGTATAAAATCTGCAATTCTTTAAAATCATATTACCATAATCATTAAACGCTACTTTTTTATTGCTATCATAATTTCGTAGTACTCCAATAAAAAATGAATTAGCACCTTTCTTATCACTTTCATTTTTAAACAGATTCCAGTGATCAACATTCAAATAAGATGAATCAATCAATTCTCCATTCTTATAACAAGAGACCTTGTATCCTTCATATTCTGCTCCGTTTCACATTAACCTCATTACCAGTTTTAGTCGTATCAAGAACTATACTAATTGTAATAGGCTTATTCATTTCAAGACCAATTGGCACTTTGGTAATATTACCGTATACATCATTAGACCATTTAGAAAAAATTCCATTATTTCCAACCGTTGTGAACGAAATTACATCAATCCACCCGTTCCATAAATAAAGAACTATACTCCTTCAAACTAGCATCTCCAAACGAAAGCCAAGAACAGCCTGTATCAAAAACTTGAGGATCACCCGAATCATAAACTCTCAAAAAATTACTGCAATTACCAGAAAATTCAAACGTAAATCCTTTATTAAAAAATTTATCTAACACTGTATTATCACTTATGGATATATAGTCATCTTTACCATCAAATAAAAAGCCTTCTTTACTAAAACCACTTACAGTTCCTAAATCATTGTCATCAAAATTATGTAATTTTACATTATCTCCTAGTGCTTTTTCTATTTCATCTTTAGTCCATGTTCCTGCTTCTTTTTTATCCATCATTGCTGTATCTATATTTAATACCAATCCATCTTTTACTGCAACTGAATCCCCTATTGACATTGATGTGTAGTTTTCTTCTAATTGCTTTATTTCTCCTGTTTTATAGTTTATTACCCAATTGTTTTTTGCATTACTTCCATTTGGTAACTCATATCCTTGTTTTACAAAATACCATCCGTCTGCATAAGTATTTTCTTTATCTTGTATTATATGCCAATCAGAATTTGATACAGATTTTTTTGATAGTTTTTCTCCTAGCTTATCTGCTTCATCGTTTGTTATATTATAATTTACAATAGAAAAACTTAATGTTTCCATTTCTGAAGCATTATCATAGCTTTTTACTGCCTTTTTTGCCATTTTAAATAATCCATTTTCACTTAAAGCTGTATTTATTGTTACTCCTGCTAATATTAAAAGTATTATTACAGTTATTACTAATGCTATTAATGTAATTCCTTGTTCCTTTATGCTTTTTCTTTTTGAATTCAAATTTTCTCCTTTCATCATTTGTTTTTTCATAGTTTTCCTCCTATAATATTCATTTTTATAAACATTTATATTATTTTTATTAATGAAAAAACTTAATAAAAAAAGAATATACCTTAAATCCTGCTTATAGTAGGATTTCTATAAGATTTATTCTTTTATTTTTTTACAATTTATTTATATTTTTTTAATTTTTATTTTCTTGACTTTACCTAGTCATTATGCTATATTTCTTTTATATTAATTTTTATTAAGTTTTTTCATTAAATATAAATATTTAAATTATATAAACACTTTTTATAATTTCTACTTCTAATTTTTTTATTAATTAAAAATAGATTTCTTTTCATTAAATTATCTCCTATTATATTAAAATCCTATACATATCCGTTTTTTTTATTCAAAATTTTTATATATATTCACAATATAAATAATAATTTTTTAATATTATGCCAAAATTGATTTATATGCATTTTATAAACAAAAAAACAAAAAGTTCTCTTCCACTTTTTGTTTTTTGTTTATATTCTAATATAATTTTTAGTTAAAATTTTATTATTAAAAGCTTCTTGAACTTCCGCCTCCTCCAGAAGAGCCTCCGCCTCCTGAGAAGCCACCACCTGAAAAACCTCCTGATGATCCCCCGTGACCATACCATCCGCCTCTTGTTCTTCTATTTGAGAAACATGAGATTGTAAATATAATTAAACATAGTAATGTCATCATTGTTGATGAAAATATATTTTTTAACACTACAAAAATTAAAAATTCAGCAACAATTCCAAAAAGTATTATAGCAAATATTTTCCATTTTTTATTAACTTTATACATACCTGCACCAATCATATCTGAAAGAAAATAAAATATCACAAATATACCTAAGTAAGATCCAAAATCATTTTTACTTTCTCCTGCAATTGCTGCTTGCGCATTAACTTCAACACCATATTCTTCTGCAACAATGTTTAATATTGCACTAAAACCGTTTTTTATTCCATCATTCCAATTATTTTCTTTTAAATAAGGAATTATATATTCATCTTGAATCCTACCAGTTTTTCCATCTGGCAATATTCCCTCTAATCCATATCCAACTTCTACTCTAAACTCTCTTTCTTCTAATGCAAGTAGAAGTAAAACTCCATTATTTTTGCTTTTATCCCCTATTCCAAAACTTCTAAAAAGCTCTGTTGCATAGTCTTCTAAAGAGTTACCTTCTAGATTTTCTACTGTTACTACTACAATCTGTGCTCCTGTCTGATTATGCAGACTTACATTTGTATTAATGATATATTCTTTAGTTTCTTCACTAAGTAGATTAGCATAATCATTTACATAAAATTCTGCCGTTGGACTTACAATCGCTAATGACTTAATTGGTAATAAATTAAATATTATAAAAAATATTAACAATACTTTTATAATTATTTTTTTCTTACTCGAAATTAACACTAGGAACCTCCTGACTTCCTTCATCTGCTTCAAAATATTCTGCCTCATCAAATCCAAACATACCTGCTAATATATTTGTAGGAAATCTTTTAATTGATGTATTTAGAGTTCTTACTGCATCATTATAATCTTTTCTTGCAACTGCAATTCTGTTTTCTGTTCCTGCTAACTCATCTGACAATTGAGTAAAGTTTGCAGATGATTTTAAATCTGGATAATTTTCAACAACAACCATCAATGCATTTAAAGAATTTGTTAATTCATTATTTGCTTCTGATTTTTCTTCTAAATTGCTTGCTCCTACTAACTTTGCTCTTGCATCTGTTATCTTATCAATTACTTCATCTTCATGTGATGTATATCCTTTTACAGTATTAACTAAATTCGGAACTAAATCTGCTCTTCTTTGTAACATAACATTTAAGTTACCTAAAGAACTATCTACGGCTTCCTTTTTTGAAACCATACCATTATATCCACTAATTAGTAGTCCTGCAATAGCAACTATTACAACAACCACTACAATTAAAATAATACTTGATTTTTTCATAATAAAATTCCTTTCCTTGATATATAAATTCTATATATCTACTTTATAAATTTTAATAATATATTTATAACATTGCAAACCATTCATGTCAATATAATATGGAGATTATATATATTTTTTTATAATTTACTAATTGAAAAAAATCTGCTAAAATTATATTACTTTTTATTTTCACATTTTATAAAATTAATATATATTATATATCATTAAGGAGGTTTTTATGTGTGGAATTGTTGGATATATTGGTGAAAGAAAAGCTGTCCCTATACTAATAAATGGTTTGCTTTCACTAGAATACAGAGGTTATGATTCAGCTGGAATTGCTGTACTTAACAATAATTCCTCTAATGAAAATAATTATCAATTAGAAATTGTTAAGGATAAAGGTAGAGTTAACAACTTAAAAAATAATGATAAGATTAAAGATTTAATTGGAAATGTTGGAATCGCTCATACCAGATGGGCAACACATGGAATTCCATCTAAGGAGAATTCACATCCACATATTGATAATACTGGAAAATTTGCTGTAGTACATAATGGAATAATTGAAAATTATACTTCTCTTCGTAGGAAATTAATTAATAATGGTTATAAATTATATTCTGAAACAGATACAGAAGTTATTCCTAATTTAATTAATATGTACTATTCTGGAGATATATTAAAAGCTGTATCTGATACTATGAAAGAACTTAAAGGAAGTTATGCTATAGAAGTTATATCTGAATTTTGTCCAGATAAAATTATAATTGCTAAAAAAGATAGCCCTTTAGTAATCGGTACTAGCGAAAAAGGAAATTATATTGCATCAGATATACCTGCTATTTTGACTTATACAAATAAATTTTATTTTCTTGATGATGAAGAAATTTCAGTAGTCCAAAAAGATTCTGTGGAATTTTATGATATTAATTTATCTCAAATTCATAAATCAATAAAAACTATTGAATTGGATTCTCAAAGTAGTGAAAAAAATGGTTATGAAGATTTTATGTTAAAAGAAATATACGAACAACCTAATGCTGTTAGAGAAACTATCGGATCTAGATTATCTCTTTCAGAAAAGACTAATCTTAACATTGATTATATAGATTTCAAAAAATTTAATAGAATATTTATTGTTGCATGTGGAACTGCCATGCATGCTGGTATGGCTGCAAAACCAATTTTTGAAAAATTTTGCAAAATTCCTACTGAAGTAGATGTTGCATCTGAATTTAGATACCGAAATCCTTTAATTGATGAACACACTTTTTGTATTTTTATTTCCCAATCAGGTGAAACTGCAGATACAATTGCAGCTGTAAAATTAGCTAAATCTTTTAGTGCAACAACCTTATCTATAGTAAATGTTATTGGCAGTTCTATTACAAGATTTTCTGATTATACAATTTATACTCATGCCGGACCAGAAATTGCCGTTGCTTCAACCAAAGCTTACACTTGTCAAGTAACTCTTTTAGGTATTTTAGCAATATATATGGCAGAATTTCTAGGATATGATGATAAAAATTTACAAAGCTTTAAATTAGCTTTATTAAAATTACCTGACAAATTAAAAGAAGTTTTAGATACATCTAAGACGTTAAAAAAATATGCTAAAAAAATATTTAATCAGCATGATTTATATTTTATTGGAAGAGGCTCTGATTATGCTGTTTGTATGGAAGGCTCCTTAAAACTGAAAGAAATTTCTTATATTCATTCTGAAGCTTATGCCTCTGGTGAATTAAAGCATGGACCAATAGCTTTAATTGAAAAAGACACTACTATTATTGGAGTTATAACAGATTCCTTAACTTCAAAAAAGACTATAAGCAATTTAGAAGAAGCAATTTCACGAGGTGCAAAAGTATTGCTAATTACTAATCAAAATATAGATAATGATAAAATTGATTTTACTGTTAGTATTCCACCAATTCATACCTTGCTATCACCTATTATTTCAATAGTGCCATTACAATTTTTTGCTTATTACATTGCAAAATTCAAAAATTTAGATGTAGATAAGCCTCGCAATCTTGCAAAATCTGTAACAGTGGAATAAAATTATACTAGTTTTCAAAGAAAGGAGAAATTCGTATAATAAATTTATTTACATTGTACGAAAAATATAATATTAAATGAATAAAGAACTTGCAGTAGAAATCGTAAAAAAATTAAAAGAAATGTACCCTGATGCTAAATGTAGTTTAGATTTTAAAACACCATTTGAAATGTTAGTTGCAGTATGTTTATCTGCTCAGTGTACTGATGATAGAGTAAATCAAGTAACACCAGAATTATTTAAAGTTTATGATACTCCTGAAGATTTCGCAAATTGTGATATAAAAAAATTAGAAGAACTAATACATTCTTGTGGTTTTTACAAAAATAAGGCCAAAAACTTAAAATCCGCTGGAAAGAAAATTGTTGAAGATTTTAATGGTAAAGTTCCTCAAACTATGGAAGAACTAATAACTATTCCTGGCGTTGGAAGAAAAAGTGCTAATGTCATTATGCTAGAAGCTTTCAATAATCCTCAAGGAATAGCCGTTGATACTCATGCTAGACGACTTGCAAATAGAATCGGTTTTTCAAAAGAATCTGATCCAAGTAAAGTTGAGCAAGACTTGTGTAAATTAATTCCTAGAGAATATTGGAAAGATGTAAATCACATATTTATATGGCATGGAAGAAAAACTTGCTCTTCTCAAAAACCAAAATGTGATACTTGTTTAATTAAAAAATTTTGTAAAAATACCTCTTCCACATAGTCTTTATTTCTCCAAATATTGATTATTTTAGGTTTTTATGATAAAATATATGTAATAATTTCTTAGGAGGAGACGCCATGTCAAACAAAAGGTATTTCGAAGCTTATTATCGGATTTTTTCCGAAGAAGATTTCCTAGAATACAACAATGGGTATATTTGTATTAATGAGGATTCTTCAATTGTGGGGGTATTTACTCTCGACATCGCATATATAAATTTTTGCGATGATACCATAATCATGTCTTTATACATTAAAGACATAGATGATGATAACAAACCTATAGACTTTATAGGTAAATGCTGTGGACACTTTATGCCAATGACTCATCATATTCTAGTATCTGATGAAATATACCTTTATCTTAGAATAGGTGAAGAAATTAGCAACCCCAAAGCTTGCGTAAAAGAATTATTTAAAAATCTAACTTAAATTATCAGTCTCTCCACACAGTTGCAATAATTGTAACTGTGTGATTTTTTATATTATTCCAAAAATCTTTAAAAGTACTAATAAAATTGCTCCTGGAATTCCTAGTATTCCCACAATTATAGAGTTAATTATACTAAAACCTATATGAAAGTTAAATGAAGTTCCTACTAGATTTATTAGAAAAATAATTACAGCTCCTAAAATTGAATTACCTACTAATTTTATTATTTTTTTTAATGGAAAAGAAAAATATTTTCCAAAAATTATTAAAATTGCAATACATGCAATAAATGTTAAAATGATTCTATTGTCCATCTTTGTCCCACCTTTGATTTAATTTTATGATGGACAAATTATTTTTATGCTAATTTTTCTAACTCTATTCCTCTCTCCTTAGCAAGCTTAATTAGACTATCAAGCTTTGCCTGAATCGATTTTATCTTATAAATATAATAATCTATTAAATCATTTGTATTAGCAAATTCAAAATTTTTATTTGCATTCGTCAACTGTGACCTTGTGTTAATAATATTTCTTAAAATTTCTCTTTTTTCCTCTTCTTCTGTCATTTGAATAAAAATCTTATCTGATATAAATTTTTCTTCCAAATTATAATATCTCCTTTAAAAATTTATTTTTTTATAAGCTAACCTATAAACTTTTTCAAAATTCATTTAATATTATATTCACATTTTTTTCCTATTATTCATCAATTCACTTTTTTATTTATAACAAATAATCTTGTAATCTACATAAATAAGTGGTACAATACATGTATGTTTTTTAGGAATTAAAAATTACTCCTAAAAAAATCAACAGAAAGGAAAAATTTTATGATTGATATAAAATTAATTAGAGAAAATCCAGAAATGGTAAAAGAAAATATTAAGAAAAAGTTTCAAGATTCAAAACTTATTCTTGTTGATGAAATAATTGATTTTGATAAAAAAAATAGAGAAGCCACATTAAAAGGCGATACTTTAAGAAGCAATCGTAATTCTTTAAGTAGCCAAATTGGTATGCTTATAAAAAATGGAAAAAAAGAAGAAGCCGAAGAAATTAAAAAGCAAGTTCAAGAAATAAATAAAGAGCTTGAAGAAAATGAAAAGTTAGAAGAAAAATATAGTGAAGAAATAAAATCTAGAATGATGAAAATCCCTAACATTATGGATCCTTCTGTTCCAATTGGTAAAGATGATTCTGAAAATGTTGAAATAGAGAGATTTGGAGAACCTAAAGTTCCAGATTATGAAATACCTCATCATGCTGATATAATAGAGGCTCTTGGTGGATTAGATAAAGAATCTGCAGGTCGTACAAGTGGTGTAGGATTTTATTATTTATTAGGAGATGTAGCTAGACTTCATGAAGCAGTATTAGCTTATGCTAGAGATTACATGATCAATAATGGATTTACTTATGCTATTCCACCATTTATGATACGTTCTGATGTTGTAACTGGTGTAATGTCTTTTGAAGAAATGGATGCAATGATGTATAAGATCGAAAACGAAGATTTATATTTAATAGGTACATCTGAACATTCAATGATTGGAAAATTTAAAGATCAACTTATAAAAAAAGAAGAATTACCAATAAAAATGACATCATATTCTCCATGTTTTAGAAAAGAAATTGGTTCTCATGGACTAGAAGAAAGAGGATTGTATCGTCTTCATCAATTTGAAAAACAAGAAATGATTATTCTTTGTGAACCTGAAGATTCAATGAATTATTACAACAAAATGTGGAAATTAACAGTTGATTTCTTTAGAAGTATGAATGTTCCAGTTAGACAATTAGAATGTTGTTCTGGTGATTTAGCAGACTTAAAAGTTAAGTCTTGTGATGTTGAAGCATGGTCTCCAAGACAGCAAAAATATTTTGAAGTTGGAAGTTGTTCAAATTTAAGTGATGCTCAAGCAAGGAGACTTGGAATTAGAACTAAAGGAGAAAAAGGTAATTACTATGTACACACATTAAATAATACAGTAGTTGCATCTCCTAGAGGACTTATTGCAATAATTGAAAATAATTATAATGAAGATGGAAGCGTTACAGTTCCTGAAATTTTAAGACCATATATGGGAGGTTTAGAAAAAATAACTCCAAAAAAATAACTATTAAAAGGAAAATTTAACATGAATAATAAATTTAGTTTTTTAACACTACCAAAATCAGATGTAATTAATAATGGTGAACTAGAGGAGAATGATAACTCTAATGATTCTGATATTGAAAACATGGCAATTTATACATTAGATGATGATTCTTTTATAGAAGAATACAGTTTTGATAATGGTGACTGCTCTTTATATTGTGATGCAGGAAATGATCAATTAGCTCTTTTATATTCAATAAGTCATGATGATTCTGTAACCACTATATATGTACCAGATGGTATTTATATTGCCAAAAAAAATGATTCTAAAATAGAAAGAGTTATTTATATAGATAAAGAAGATTTTTTATCTTTAAAGCAAAGTTCAACACTTCCAAAAAAATTATATGCACTATTTAATTCAATATATATTGTGTATGATGATGTAATTGAAAGGAAAAAAATGTTTGAAGAATTTACTAAATTAGATATAAAATACTCTACTGTAACTCAATATATACCTGCATATTCTATTATTGACTCAATTCTTGACAAAGTCACTCATTATACTGCTACAAGAGAATTAGATAAAGATGAATTACTTGATGATTATAGTAAATTACAAAATTTTCAAGAATTGTGTTATGATTCAATATACAGAATCTCAGATTTTATTACAAATCCATCAAATACAGATTTAAGAAAATTATCAGATAATCTACAAAAAAATTCTACAAATATTTCTAATTTGATGGATTTATATTTAGTAGATGAATACACTCATGAAGATGAAGAAAGATAAAAGTTTTAGATTACAGAAAGGAACTTTTTATGATAATAAAAAATCCTAAATTTGAAATTTCAGCAGTACATGAAAAACAATATCCAAAAATAAAAATTCCTGAAATTGTATTAGTTGGAAAATCCAATGTTGGTAAATCAAGTTTTATCAATACTATGCTTAATAGAAAAAATTTAGCAAGAACAAGTAATACTCCGGGAAAAACCAGGCAAATTAATTTTTATAATATAGATGATAAATTCTACTTTGTTGATTTACCTGGATATGGTTATAGTAAAATGTCAAAACAAGAACAAATAAAAGTAGGTAATTTTATTGAAGAATATTTACTAAAAAGAGAAAATATAGATTTAATATTTTTCTTAATTGATATAAGACATGATCCTTCTGATAATGATAAATTAATGTATGATTTTATTATCAATCACAACCTACCTTGCATTGTAATTGCAAATAAAGCAGATAAAATAGCTATAACTAAAGTTGATGCTCAAGTTAAAAATTTATCTGATAAACTAAATCCTCTTCATGATTTAAAATTTTTACCATTCTCTTCTGAAAGAAAGATATATACCGAAAAAGTATGGAATGAAATAGAATCAATTTTACAATAAATCATAATTAACAAATAAAAAAATAATTTAACTCTACGCAGACTTCGTAACGCTCAAGCGAAGCGCGAATGGAGCGAAATTTGCTTGCAAATTTCTAGCGACAACGAAGGCAAGAAGAGTTAAATTATTTTTTTATTTTAATTTTAATTTTTATTTTTTATTTAATTTTTCTCTTATCTTATATTTCATACTTTATATTTAATTTTTTCTTTAAAATTATCTTTCTAATCTTCACATATACATTTAAAAGTACTACATACTTTTTTATTATCAGCATCATTACAAACTGCTAAATCACCTAAAGTAAGCATTCCTACTACTTTTCCTTCTTCTAAAATAGGTATTCTTCTTATTTGATATTCTGACATTACTTTTTCTGCTTCATCTACATCACATCCGCAGTCACAAGAGCATACATCTTCTGTCATTATATCTTTTGCAGTTGTAGTATTTACATCTTTTCCTTCTGCAACAGCTCTTAAAATAATATCTCTGTCTGTAATCATTCCAACTAGTTTATCCCCTTCACAAACAGGAGTACATCCTATATCATTTTTACTCATCATTTCTGCACATTCTTTTAGTGTAGTTTCTGGTTTTACTGCTGTAACATTACAGCACATACATTCTTCAACTTTCATAATTATTATCCTTTCTTTTTTTCTTATTATGTGCATTATTTAAAAATTATATACAAAATATTTTCTATATAATTTTTTTATTTACAAATTAATTTTTATACTATTCATTTTTATTCATAAACTAAAATTCCCAAAATTGCCTGTAAATAATCGCATTTTCCCAATTCAATAGTGACATTAAATTTTAAATTTTCTCCTTCTGAAAAATAAAAAAGTCCTAATGAAGAATCACTTAAATTACCATAAGGTTCAAAAATATTACACACACTCGCTAATGATCTATTAAAATTTATTTTCTTCTTTTTTAGTAATTGCTTTTAATGCTTTTTCTCTTTCTAAAGTCACAACATGTCCACATTTAGTGCACTTTAATTTAAAGTCAACTCCTACTCTTGTTATTTCCCAGAGTTTACTACCGCAAGGATGGGCTTTTTTAGTTCTAACAATATCTCCAACTTGATATTGCATAATTTACCTCCTAATATATCACAATTAGTTTAATTCTTTTTTTGCTTTTTCAAATCTTTTTATCATACTCTCTTTTCCAAGTACTTTCATTATTTCATACATATCAGGTGTATTTGTTCTTCCTGTTAAAGCTACTCTTAATACTGTACTTACATCTCCAACATGAGCCTTATATTTGTCTGGATTTGCCTTGAATTCTTTTACTTCCTCTGCATAACCCATTTCACCTGCAAGAGATTTTATTTTATTAAACCACTCTTGTTTATCATCATTTTCATTATAATATTTTTCCATATATAATGTTAAAATCTTTGTTATGCTTTCTTTGTCTGATATAACTTGATATGGGTACTCTTGTTTTGCATTTAAAAATTTATCATCAAACATATAAATAATATTTTCTTTAACTTCTGACCATTTTGAAATATCTTTTCTTGGCTTATTTCCGCCTCTTTCAATTCCAAAAATTTTTAGAGAATAATCTTTACTTTTCAACATTTCTGCTAATTCTTCGTCATATTCTTTTGCCCATATTAAAGACTTATCATAAATTTCTTCTGCCGTCATTCTAGATATAACATTTTTTCCAATATCTAAAAGCTTTACCATATCAAAAAGTGCACCACTTACACTCATTTTACTTAAATTAAAATCAAATTCATCTATTGATTTATCTGGGTTTGCTCTTCTCCAATTTTCAAAAGTCGAATTTGCAATATTAAGTAAATATTCTTTAACAGCTTGTGGAGGAATTCCCTCTTCTTTATAATATGATACTGCTGCTTCTGGATCTTTTCTCTTACTTAATTTACGTTTATTTCCATTATCATTTTTCATAATTGGTGAAATATGTGCATACTTTGGTGCTTTAAAACCAATTTCATTAAATAATTGTAAATGTATAGGCACTGAAGAAAGCCATTCATCACTTCTTATTACATGTGTTGTTCTCATTAAATGATCATCAACAACATGTGCAAAATGGTAAGTTGGAAGTCCATCTGCTTTTATTATAACAATATCTTGATCGTTTTCTGGAAATTCTACAACACCCTTTATTACATCTTTATATTTTATTTTTCTATCTTCTCTCCCTGGAGATTTGAATCTTATAATATACTTTTCTCCATTTTTTATTTTATCAGCCATTTCCTCTAATGTAAGATTTCTGCACTTTGCCCAAACTCCATAATATCCTGGTCTAATTTTTGCAGCTTCTTGCTTTTTTCTAATTTCTTCTACTTCTTCAGGTGTGCAAAAACAAGGATATGCCTTTCCTAATTCTATCATATATTTTGCAAAAGCTTGATATATATCTTTTCTTAAAGATTGTTTATAAGGGCCATAATTTCCTTTTTCTTCTGTATCAGAAATCATTCCTTCATCTGGTTCCATATCAAAATCTTTAAGAGAATTTACTATATCTGTTACTCCATTTTCAACTTCTCTTTTTTGGTCTGTATCTTCAACTCTTAAAAAAAATACTCCTTCTGTTTTCTTTGCAGATTGTATAGCAACTAATGCTTGATATAATCCGCCTATATGTACAAAACCTGTAGGACTTGGAGCAAATCTTGTAACTACTGCTCCTTCCTTTAAATCTCTTGGTTTATATTTTTCTTCATAATAGCTAATAGGCTTAGCATCTGGAAAAATTAAGTTCGCTAACTCTTTATAATCCATAACTTTATCTCCTAACCTCTTTTATTAACATATAATATTTTAACATAAAACTGTATAAAAATCTAGTGTTTTATAAACTTAGATTAAAATATTGAATATACTTTTTTACGTTTAACCCAAAAGATAAAAATAAAAGAAAAAGATATTGACATACGTATTATTACGTAGTATAATAGTAGTGTCGTAAGACAATAATATAATTCAAAGAAGTAGCTTCTTATTGAAGTACTAAAGAAACGAGGTACATAAATGTATTCTAAAGACTTAGTGAAGCTACTAGAAAAAAATGGTTGGGTAAAAGTTTCTCAATCTGGTTCTCACCTAAAATTGAGAAAACGGTAATCAGATTGAAGTAGTACCAATTCACAGTAAAGAATTGCCTAAAGGTCTAGTAGCCACCATTTTGAAAAGAACGGGACTAAGGCCTTAGTCCCATTCTACTAATTTTTGAATATATTATATACTAAAGAAAATATAATATAAGAAAGGAATTTTATGAATAATTTTTATTATCCAGCTATATTTACTTATGATAAGAATGATAAGTCCTATATGGTTGATTTTATTGACTTAAAAAGTTGTTCAACATTTGGCTCATCTCTTGATGAAGCCTATCTAATGGCTCAAGATGCTCTAGGTTTGTATTTATCAGATTTAGATAGCTTTCCGACTCCTACAATACCATATAATCACATAAAATTAAAAAGTAATCAATTTATTTCTATTATAGAAATTGATTTATTGGAATATCGAAAAAAGTATAATAATATTTCAATTAAAAAAACTTTATCCATTCCTACATGGTTAAATACACTTGCTGAAAAAAAAGATATAAATTTTTCGCAATTATTGCAAAAAGCTTTAAAAAAAGAATTAAATATAAATTAGTTTTAAAATTTTTTATTATTTATTGACATACAAAAGAAATTAATTTATTATAAACGTAATGAATATATTATTGTCATATAATGAGAATTGAGTAGATAATATAACTTTCTACTCACAACATCATATTTTTAACTTCATAAACTTTAAGAGAAACCTTATAAAAGGCTTCTCTTTATTTATTATAATTCCATTATTATAGGTAAAATCATAGGATTTCTCTTTGTTTTATCAAATATAAAATCTCTAACATCATCTTTTAATGTTGATTTAATTATACCCCAATCTTTTACATGTCTTTCTTCTAATTCTCTTATTTCTTCTCTAATAAATGTTTTTACTTGCTCCATTAAATTTTCTGATTCTCTAACATATACAAATCCTCTTGAGATTACATCAGGGCCAGCAACAATTTCGCCTGTTACATTGTTCATTGTCATTACAATTACAATTAAACCATCTTGTGATAAATGTTGTCTATCTCTTAAAACAACATTTCCTACATCTCCAACACCTAGTCCATCTACCATCACTCTGCCTGATGGTACAGTTCCTCCTAGTTTTGCTTCATCTTGATTTAATTCTATTTCTCTACCATTATTTGAAATAAATATATTCTCTCTAGGTATTCCCATTTCCATTGCTGTATCTCTGTGTGCTATTAATTGTCTATATTCTCCATGTACTGGTATAAAATATTTTGGTCTTGTTAATGCCATAATAAGTTTTTGTTCTTCTTGACATGCATGTCCTGATACGTGAACATCTGCAAGTGTATTATACACAACTTCTGCACCAATCTTTAATAGTTTATCTATTACTTTTGAAACATTTTTTTCATTTCCCGGAATTGGATTAGCTGAGATTATAATTAAGTCATTTCCTGTAATTGTAATTTTTCTGTGCTCTCCATTTGCCATCCTTGTTAAGGCTGACATTGTTTCTCCTTGACTTCCTGTTGTAATAATTACTAATTGACTATCTGTATAATTTTTTATTAAATCAATATCAATAAATAAATCATCTGGTGCATCAATGTAATTTAATTCTCTAGCAGCATCAATCATATTCATCATGCTTCTTCCTGATACTGCAATTTTTCTTCCAAACTTAACGGCTGAATTTACAATTTGTTGAACCCTGTGCACATTTGATGCAAATGTTGCAACAACTATTCTTTTTTTGCATCCTTCGAATAAATTGTCAAATACAGGTCCCACAGATTTTTCAGATAATGTAAATCCTTTTCTTTCAGCATTTGTACTATCTGATAAAAGAGCTAAAACTCCTTCATTTCCTAACTCTGCTAATCTTCCTAAATCCATCATTTGGCCATCTATTGGAGTATAATCAACTTTAAAATCACCTGTATGAACTACTGTTCCCACTGGTGTATGAATTGCAAGCATTACTGCATCTGGTATACTATGCGAACTTCTCAAAAATTCTACACTCATTTTTCCTAAATTTATAGTTTTACCTTGCTCAACAATGTGTATTTTAGTTGTTTTTAATAAATTATGTTCTTCTAATTTGTGTTCAATTAATTTAGCAGTTAATCTAGTTGCATAAATTGGCATATTTACTTGTTGTAATACATAAGGAATAGATCCTATATGATCTTCATGACCATGAGTAATTACTAATCCTTTTATTTTTTCTTTGTTTCTTATTAAATATGTTACATCTGGAATAACTAGGTCAACTCCAAGCATATCATCTTCCGGAAATTCTAATCCACAGTCTACAAGTACAATTTCATCTTCATATTCAAAAACTGTAATATTTTTTCCAATTTCATCAAGTCCACCTAAAGCAATTATCTTTAAATTGCTAGGTTTAAATTTAAAATCTAATATAGATTTATTTCCTTGCACTTTTCTACTCTTGTAGCCTTCTTTATAATGTTCCTTATTTTCTTTGCTAATTAAAGATTTATGTGTTGTTTTTCTTCTTTTTTCTGTAACAACATTTTTTCTTTTAGTAGCCTTAAAATTATCCTTTTGTTTTTCTTCCATTTCTAATTATGATATATTTTCTCTCTAATATATCTTCTCCTTTCTATAATTTTAATTGATTTTTAATACAATACATCTAAATTAAGATAGTTTTTATAACAAACTATCTATATTTTTAATATTTATAGCTCTCTTGCTATGTACTATTTTTTATCTCTTATCTCTTAAATATATTTTAAAAATCTCTTCTTTATCCATTAGGATAACCACTTCATTTATTATACTATAAATAGTATTAAATGTCAATAATTACTAATTTTTTTACTTGGTATAATTTGTAACTTCTTTTACAAATTACATTTACTTTTTACTTGATGATATAATTACACTCCATTAAAAAATGCTTTGAATATATTCAAAGCAATTTTTTTATTTTAACTAGTAGTACCTTCTTTTCTCAATCTATTTGCATAAGCCTTAGTCATACCATCACCTTGATAAATATCTTGTAAAATCATAGATTCTTGTAATTGAGATTTTCTTTTTGAAGATACAAATATTAAACTTGTCGAAAGTAGTATAAATATAAATAATACCGTTACTAATACTATTAAAATTACAGAACCATTTTCTTTTTTCATAATATCATTCCTTTCTTAATATGTTTATATAGTTTCTTCATACTTTCATTTTTTATGCTTTCTTTCTAGTTGATTTACTTTTAGATATTTTTGTTGATGTATTAGTTTTATTGACCGATTTTTTCTTAGATACGATACTTTTTGTGTCTTTCTTTGTTGATACCGTCTTTTTAGTTGTTGTCGTTTTTTTCTTTCTTGCTTTTTTTCTTGCATATCTTTTTGCATTCTTTTCTTTTTGATTTTCTTTTTCAATTTCTGGAGTCCATTTTTCTCCTAGTTTTGGTTTATCCCAAGATATATAATTGCAAGGATTTGGATTATCTTTATTATTATTTTTGCAAATATAATAATTTTTTCCACGTTTTGTTTTTCTTACAAAAACTTCTGCACCACATACAGGGCAAGGGACGTCTAATTTTTCAGCAAATGGAATAATATTTCTACAGTCAGGATATCCTGGACAAGCTAAGAATTTTCCGTATCTACCATATTTTACGACCATCATTCTTCCGCATTTTTCACATTTTATATCTGTTACTTCATCTTCTAATTTAACATGTTCAAGTTGTTCATTTGCCTTATCAAGTTCTTCTTTAAATGGTGTATAAAAATCTCTTATTACTGTTTTCCAACTTTCATTACCTTCTGCAATTTTATCAAAACTATTTTCTATCTCTGCTGTAAATTCAACATTTATAATATCTTTAAAATTTTCTATTAATAGTTTATTTACTACTTTACCTAGCTCAGTTGGAACAAGCTGTTTTTGTTCTTTTTCTATATATCTTCTATCTATAATAGTTGAAATGATAGTTGCATAAGTACTTGGTCTTCCTATTCCTTTTTCTTCAAGAGTTTTTACAAGGCTTGCTTCCGTATATCTTGGTGGGGGTTCTGTAAAACTCTGTTTTGGTTCTATACTTTCTTTTTTTACTTCTTCTCCAACTTCTAAATTAGGTACTCTTGATTCATCATCTTCGTTTGTATTTTCGTCTTTATCTTCAACATATAATGTCATAAAGCCTTTAAACTTAAGTGTTTGTCCATTTGCTCTAAAATTAAATACTTCTTTTTCTTTATTTACATCAATATTTGCTGTGATAGTATCATATACGGCGGCAGACATTTGACTTGCAATAAATCTATTATATATTAATCTATAAAGCTTATATTGATCTGAAGTCAAAACATCTTTAACCTTTTCCGGTGTAAGTTCAACATAAGTTGGTCTTATACCTTCATGTGCATCTTGAGCTCCTGACTTTGTTTTATAATATCTATTTTCATAATATTCTTTGCCATATACTGCTGTAATATGTGACTTAGCTGCACTTCTTGCTTCTTCTGAAATTCTAGTTGAATCTGTTCTCATATAAGTAATTAATCCAACTGTACCTTTTTCTGGAACATTAACACCTTCATAAAGCCCTTGTGCTACATTCATTGTTTTTCTAATAGGAAATCCTAATTTTCTTGATGCTTCTTGTTGCATTGTACTTGTTGTAAATGGTGGAGCTGGCGTTCTTTTCTTTTCTCCTCTTTTTACATCTGTGACAATGTATTTTCCATTTTCAATTTTATCTAAGATTCCTTTTACTTCTTTTTCATTATGAAGTTCTATTTTCTTTCCATCTTTTCCATATAATTTTGCTATAAATTTTTCTTTTTTCTTTAATAGTTTAACATATATATTCCAATATTCTTCTGGTACAAATTTTTCAATTTCATTTTCTCTATCAACAATTAATTTGACTGCTACTGATTGAACACGACCTGCTGATAATCCTCTTTTTACTTTTTTCCAAAGAATTGGACTAATTTGATAACCTACAATTCTATCAAGCACTCTTCTTGCTTGCTGTGCATCAGTTAAGTTTATATCTATAGTTCTAGGTTCTTTTATTGATTTTTTTACAGTTTCCTTTGTTATTTCATTAAATGTAACTCTACAAACTGAATCTTTTGGTATTCCTAAAATATATGCTAAATGAAAAGCTATTGCTTCCCCTTCACGATCAGGGTCGGTTGCAAGATATACTATTTTTGCATTTTTGGCATCTTTTTTCAATGAATTTATTAGACTTGCTTTTCCTCTAATGTTAATATATTCAGGTTCAAAATCATGTTCAATGTCAACTCCTAATTTTGATTTAGGCAAGTCTCTAACATGTCCCATTGAAGCAACTACCTTATAATCATTTCCTAAAAATTTTTTTATAGTATTAGCTTTTGCTGGTGATTCTACAATAATTAATTTGTTTGCCATTATTATTTACCTTGTCTTATTATTTAGGTTTTTAAGGTTTTACCTATAAACCTTCAATCTTTTTGTAATTTTGATTTTTATATTATATTTTTCGCTTTGATTTTTTATTTATACTTATTTTATTAAAATCTTTACTATTTTAACTTATAATAATTTTTTTTGCAAGTTTTACTTATATTTAATGTATCACCTTTTTTATTTCTTCATAAATTCTATCTTCTGCATTATAAACAGCCATCTTGTTTGCTGCTTTGCCCATTTTATCAAGTAATGCATTATCTGTTACTATGCTATTAATTTCTTTATCTAAATTATCTCCATTCAAATCGTTATTTAATATTACTTTAGCAGCTCCTCTTTTTTCAAACACTCTTGCATTATCTTCTTGTCTATTTGATGAACTACTTGGTAATGGAACAAATATAGCTGGTTTTCCCATTATTGCAAGTTCTGTTAATGTCATTGCGCCACTTCTTGCAACAACTAAATTTGCCATACTCAAAATCTCTGTTATATTATATATATATGGACAAATTTTTATATTTTGTAAATTATCTATATCAAATCCCGCTTCTTTAAGTTCTTGCTTAACTCCTTCATATTGTTCCTGTCCTGTTGCTAATAGTAATTGATAATTAGCATTTAATTTCTTTTTTGCAATTTCCACAACTGCATTATTTATAGCCTTTGCACCTTGACTTCCGCCAAAAGCAAAAACTAAAGGTAAATCAGAATTTAAGTTTAATTCACTTCTTATTTTATTTTTTTCATTTTCTGACAAACTAATTTGCTTAACTTTTGTAGGAGTTCCTGTATATACTAACCTTTTAGCATTTTTTAAATTATTTTTTGTTTCTTCTATTCCTAATAAAATTGTGTCTGTCTTTTTAACTAGCATTTTAACAGCTAATCCTGGATATGCATTACTTTCATGCAACATTGTTGGAATTTTTAATTTATGTGCAGATGATATAACTGCTCCACAAATATAACCACCTGTACCAATTACAACATCAGGTTTAAATTCTTCTAATATTTTTTTTGCTTGTTTAAATCCCTTTAGTGTTTTTATAGTTTTTTTAATATTTTCTAAACTTATTTTTCTACTAAATCCATAAGCATCTATTGCTTTTAATTCATAACCTGCTCTTGATGTTAAATCCTTCTCTAATTTCTTTCCAGTACCTATGAAAATAATTTCAGAATCAGGTTCTTCTTCTTTAATTTTATTTGCTATTGCTATTCCTGGATTTATATGCCCACCTGTACCAGCAGCTGCAATTACTACTTTCAAACCTTTTCTCCTTTTAAAATATTTTTAGAATTACTTATTACATTATTAATAATCAATTAAATCTTTTTAGCTGTACGCGATATATTAAGTACAACTCCTATACTAGCTAACAATATTATCAAAGAACTTCCACCATAACTTAAGAATGGAAGTGATATTCCTGTATTTGGAATTGTATTAGTTACAACAGCTATATTAAATAATACTTGTATTGCAATCTGAGCAATTATTCCTGTTACAAGTAAACTACCAAACATATCTTCCGCTCTAATTGCTATTAATATTCCTCTTATTACTAATATTGCAAAAAGTGCTATTACTAAAAAACAACCTACAAATCCTAATTCTTCTGCAAGTATAGCGAAAATAAAGTCGTTGTGTGCTTCTGGTATGTATAAATATTTTTGCTTACTTTTACCAAGCCCAACACCAAATAATCCTCCAGAACCTATTGCATATAATCCTTGTACTGTCTGATATGAAGTTCCACTTGTATCTTCCCAAGGATGAAGCCATGCCACAATTCTATCCGATCTAAATCCTCCAGATATTTTATCTTTAAATATGACCAATGCTCCTACTAATCCCATGCAAGCAAAACCAGCCATTTCTGCTAAATACTTTAATTGACAACCACTTATAATTATCATTATTAGTGCAACTAATCCTATAATAATTCCTGCACTTAAGTGATTTTGAACTTTATATAATATAAATATTGGTATTGCTACTGCTATGATTGGCTTTATACAACCTCCCCAAAGACTATCTGTTTTATTTTTACTGTCTGTAAAATATCCTGCTAAATAAATGATTAGTCCTATCTTAGTTATTTCTGATGGTTGCATTTGAACACCTATGTAAATCCATCTTCTAGCCCCTGCTGTTTCTCTTCCTAATGGAGTTAAAACTGAAAGTAAAATTAGAACTGAAAACCAATATATTAATTTATAAAATCTTTTATAAATTTTATAATCAACTTTTGATAAAAATATCATTACGGCTAAACCAAGTATTGCTGCTATGCCTTGCATTTTAACATAACTATAAATCTTTCCTGTTTCAGCTAATGATGATGGAGCACTTGCAGAAAGAACCATGACAATTCCAAATGCAACTAATATAAGAACTACTATAAGTAAAGGCATATCAATTCTATTTGGAAGCTTAAATTGTGCTATTTTGCTAACACTTGATGTTGTTCTGATATTTTGCACATTTCTTTTAGCTTTTTGACTTTTAGTATTTCTCACATTATTAATATTGCTTGCTTTTTTAGAAGCTTGCTTTGTGTTCATATTTTTTTTCTGCATCTTTACTCCTTTCTCAAAAATACTTTACTTTAACATAAAAATTTATTAGCTCACATTTTATATTTACATTTATATTTTTTATCTTTCTATTTCTATTTTTTGTTTTATCTTTATTTTTTATATTTTTTTCTTTTTCTATTTTTTATCTTATCTTTTTTTTATATATTTTTTTCTATTTTATCTTATCTTTATTTTTTTATATTTCTATTCTATATTACTAATATTCCTATTACTGATGCAATAAGTGTTATTATGCTAAATGTTGAAACTATTTTATTTTCTTTCCATCCCATCATTTCAAAATGATGATGAATTGGAGCCATTTTAAATAATCTTTTCTTTGTCTTTTTATAATATGCAACTTGTAATATAACAGATAATGTTTCTACAATTGGAACTATCGCAATTATAAGTAATAATAATGGTAATTTAAGAAATAGTGAAATTCCTGCAATCGCACCACCAAGCAGTAAGGATCCTGTATCTCCCATAAATATATGTGCTGGATGCAAATTAAATAACAAAAATCCTAATCCTGATCCTATTACTATACATCCAAAAATTGTTGTTTCCTTTACTCCCCAAATTATTGAAATTACTGTAAGACAAGTTAAAATTATTGTTGTTATACTTGTTGATAGTCCGTCTATTCCATCTGTTAAATTTACTGCATTTGTTGTTCCTAAAATTACTACAATTGCAAAAGGAATATAAATCCATACTGGTAGGGTTATATATTGTTTTATAAAAGGAATATAGATGTCTGTTCCATTTTTAAATTGAAATACTAACATTAAAACATAAATTAGTGATATTAGAAAAAGTCCAATCATTTTTGTTTTTGGTTTAATTCCATCTGTGTTTTTTAATATTACTTTTTTAAAATCATCAATAAAACCTATAATTCCAAATCCTATTGTAACAAATATCATCGGCAATAATCGTGTAGCTATCTCTGGTTCATCTGCAGAATAATCAATATATAAAAATGCACTTAACAATAATGTAGATATTATTAAAATAAGTCCACCCATTGTTGTTGTACCTTTTTTTCTAAGATGGCTTTTAGGTCCATCTTCTCTTTCCGACTGTCCAACTCTTAATTTTCTTAATGTAGGTATTACTATTATTGATATGATTACACTAACAGCAAAGGATAATAGCAATATCTTTATTTGAAAGCTCATTAGTTTTCCCCCTTAAATCTCGGTTAGATTAATCTTAATTTTTTTTATATAATTTTTTATTATTTCTCTTTATTCATCTTTATTTCTTTTTATTTATCTTTATTCTTTTATTTATCTTTATTTTCTCATATTATTTTTATTTATTTGTCTTACTTCTTTCTTCAATAATTTCATCTACTAAATCTCTTACTATTATTCTTTCATCATAAGGATTTTTTACATGATTAATTTCTTGATATGTTTCGTGTCCTTTTCCTGCTAAAACAATAATGTCTTCTTTGTTTGCCATCATTATAGCTTTTTTGATTGCTTCTGTTCTATTTACTATACATTCATATTTACCTTTTGTCTTTTTTATTCCTTCTTCAATTTGTTTTACTATCGAATCAGGATCTTCTGTACGTGGATTATCTGATGTAATTATTGAATAATTAGCAATTCTTCCAGATATTTCACCCATAATTGGTCTTTTTCCGTGGATCTCTATCTCCTCCACAACCAAATACTGATATAACTCTTCCTCTTGTATATGCCTTAACTGCTTGAAGAATACTTTGCAAGCTTTCTGGCGAATGTGCATAATCTAGCATTATTGTTAAATCTAATTTATTATCTACAAGTTCACTTCTTCCTGGAACTCTAACTTCTTCTAAAGCTGACTTTATATTTTCTGTATCGCATCCTAATTTTTCTGCAACACATATTGCAGCTAAGCTATTATATACACTAAACCTTCCTGGTATAAATGTTTTTATTCTCTCATTTTTTCCATTTAATTTTACTCTAAAATCAACATAAGAATTTGTGATTGTAATATCTTTTGCAAGTACATCACATTCATTATCAATTCCATAAGTTTTTATGTCACAGTCTGGAACTAGTTTTGGTAATCTTATTACATTATAATCATCTATATTTATAAATCCAACTGGACACATTTCAAATAATTTTGCTTTTGAATTAAAATAATCTTCCATATTTGGATGTTCTTTTTCACTAATATGATCTTCTGAAAAGTTTGTAAATACACCTATATTAAAATCACATCCGTCTACTCTATGTAATTTAAGACTTTGTGATGATACCTCCATAACAACTGCTTTGCAATTTTCTTCTACCATTTTTGCAAATAAACTTTGTAATTTTATGCTATCTGGAGTTGTTCTATCACTATCTTCTAATTTTTTATCATCAATATATGTTGCAATAGTTCCTATAAGTCCTGTCTTTATTCCTTGTCTATGTAAAATTTCTTTTATCATAAATGTAGTTGTTGTTTTTCCTTTTGTACCTGTTACTCCTATTAACTGTAATTTTCTTGATGGATTATCATAAAAGTTGCAAGCACTTTTAGCCATTGCAATTCTTGTATCAGGTGCTGCTAATATCGTAACATTTTCTGGTATAACTTTCATGAAGTCCTTTGCTCTATCTTCATTTAATAGAATTGCTTTTGCTCCCGCTTTTATAGCATTTTCAATATAGTCGTGTCCATCTACATCAAAGCCTTTTACAGCTATAAATAAATCTCCTTCCTTTATCTCTCGTGAATCACTAGCAATATGAGGTATATCAAGTTCTAAATTTCCTTTTGCTTTTAATCCTTGTATACCCATTAAAATATTTTTAAGTTCCATAAGTACTCTCCTTTATGGCTTCGTTCTTTTTCTATTCAAGAACTAACAATTTTAAAATATCGTTTTAATTAAAACATTATTTTACCTTTTTATTATATACCTAATATTATGAAAAAAACAAGATTATATTCAAATCATTTTTACTTTATTGAATTTTTCATTATATATTTTATAAAAAAAATAATTATTGCATAGTAATTACAAAGATTAATAAATTTCAAGTTGCTGTTTAAATAATTTTCCCCTGCTAGTATAAATTTGTAAGTTTTTATTTTTCTTAAGAATTTGCTTTACTTTCCATAAACCTAAGCCATGTGAAACTTTATCTTTTTTACTCGAAAAACCTTTTTGATAAATCTTTTTTACATCTATCAAATAATTTTTATATGGATTTTCAATTATTATTAAATTACGATTATTAAATTTATCTTTTAAAAATTTTATAGTAATTATTTTTTCATCACATCCACAACTTGCTTCTATTGCATTATCAAGTAATATGCCAAGCATCCTACATAAATCATAACTAGAAACATTTAGTGAATTTAGATCAATATATACTTGTACTCTAAGTTCTACTCCACTTTGTTCAGCTAATTTTATTTTATTATTTATTAAATTTAATATTGCTGGATTATTAATGATTTCACTATTAATACTTTGCTTATTGTTAATTTGCTGACATTCTTTCGAAATAGATTTATACATTTTTTCAAGTCCTTCAAAATCTTTTGCCACAATGTACCCACCTATTCCCTGTATTATATTATTAAAGTCATGTTTAAATGCTCTTACATCATCATAATTTTCTTGAAGTCTTTTATTGCTTCCTTCAAGATTTTCAATTTCTTCTATTGCACTTTCTTTACTCAAGCTTAATAAAATGCATTTTACTAAAACAGTCAAATATGCAACAATGAAAAGATTTATAAGTAAATAAACATATATACTTATTTTATTAAAGTCATTCATTATTTTAATTTTTGAAAAGATTATAACAAAAATTGAAATGAAACTAATTATATCAATTTTTAATTTTCGTTTTTCATTTAAGGTTTCTTTGAAATCTATATTTAACTTGCTAAATCTAATTATTATATATATGATTGTTTTTATTGCCAATTCAGTTAATCCTGCTAAAATCAAATTTAGGTCAACAATAATAATACTTTCAGAAATTGTTGTTATTATTAAATTAAATATTATTGCTAAATATAGCTTCTCAGATTTAAGTTTTAAAATTTTATTATACAAAATCAAATCAATAGCTATATTAATAATTCTATACAAATTAAATTGAAGTAATTTTGCAAAAGAAGTTAAAATTCCTTGAATTATAAGTAATTTTGTTTCATTATTTTCTACATTATTTTTTAATAATTTTATAATTATTTTATTTCCTACTAGTATATTTAGAAAGTTAAGCACAAAAAATAAAGTTACATTTAATGGATTATATATTAGTTCGTTTAACATTTTTTTCTCCTTTTATTGGTAATATATTCCATATTATAACTTTATTTTTAAAAATGCAATAGTTTTTTTAACAAATTTTGTTAATTTTTATTAAAAATATTTTCTAAAATTATTTTCACCTTTCTCAATTAAATCATTTAATAAATCTAATCTTAGTGGTATTCTGTCTGATTTTATTCTATTTAATATATTATTTTTATATTGTGGATATTCAAAACATAAGTAATATAATTTTAAGATTTCTAATAATACATCAGTCATTATTTTGCCTGAAACTTCTTGTGTTGTATTACTATTTTTTACTTTTCTATATGTAAAATATGGTTCATCTAAATAATCAAATGTCTTACATTTGCACATGCATTCTAATGTAAAATTAACATCTTCATAAGCTGTATATTCTGTATATCTAGTATTTCCTATAATATCTTTTCTATAACACTTTGTAGGTCCTGATAAAAATTTTGTTTTTTCAATTTTTTCTGCAATAGAATTTCTTTCTTCATTCTGTACTGTTATATTTCCAAATTCATTTTTTATATATGATAAAAATATAACATCTTGTCCTTTAGCAATATTATCTAATTTTGTCAAAACCTGATTATTTGAAATAAAATCGTCACTATCTAAAAATAAGATATATTCTCCATTAGCATTGTCTAAGCCTACATTTCTAGCTCCACCAGCACCTTTTCTATTTGTTTGAAAAAATTTAACTGGAAATTCTTTTATAATATTTACACTATTATCAGTACTGCCATCATCAATTACTATAACTTCAAACTTTTCTTTTTGTATATCTTGATTAAATACACTTTCTAAACATTCTTTTATATAATCTCCTTTATTGTAATTAGGAATTATAATTGAAAATTTACACATACTTTTAATCTCCTTCTATAGTATTTTTGCCCATCTTTTTAATGTTTTATCATTTGACCATTTAAAGTTTTTCAAGTTGTCTTTATAAATTTGCTTATTTTTTACAATTAAATCAATTTTATCTTCATAACTTTCTATATTATCTCTACTCAAAATTATTCCGGTTTTATTGTCTAAAATTTGTTCATAAGCAACTTCAAAATCAGTTACAATACAAGGAACTCCTAAAACTTTAGCTTCTGTCAATACTAATCCCCAAGTTTCATTATCACTTAAAAGTGTTAGATAGTCACACTTTTTTATAATATTGTATGGATTATCTAAAAATCCTGTAAATACAAAGTTTTCTTTTAGTTCTTCATATTTATCTCTTATTTCTTTTTCAATATGTTCATAATAGTTTCCACCTATAATGTACCATTTAAAATTTATATTATGCTTTTTTAATAATTTTGCAAGCATCAGTTGTCTTTCAAAACCTTTTTCATAGCAAACTCGTCCAACAGAAACAATGTTTAATTCATCTGATAATTCCAAATCAATTGGTTCGTTTGATTTTTCTATAATATCCTTAACATCAATAATATTATAAATAACTTTTATTTTATTTTTTATTTTACTAGCATAATTTTGCTTAAGCATTATTTTTTTGCAAGTTTCACTTACTGCAACAATTTCATCTATTACATCATATAATAAATCATCTGAGAAAATCGAATCTTCTCTATTTCCAAAATGATGAAACCACAAAATAGTTTTATTTCTTTTAATTCTATCATTAATTTCTAGAGATGTTCTATAAGGAGAACATAAAACTAATGTATCTATTTCTTGTTTGTAATTTTCATCAATAAAAACAACTTTAGCATATTTAGCATACTTGTCTAGTAATTCTCGATTAGATGTTTTGTCTGTATATCCTATATATATTTCATAATCTTTTAAATTTCTTACAAGACTTAATATTGCTATTTCTGTTCCTCCAATGTAAAACATTGGTCTAAAAAACATTATTTTTTTCATAATTAGATTTTCCTTTTTATTTAATTTTTTAATGTTCAAAAAATTTTTTATTTACATAAATAACATTATACCATTTTTCATAAAAAAAATAAATATTTTTTATAAAAATATTTTTGTGCTTTAAATCACATTTGTTTATTTTATTTTAGCTGTGAATTGTAACATCACATTTACTTGACATGCATTTAACATCAAAAAAAGTCGATTTATTTTTTTATTTGTATAATTTTAAATTTTTAAGGATATACTAAAATTATAAAAATGCTATGAAAAAAATATGTTTTTTTGACTAGTAGTATGTTTATAAATTTTTTAGAAAGGATTAATTAAAATGAAAACAAAAACAATTTTATTTTTAATAATATTTTCTGCAATTTTGCTATTTGTTCCAAGTTTTTGTAATGCCGAAAGTAAAACTGCTAATGATGATACAACTTTAAGAAGTGCAATAACTGAAGGTGAAGAAGATGTAGTAATAACTTTAGATGCTGATATTGACTTAACTGCACCTATTGAATTTACAAATAAAACCGTAACTATTAATGGTGGTGGACATACAATATCTACAACTAAAAAATTAGAAGATGACTCATGGCCAAGAGTTGGAAATGCTACACTACTTACAGCTGGTACAGAAGATGCAAAATTAATATTAAATAATGTAAAATTAGAAAATGCTCCAAAATATGGTGCTCAAGCATATAACGGTGGAACACTTGTATTAAATGGTGTAACTGTATCAGGTTGTGGATATGGTGCAATTATAACAAATGCAGGTATAGTTGAAGTTCAATCTTTAAGTTTAGGAAAGAATGGAGAAAATGAAAATGTTGGTATAGAAATTGCTAAGAGTCAAAGCCTTGGAGCAGATAAAGAGCCTAAATTAATAATGAATGGTACTCTTAATTCAAACCAAACTAAAAATGTTGTATATTTAGCAGTAAATGATGATTTAACAACATTTGATGTTGAAAATAGTGATACTACAACAGATAAAATACTTGTAAACGGAAATACTGTAGTAATTACAGACCCTGAAAACAATGTAAAATTCGTAAGTAATGAAAATTTCAAAGAAGGTTTAACATTTGAAGGTGATGAATTTGTACCAAACATCACTCTAACAATTCGTGTAATGTATAAAACAGTTGAAACACAAATAATGCAAGATAGCACTATATCTATGGATGAACTAAATTCATTAGTAAAACTAGATGAATTAGGTTATGGTGACTATACTTTAGACGGTTTCTATTCTGATGCTGACTTTACACAAAGTTTCAATTTTGAAACTCCTCTAACTGAAGATACAATAATTTATGCAAAATTAAGTGCCAAAGCTCAAAAAGATGATACTCCAAAAACAGGTGTTCAAAATTGCATCGGTTTAGCATTATCTATAATTGCTTTATCTTCATTAGGAATAACAGCATTAAAAAAATATTAATAGCAACTTAACTTTGCCAATTTGATACCTTAAGTTGGCAAAGTTAAACTTTACATATATTTCATAAAAAAGGTTATAATATAAGTTACATCTTAATTTTTGAAGGGAATTCTATTATGAAAAAAACATTAAAAAAAGTCATCATAGCAATATTAATAATTGCAATTATCATTTCAATATTATATATAGTAAAATATTATTTGGATTCAAATAATGCTAAAGCTCAAACTAATATATTAAATGAGATTCAGATTAATAACTCTATAATTGATGAAAATATTACCAATGAAAATGAAACTCAAAAAACCGAAAGAATGTTACAACTCGAGGAACTGCAAAAGGAAAATAATGAAATAGTTGCATGGATAGAAATTGAAAATACAAATATAAATTATCCTGTACTTCAAGGAACTGATAACGATTTTTATATGAATCATGATTATAAAAAAAATTACTCTCTTGCAGGAGCTATTTTTTTAGACAAGTCTTACTCTTGGAGTAGACCAAGTAACAATTTACTTATTTATGGTCATAACATGAAAAATGGTACAATGTTTGAAAATTTATTAAATTATAAAGATCAAAATTATTATTATGAACACCCAAACATAAGATTTACGACAACTACAGAAGATTCCATATATGAAATAATTTCTGTGTTTCCTTCTAGAACATATTATAAAAATGAACAAAATGTATTTAGATATTACTATTTTATAAATGCTGAAAATGAAGAAGAATATAATGATTTTGTTACCAATGCAAAAAAATCTTCAATATATGATACGGGGAAAACAGCTCAATATGGTGATAGTTTAATCACACTTTCTACTTGTGCATATCATGTTGATGATGGAAAATTTGTAGTTGTTGCAAGAAAAAGTAATTAATAGTTATAAAATTCCTATTATATTAATAATATTTATAAAAATAATAAGTTTATAAGGAGTATATTTTCGAATCTACAAAATTCGTTTATAAGTTTAAGTATGATAGGAAAAAAAAGCATAAAACGAAGAATGAGAAATTCATTGTTATTAACACTATTAGGATTACTCATTCTATTATTTAGAATTGCATATATTCAATTTATTCAAGGCGGTGAGCTAAAATTAAAAGCATATCAGCAACAAACATCTGATAGAAGTGTAAATCCACAAAGAGGCACAATTTATGATGCTACTGGTCAAAAAATTCTAGCAATCAGTAGCACGGTTGAAACAGTAACAGTAAATCCTACTACTATAGATGAAAAAGAAAAAATTGCTCAAAAATTATCAGAATTATTTGAATTAGATTATGAAACTGTATTAAAAAAAATTAAAAAACGCTCTTCTATTGAAACTATTGTGCGTAAAGTAGATAAAGATAAAACTAATGAACTTAGAAAGTGGCTTGAAGAAAATAATATTAGGCAAGGAGTAAATATTGATGAAGATACCAAAAGATATTACCCATATAATAATCTAGCTTCTCAAGTAATCGGATTTTGCGGCAGTGATAATCAAGGTTTATATGGAATTGAAGCAAAATATGAGAATATTTTAAAAGGTACCAAAGGTTCAATTAGCAGAATAACAGATGCTTCTGGAACACAAATAGATGATACATCTGAAGAATATACTGATCCAATAAATGGTGATAGTCTTGTATTAACTATTGATGCAACAATTCAAGGAATAGCCGAAAAATATTTAAAAGAAGCTTGTATTGACAATAAGTGCACAGATGGTGGAAATATTATAATAATGAATCCTCAAAATGGAGATGTTTTAGCATTAGCAGGTTATCCTGATTTTAACTTAAACGATCCATTTGCAATAGATGAAAGCTTGCCAAAAGATGAACAATCAAAGCAAATGCAAGCTCTTTGGAGAAATAAGGCTATTTCAGATACATACGAGCCAGGCTCTACATTCAAATTAGTTACAGCATCAAGTGCTTTAGAAGAAGGGATAACAACTCCTGACAAAGAAGGTGAATTTACATGCATTGGATATATTGATGTTGCTGGAGTAAAGATGAAATGTTGGAGATATTATAGACCTCATGGTAGTGAAAGTTTAAGGCAAGCATTAATGAATTCATGTAATCCAGTTTTTATTGGACTTGGTGGAAAAATTGGAGTAACTAAATATTATTCTTATCTTAGAAAATTTGGTTTTTTTAAAACAACTGGGATTGATTTACCTGGAGAAGCTGGTTCAATTTTTCTTGCAGAAGATAAGGTTGGTCCTGTTGAACTCGGAACTATCGCATTTGGTCAAAGATTTGAAATAACCCCAATTCAAATGGCAACAATGCTTTCTACTATTGCAAATAAAGGTGTATATATAAAACCTCATTTAGTAAAAAAAATTATAAGTAGTAGTGAATTTGATGAAAATGGAAATCCAAAAGAAACAATAATTAATCCTGAAACTGGTGAACAAGTTATTTCAGAAGAAACCTCAAAAAATGTATTAAGTATGATGCAAACCGTTGTAGAAGAAGGAACTGGAAAAAATGCAGGTGTTGAAGGATACAATATAGGTGGAAAAACTGGTACATCTGAAGATGGAGTAAACACTGGAAAATATGTGACTTCTTTTATCGGAGTTGCTCCTATAGAAAACCCTCAAGTCGTTGTTTTAGTTACTTTATATAATCCAACTGGAGAAGGTGGGCATCATGAAGGTGTCAGATTATAGAAGTGCTAAATTTTATATAGCAAAATGTCGAAAAATGTTTACATTTCTTTTTTATATGTATATAATAATGGTAAAAAAATACACAATAAGAAATATATGTTATTAGGGGAGAAAAATTATGAAGCAACTAAAGAAAAACATTATTATAACTATTACATTAGTTTTTATTCTAATTATACTTTTAAGTCAACAAGTGTTGGCTCAAACTAACACCATTTCAATTCAAAAAAGAGAATATTCAGAAGATTTTAAAAAATGGTTAGAACTATCTGATGAAGAAAAAAGTAAAGTTATGCAACCAAGAATGTATGATGTAAAAAATATAAGTAATATTTCTAAGAATCCACTTTACAAAGCAAGAATGATAACAGCCAATTTTGATAAAATATTTAATTTAAAAAACATAATTCCTGATAATCTAGTAATAAGAAATCAAATGCAAACTAATTCTTGTTGGGCTTTTGCAACATTATCTTCACTAGAAACAAATCTTGCATTGGCAAATAGAAATACTTCAAAAGTCTATGATTTTTCTGAAAGACATATGGAATATGCTACAAGTAAGAATTTTACAGATTATGATAATCCAAAAGGATACAATAGAAAAGTTGGAGATGGTGGAAACTGGTATTATGCACAATCATATCTAACAAATGGAACAGGTGCAATTGATGAGAATGATATGAAGTTTGAAAATAATGAAAACCTAATAGAATTAAGTCTAATACAAAATAAAACAGTTACAAGTCAAGTATATGATACGATTGAATTTGAAGATTATAGTAAAGCGGACGATAATAAGAGAAATGAAATAATGAATCAAATTAAGCAACATATTCAAAATTATGGTTCTGTATTTGCCTCTATACATGGAGATTCTTCAACATCAACAATATTCCCTTGTTACAATAATGAAACAAGTGCTAAATATTGTAGTGATTCAATTTCACACAAATCAGATCACGCTGTTTCAATAATTGGGTGGAACGATGATTTCCCGAAAGAAAGTTTTAATTCAAAATCACAACCTAAATCAAATGGTGCTTGGATTATAAGAAACTCTTGGGGAGAAAAATCAGAGTACAATTTACAAGAATTAAAACAAATGCTATTAAAAGAATTGCAAAATGAAGGTTATGGTAATATCTTTGATAACGTATCAAAGATTACTAATGAACTAGTTAAGCAATTAGGTTTTACTATTGAAGGCGATATTGCTAGTATGGAAATTGGTGACAAAGGTCTTATGTATGTATCTTATGAAGATAGTAATATATCAAAAACACTTTATGGAATAGTAAAAGCAGGAAATTATATTGATTATAAAAATATTTACCAATATGATGAATATTTTCCTGCCTCTGGAATTAAACTATCTTCAAACAAAGCCATATTGTGTAATGTTTTTAATAGAAAAAATAAGAGTGAAAAAGAATATCTTACACAAGTCTCACTATATGCACCAGAACCATACACCTGTAAAGTGTACGTAAATCCTACTGGAGATGGTAAAACACAAAGTGAATTACAACAAATTCAATTAACAGATGGATATACAAAAACATTAAATACAGGTTACCATACTTTAGAGTTTGCGACACCATTAGAGATAACAGGAGATAAATTTGCAGTAGTTATAGAAATAGAAGGAACAGGCAGTACATTAAATTTAAGTCTAGAAGCCCCAATTGATGAATTTGAACAATTTGATGTTGTACAAGTAGAAAAAGGAAAATGCTTTTTAGCAACAAGAAATGACTTAAGTAATTGTCAATGGCAAGATTTAGGAGAATTATCTACATCAAGTATAGGTAGTGATTTACCTGATGGAGATAGTACAATTAAAGCTTTTACAAGATCGAATTTATATGATGAATCATTAGAAAAAATTGCAGTTACAAAACAACCTACTAAAACCGATTATTTTGATGGAGATAATTTTGAAAAAGACGGAATGGAAATTACAGCATACTATAATAGTAAAAAAAATCCAACAGTTATACTAAAAGATGGAGAATATAGTATAACCAATGGCAATAATTTAAAAATAGGACAAACAAGTGTAAAAATAACATATAAAGATAAAAGTGTCGAACAACCTATAAAAGTACAAGCAAGTCCTCTAATAAGTTTACAAATTACTCATGAACCTGATGTTATGACTTATAAAGAAGGAGAAAATTTCAAAAAAGATGGTATGGTAATTGAAGCTAAATATAAAAATGGTACAACTCAAATCATAACAGATTATAAAATAGAAAATGGTAATAATTTGAAAGCTAATCAAACAGATGTAACGATTTCTTATGGAGGGCTAACAGTAAAACAACCAATAACGGTTATTCCAAACCCATTGCAAAGCATTGAGATTACTAAAGAACCAAATAAAAAGGAATATTTAGTAGGAGAGAATTTTGATAAAACTGGAATGGTAGTTACTGGAACATATCAAGATAATAATACCATTGAAATAATAGATTATACAATAAAAGATGGAACAAATTTAAACTTAAATCAAACTTCAGTAACAATAGAATATGAGGGAAAAACAACTACTCAACCAATAACTGTTAAAAGTAAAGCAATAAATTCTAATTTAAATAACATTAAAACAGAAGTAAAAAAAGTCCAAGCATATTATTTTACAAACAATTCACAAAATAATTATACTTTAGTAAATGTAGAAATTAATAATATTTCAAGAAATATGAAAAACGATATGCTCGAATATTATTACTATTTATCTCCAAATCCAAATGAAAAAAATATAACTGATTGGATAAAAATTACTGAAAATCAAAATGATAGCAATAAATTAAATTTCACAATAGATTCAAGAAAAATTACTAACTACAATAAAATATCAAGTGAAGAAGTGTTATATTTATATATAAAAGAAGTAGCAATAAAAGGTGAAGATCAAAGTATAGCAATTTCAAAACCAATGAAATTAGAAACAGAGAAAAAAATTGAAACCTATGTAGATAATATTAAAAAGGAAAATTTGCAATCAGGTAATACTAGTCCAGATAAAGATGACACAGTGGCAAGTGGTAAATTACCACAAACAGGTGTAACATCAATAGCTATAGTTTCCTTAGTTGGTATAACATTGTTAGTTATTTTCTTCTACAAGAAATATAATAAATATAAAGATATAAAATAAAAATTAGGCCTACATAAAGTAGGTCTAATTTTTATTTTAATCATTATCTTCGACATCTTCAAATACTTTATCATAAAATCCTCTTTTCATAGAAATTAATCTCAAATGATTTAGTGTTTGTAATGAAAAATTAGTCATAAATTCAAGCCAATGCTCATATTTTTTAAGAGATTTTAGGAGGTGTATATATGGTACAAGATGACAAGAGTGGACAAAATGTAACAATCTATGAAATAGATAATAAAAAATATACTGTGATAACAAGATATACCGATAATGCACAAAGTATGGATAAATTATATGATGTAATATGCAAATATGTAATTTCACAAATAAATTGAAAATTATGCATTTATAATGAATACTAACAATTACAATTTTTTTATCAAATGTATATACCTCAAAAAGAGGTGCTTTGATTATGAATGAAAAATATAAAGTTGCAGCATATTTAAGGCTGTCACAGGAAGATGGTGATAAAGATGTAAGTGATAGTATAGTAAGTCAGAAAAGTATAATTACAAAAAAAGTAGAAGAATTAGGAAAGGACTTTTTTATTGTAGACTATTACATAGATGATGGATATACTGGATTAAATACTGATAGACCAGCCTTTCAAAGAATGATAAAAGATTTAGAAAAAGGAATTATAAACTGTATTATTACAAAAGATTTATCAAGACTTTCAAGAAACAGTTTTGAGGCAAATTATTTTATAGAATTATACTTTTTAGAAAGAAATATAAGATATATATCTGTATTAGACAATGTAGATACAGGGACGAAAAACTCAAATAATGATATGATACAGTTCAAGACTCTTATAAATGATTGGTATAGTAAAGATATTTCAAGAAAAATAAAATCGAGTGTTTGGGCAAGAAAAGAAAAAGGAATGTTTATGGGAGCAATAGCTCCTTATGGTTATAGAAAATCAAAAGAAGATAAACACAAATTAGTTATAAATAAATCAGAAGCAAGAATAGTAAAAAGAATTTTTGAAGAATATAGCAAAGGAAAAACACCTTCTGAAATAGTAAAAGGACTACAAGATGATCATATACCAAGTCCAAATAATAATGGAAATAATGGAGATATTAGGTATAAATGGAGAGAAGAAACTATTAGAAGAATGATAATAAAAAAGGAGTATTTAGGACATATTGAATATGGAAAAAGGATCAACTTGAGTTATAAATCAAAGAAAATAAAATATATTCCATCAGAAGAATGGAAAATAGTCTATAACACACACGAACCAATTATTACCGAAGAATTATTCAATAAAGTGCAAAATATGAGAAATATGAATAAAAATATTAAAAGAAAAAAACACGAATGGGAATTAAATGGACTTGTTAAATGTAAAGAATGTGGTGCCAAAATGACTTTGAAAGTTGAATATAAAAGAAATCATTCAAAAGAATTGAAATCAAAAAGGATATGCTGTTTAAATGGATTAAAAAGGTATAGAGGAAATAATTGTATAAGAGCAAGTAGAGGATTTGATGAAAAAACATTTAATACAATTATTTTTAAAAGTTTAAAAAAAGAAATTGAAAAAATTGATAAAAACAGATTAAAAAACTTAATTTCCAAAGAGCAAATAGAAATTACAAATAACAATATAAATTATGATAAAGAATTATTAAATGGAGAATTAGCAAGAACAGAAAAGGACATAAAAACTTTATATCAAGACTTCAAACAAGGGCTATTAGATGAAGATGATTATAAAAAATATTATAAAGAAAAAGTAGATGAAAAAAGAAGACTAAAACAAGAATTAGAATTATTAATTCAAAAAGAAAAAAATAAACCTGTTTTAGAAGAAAAAGAAATAAGTGAATTAATAAAAAATATATTAAACACAAAAAAATTAAATAAAGATATTATAGCAGAACTAATATATGACATACAAATTGATAATGATAACCAAATATATATCAATTATAAATATGATATTTTTAATCAGGTGGCGTAATAATATGAAAGAATATAAAGCAGGAATATATTTAAGATTGTCAAGAGAACACGAAGAAGAAAATAATAGTATAGAAGCCCAAAGAGAAATAACAACAAATTATGCTATTAAACATGGATATAAGATAATTAAAGAATATGTAGACAATGGCTATTCTGGAATATTAGATTCAAGACCAGCACTAAATAGAATGATGATAGATATAACAAGAGGTTTTATCAATATGGTCATAGTAAAAGATATAAGTAGATTAACTCGTGATAAGAATAAAACAGGTTGGTACACAGAAATCTTTTTCCCAGATAATGATACAAGGTTTATTTCAGTAACAGAGTTTATAGATAGTGGAGATAGATATGAAATTGATGATACTATAATGCTTCGAGGAATAGCAAATCAGTATTATATTACAGATATATCAAAAAAAATAAGAGCAAATAAAAGAGCAATGAAAGAAAAAGGACAGTTTGTTGAACACTATGCTCCATACGGCTATAAAAAAGAAGAAAATGATAAGCATAAAATAATCATAGATGAAGAAGTAGCAGATAATATAAGAAAAATTTATGATATGTATATTGA
>CANQHI010000005.1 GCA_947623725.1 uncultured Clostridia bacterium | reverse complement strand
AATATAAAGTGATGATAGATTTAATAAAGAAATGTATAGAGTAAAAAATATTATTAATTAGAAAGATTAATAAAAAAATTATATATATAAAATATAGCATAATATAGTCAATTATAAGAAAAAAATAAAGATAAAAATTATTACAAAATCGTAAAAAAGTAAAGTATAAAATTTTGCATAATCATTGGAATAAATGAATTGCAAGATTTTATACTTTTTTATTAATCTTTCTACTTAATAAAATAAACAGAAGTAAAATATTGCTTGGCATTGACTTAATACTTTATAAATAATAAAATTAATTTATTAATAAATATAAGAAAAAAGTAAGTAATAATAAGGGGGAAAATCAAAAGATGGGAAAAGAAAATTATAAAGAAAAAGGAATAACATTAATAGCATTAGTAATAACAATAATAATACTATTAATATTAGCAGGAGTAACATTAACAACAGCACTAGGACAAAATGGACTATTTCAAAGGGCAAAATATGCAGGAGAAAATTATAAGGAATCAGAATCAGATGAGGCAGAAAAATTAGGAGAAGTAGAAAAAGAGATAGACAAAATAGTAGATGGAGATAAAACACCAGAGCCACCGGTACCACCATCAGAAGAAAAAATAGAAATACCAAAAAACGTAGACAACAAACCAGACGATAGTCAAACGGTAAACTTAGGTGATGTTATAGTAAACGGTAAAGTTCTTGAACATGGTTGGCAATATTATTATACAGATGAAAGTGAAGGGAAAGTATATTTTATATATTCAGACTATTTAGAAGAAAATGCAATACCATATGTAAAAGGTATAATGCATAGTGGAATTGTAGTGTATGGGAATGTTATAAGTGGTAATAGAGAGCAATTAATAAATTATTTGACTGGAGCGAGTAATTGGACAAGCATTGCAAATGGAGTTAAAAAGGCATTAAAGGAAAAAGGGATAGAGGTAGAAGTAACAGCAGCAGGAGGTCCAACTGCAGAACAGCTAGAAAGTGCGTATAATGAAAGATATGGAAGTAATGTAGAAGATAAGTTAACAATAATAAAAGACGATTCTCAGCAGGTTAAGTATAAAATAGGTGAGGAAAGTGAAGAATTTAGCGTATATGTAAGAAATGAAGCTATTTTGGGTAACAAGGTTTTTTTTCTAGGTGATACGAACGATGTGTGGGGTTATTGGTTGGCAGCACGTGGAGGTAATGATAATAATAATGATAATAATTATAAATATGTGTGTACAATACGTTGTATAATAGGGACTTTCGATAATGCTACGTTTGACCATAATAAGGAAGGTGTACGACCTGTAATTTCGATTCCAAAATCTGCAATCAAAGATTAAATTTTACCAAATTATAAAAAATAGAAATATATAATAATTCAATCATATTTTAATTTACCTCGCATATATTTAAGTAAATATTAAGGAGGTAAGCTATGGCTATAAAGTTAGAAAAAAATAAACTAGCTGTCAATCAAGTTATTTCAAATCAAAATGAATCAATAACAATTGAAGGAGATAGCATTGTCCCTGACATAAAACCGGACATACTAGAACTTATTGGAACAAGCGGAATAGTAAATGTTTATAAAAAAGAAGTAATGGATGGAAAAATTAGAATTGATGGTGCAGTAAATGTATATGTTATGTACATTGGAGATGATGGAAAGACTAAAGGAGTAAGAAGTATAAACCATGTTTTAGATTTTTCACAAAGTTTTAATATAGAAGATATCACATCTGATATGAATGTAAATATAGATGTTAAATTACTTTCAATAGAGAGCAGAATTATAAATGAGAGAAAAATAAATTTAAAAGCAATGCTAAATTTTGATATACAAGTATTAGCAAGTAATGATGTTGAATATGTTAATAATGTTGATTTAAAAGATATACAGAAATTAGAAAAGACAATTCAAGTTAACACTATTTTAGGAATTGGTCAAACTAGGTCAACAGTAAAAGAAACTATAAAAATCGATGCGAATGATAATTTAGCAGAAATTTTAAAGGTAAACAGTGATATAGGAAATAGGAATATAAAAATTAGTTATAATAAAATCTTAGCTAAAGCGGATTTGCGTTTGAAAATATTATATTTAACAGAAGATGGAAGAATTAATACAGCTAATGCAAAATTTCCTATTATAGGATTTATTGATATGCAAGACATTAATGAAAATGATCCTTGTGAATATGATTTTGAAATAAAAAATATGGTAATAAAGCCTAATAGTGCAACAGAACATTCAATATATGTAGAAGTGGAAATTGGTATAAATGCGACTGCATATAATAATAAAGAAATTAATGTTATTGAGGATTTATATAGTCCTAGCACGAATTTAAGTTTTAAACAAAATAATATACAGATGATACAGAATAAATCAATGTTTAATGGAACTTTAAATGTAAATCAAAAAGAACTATTAAGTATAGCAGATGAAAAAGTTCATGATGTAGATGTTAATGTTCTTGTTGAAGAAATAAAAGTAAATGATAATGAAGTTTGGGTTAGTGGAAATATTAATTTAATGTTTATTTGTTCAGCAAATGGAAATACAGGAATTCAGACGAAAAATTTAAGTATTCCTTTTGAAAATAAAATCAGTTGCAATGGTTTAAATAGAGATGCAAATATAAAATTAAAAACAGATGTAAGTTTGCAAGATTTTAATATATTGCCGGGAGGCGAAATTAATATTAAATTAGACATTAACTTTAATATAATATCTTCAAATGATGTACAATTAAGATTAATTAATGATATACAAGAGATAGAAAATCAAAATCAAGACGACTACAATATGGTTATATATCAAGTAAGAAAAAATGATAGTTTGTGGAAAATTGCTAAAGAGTTTAATAGTACAGTCCAAAGTATAATTGATACAAATGAGTTGAAAAGTGACCAAATAATGCCAGGCCAACAATTGTTTATAGAAAAATATATGGGGTAAGATGGATAAAATTTATTCAAGATTTCGAATACCGAGAATAGTTAGTACGAAAAAAATAGATAGACATAAAAAATTCTTGATAATTTTAATGATAGTTATAATCATTGCATACTTTTCAGCAGTAAAAATAATAGATGGAATTACTCCATTTATAGAAAGGCAATCAAGAGTTCTAGCTAGGTCGGCAGCAGCTACAATTTCTAACAATGCAACAAAAGAAAAAACAGAAGGAATATCCTATCAAGATTTATGTTCTGTAGAAAAAGATGAAGAGGGAAATGTAAAATTAATAAAATTAGATGTAATAACGATAAATCAACTTTGCTCAAGTATTGCTCTTCAGGTACAAGAAGAATTAAGTAAACAAGGAAATTCTAATTTTGATATAAGCTTAGGTACAATTACAGGTAATAAATTTTTTATTGGAAAAGGACCTAAAATTAGATTGATTTTGGTTACAGAAGGAAACATAGAAACAAATATAAAATCAGAATTTTCAGATGCAGGTATTAATCAAACGCTTCATAGAATTTATATAGATATAACTTGTCATATTACAATGCTTTCTCCATATAAAGATATTGATGAAGATGTTCAAACACAGGTGTTATTAGCAGAAGCAGTCATAGTTGGTAATATACCAGATACGTATTATAATTTAAATGGAATTAATGAAAGTGACACACTGAATGTTTTGCAATAAAAAAACTCTATCTACTATTTTTAGGTAGAGTTTTTTATTCATCTTCATATTCAACATCATCAAATATCGGATCATTGAAAAATTCGGATAAGTCAATGCTAAAACCTTCACATATATGTAATATCGTAGAAAGTCTAGGGCTTTTACTTTTTCCGTAAAATATACTAAAAATTGTTGAAAAAGGAAGTCCGGATTTCGTTGCTAATTTATTTAGTGATATGTCTTGTTCATCACATAAATCTATTATTCTATTTTGTATAGCATAACATAATTCCATTTTACACCTCTTTCCGTCAAAATTATACCAAAAGAGAGTTTTAAATATTTGCGACATTTCGCAAACAAATAAAAATATTTTCGAAAATTATGTGCAAAAAAATAAATGTAAACATTTTTGTGTGTTTACATTTATTTTCTAACCGTGTTTACTTTCATTTTAGCTTTTTAACTGTAAAAATATGATTATAGATTATACATATTATCTTTTTTTATCCAAACAGAAACGCTTCCACCATTTACATAGAAAATGCCATTTCCTTCTTCATCAACATATACGGTTTCTTTTATGTTACCAGTACAATCATATAAAATTGTATTTGCAAGATTTTTTCCAACATTCATTTGTTTACAACCACCTTCACCGTCACTTAGAATTACTGCTAAACCAGAGTCTTGGTGATAGTAATCTCCTTCACGAGTCCATCCAATAATATTAGGATCATCTATATAATCTCGTTGCTTTCCATAAGCTAAATTTTTTCTAGCAAGTAAAAGAATATCTAAAAATTCTTTCATTGAAGGAATATTTTTATCAGGAACACCATAATAATCACCATAGAAAATGCAAGGAATTCCTTTTTCTCTAAGCATTATCATGCTGTATGCAAGAGGTCTAAACCAATCTTTTATCCATGATTCAAGAGACTGTCCGGGCTCTGTATCATGATTATCAACGAAAGTAACTGTTTTAGAAGGTCTTCTATCAACTAAAGTATCTTCAAAAATTTGTCGCATATCATAATAACCAGAACTTTCAGAAGCTATTTTAAAATGATCATGTAATGGAACATCAAAAAGTGAATCTACTTGGTCATTATAGTCTAAGTAATTAATTAATGCGTCAACATTTGTACTAAAATATTCTCCAACTGTAAATAAATCTTTATTAAAAGTATTTTTTAATCGAGAAAGCCATCTTTTATAAAATGATGAACGAATATGCTTTACAGCATCTAATCTAAAACCATCAACATTTGTTTGAGTCAAAAACCATTTGCCCCAAGAATTAAGATCATCAACTGTATCTAAATTATTGAAGTCAACATCACAGCCCATTAAATAATCATAATTGCCAAGTTCTTTATCAACTTCATCACTAAAATGTTTTCCATAAAATCTAAAAATCCCAGTTTCTTTTGCATTATCATCATAATCAATAGAGGTAAAATGTGACCAATCAAGTTTAAAATCAGAATACTTATTGTGTCTGCCTTCAAAGTTATATTTAGTCCAAGCAGATATATGTCTTAAATCTCCAATTACCTCGTTTCGATTATCTGGATTTATTTTATATGATATAATATCTTGTTTTTCATCAGCACCCATTCTATGATTTAAAACAATATCAGCTAGAACTTGAATTCCCTCTAATTGAAGAGCTCTAATTGCTGCAATATATTCATCTTTAGTTCCATATTTTGTTCTAACAGTTCCTTTTTGATTGAATTCTCCTAAATCATATAAATCATATACACCATAACCAGTATCATTTATTCCTCCAGCACATTTACAAGCTGGTGGAAGCCATATAGAGGTGATGCCTAACTTTTTAAGTTCTGGAGCCTTTTTTATTAGTTTTTGCCATAAATTGCAATTGTTAGGAAGGTACCATTCAAAATATTGTATCATTGTTTTATTATTGCTTTTCATAAGTTATTCCTCGTATAATGCAAATAAGTTATTATACGACTTCTCCTTTCTTATTTTGTAATTGAATACAAATTAAGAAAAATAATATAGAAATTAATTCTAAAAATTTTTCATTAGTTTTTTTTATATTATCATATTTTTTTATTTGTTACAACATTAAAATAGTAATTATAATAAGTTAAAATTTTATAGAAATTGAAATTTCATTTCAGTGCTCCATTCGCGCTTACGCTTGGTTGCTGCACACCACTGCAAAGCTTTATATTTTTATTTTTTTGTTTTAAAATTTATAAATTTGGCTCTTTTGCAATTTGAAATTTTAACATAATAAATTTAAAATTTAAAAGTTAAAATATGGAAAAAATATTTGGCTAATAGAACAAAAATACTTGTATTTTCCTGAAAAAAATGGTATAAATTAAATAGTTTTATTTTTATTAAGAGGAATTTTATGGACAAATTAAATGAGTTTTTTGATTTTATAAAAAGTATTGAAATGTCACAAGTTATAAATTGGCTAATAGCTTTAGCAATAATAATAGCTTTTTGTTTAGTTAGCTCAATAATTTCTTATGGAATAGTAAAACTATTTTTTAGAAAATATGAAAAAGAAGAGATAAAAAAGAGTAATATTTACAAAACATTAAAAACATTTTTGAAAGTATTAGGTGTATATATAGCAAGCAAAGTGATTGAATTACAACAATTTCAAGATGAATTTGTAGATAAATGTTTTTTTGTAATTGTGATATGGACACTTGCGAGATTAATATCAAGTGTATTTGAAGAAAGACAACTTCTCATAGAAAAGATAAATAAAGCAGCACATGTTAACAACACACTTTTTACTACAGTTGTAAGTAAAGTGGTTAGAATTATTTTGTATATTATTGCATTATATATAACACTTAAAGAGTTTGGCTATGACATTAGTGGACTTGCAACTGGACTTGGATTAACTGGAGCGGTTGTAGCTTTAGCTGCACAGGATTTTATAAAGCAGATAATTTCTGGATTAGCTATTTTTACTGATAAACCATTTGAAATAGGTGATTGGGTTGAAATAGGAGAAATTTCTGGAAATGTAGAAGATATTACAATAAAAAGTACTAGAATTAGAACAATTGAAGATACAATTGTTGTAGTTCCTAATGATTTGGTAACAAGTTCTAATGTGATAAATTGGCAAAAAATTAAGAAAAGAGTTTTTAGAGCTAATATTAAGCTTGCATTAGAAACAGATGAAAGTACTGTAGAAAAGGTTTTAAATAGAATTAGATTTATTTTAAAATATAATGAGGATATAATAGCAGAATCTATAAGTGTGCAATTAGGAAAAATAGAAGAAGATGCACTAAATATTGAAATTTATCTAGAGACAACTGTTACTAAATATTCTGAATACAGAGATTTTTACAATAAAATAAATTTGACAATTTTAAATATTCTAGAAAGTCAAGGTGTTCAGCTTGCATATCCGGGAAGAAATATTTATTTAAAAGATAGTGATAAAGGAAAAAAATCTACTACAAAAACAAAACCAGCAAAAATACTCAAATAATTCACAGAATAAACATATTTATCTGATAAAATTTAAGTTAAATCTTTTAATGAGATCTTAGAAAGGATTATAAAAATGGAAGATATAACAATATTAATAGTGGACGATGAGGCAAGAATTAGAAAATTAGTAAAAGATTTCTTGACCAAAGAAGGATATAAAACTTTAGAGGCAGAAGATGGCGAAAAAGCATTAAAAATTTATGAAGAAAATAATAAAGAAATAAACTTAATTTTGTTAGATGTTATGATGCCAAAGCTTGATGGGTGGTCTGTTTTAAGACAAATAAGACAGACTTCAAAAATTCCAGTAATTATGCTAACAGCAAGAGCAGAAGAGCAAGATGAATTATTTGGATTTGAACTTGGAGTTGATGAATATATTACAAAACCATTTAGCCCAAAAGTATTAGTTGCTAGAATCAAAGCTATTTTAAATAGAGCTAAGCCAGAAAAAAATGAAGTAAAAGATTATGGTGGAATAAAAATAGATTTAGATGGAAGAAATGTTTCAATAGATGGTAAAAATGTAGAATTAAGTTTAAGAGAATATGAACTTTTAAAATATTTATTAGACAATGAAAATGTGGCTTTATCTCGAGATAAAATTTTAAATAATGTATGGAATTATGACTATTATGGAGATTCAAGGACAATCGATAGTCATATAAAAAAGATTAGACATAAATTAGGAAAAAAAGGAAAGTATATTAAAACAATGAGGGGAATAGGATATAAATTTGAAGTAAAATAGAGGGAAAAATGAATTTTGAAGAGAAATTAAAATCTATAAGATTTAGACTTTTTGCAATATTATTAATCTCAACAATGCTTATAATTTTTGTAATAGTCATAGTAAACAATATTGTTTTAAAAACATTTTATACATATTCTAAAGCAAAAGAAGCTAAAAAAATTAATGATGAATTAAATAGATATTATAATAGTGTAATTCAATATAATATTAATTCAGAATTAAGGCAATTAGAAACTAAAAATGACATGGAGATATTAATAAGAGATAATTATGATGAAATAGTATATTGCGAAAATAAAGCAATTATAAACTATGTTTCGAGAATATCAATTGATAAAAATGCCAAAACTATATATTCTGATAAAAATACAATAATAAAACAGAGCAATGAGAGAAATGATAAATTCATGATGTTAATATCTAATTTAGATAATGGCTATAAATTATATATTAGAATTCCTATTATACCAATCGAAGAATCAGTTAAGATTTCGAGTGAAGCGCTTATAATCATAGGAATATTTATGGCTGTAGTATCTGGAATTGTTGCATCGATTATTTCTAAAAAAGTTACGCAAAGAATTGTAAAATTAAATGACATAACTAAGAAAATGTCGAAATTAGATTTTAGTGAAAAATTCGAAGAAAATGGAATAAATGATGATGAGATTGATACATTAGGAAGAAATATAAATATAATGTCAGAAAAGCTAGAATCTACAATTGGTCAATTAAGAAAAAATAATAATCAACTAGAAAAAGATATTGAAGAAAAATCAAAGATAGATGATATGAGAAAGCAATTTATATCTGATGTGTCACATGAACTAAAAACGCCAATAGCTTTAATTCAAGGATATGCAGAAGGCTTAGCAGAAAATGTAAATACAGATGATGAATCAAGAAAGTTTTATGCTGAAGTAATAATTGATGAATCAAATAAAATGGATAAGATGGTAAAAGAATTGCTTGAGCTTATGAAATTAGAGCAAGGTGAATTACAAATAAAAGATGAAGAATTTGATTTGAATGAAATAATTAAAGAAGAGATAAAGAGAGAAACTAAAGTTATAAAGGAAAATAATATAGAAATTGATTATGAACGAAATAAGAAAATTAAAGTATATGCAAATCCTGAATATATAGAAAAAATAGTTAATAATTATTTGACTAATGCAATAAAACATTGCAAAATGAAAGATAAAGAAAAGAAAATTGAAATTAGAACAGAAAAAACAAAGGAAAATAAGTTAAGGTTATTTGTTTATAATACTGGAGATAAAATTGATGATGATGCACAGGAAAAAATATGGAATAGATTTTATAAAGTTGATTCATCAAGAAATAGAGATGATGGTGGAACAGGTATAGGTTTAGCAATTGTTAAGGCAATTATGAATAAATATAATAACAAGTATGGTATAAATAATTATAAAAATGGGGTTGAGTTTTATTGTGATATAAACATAAAATAAATTAATCTTATAGATAAAAAAGTTTTCATATTAAATTAATTGGAATTGAATAATTTAATATGAAATTTTTTTGCGAAAAAAATGTCAAATTATGTCGCACGATTTTTGTTGACAATTGTTATATTTTGACATTATAATTTAATTAAGATTTTTTTCAAAAATTTTATTTCTTAAAAAATCCCAATATAAAAAATAAGACAGGAAGGAAAGATGCCTATGACAAATGGAAAAAATAATTTATTAATACCAAAGATAGATGTTGTTTTTCAAAGTTTATTTAGTAAAAACAATCCAGAAATAACGAAAGCATTTGCAGAAGTACTATTAGAAGAAAAAATAGAAAGTATAAAAATAAATGAAGATAAAGAATTAATAAGAAATAGACCGAATGATAAATTAGGAATATTAGACTTAGAACTGGAAATTAATAATAAAGAGAAAGTAGATGTAGAAGTACAATTATTAAATAAAGGAAATTTTATAGAGAGAATATTATATTATGCAACAAGACTGTATTCAGATCAATTTAAAAGAGGAGAGCCATATGAAAATGTAAAAAGGACAGTATTAATAGCAATAATAGATTTTGAAATAGAAGAACTAAAAGATATAGATGAAATGGAAACAAAGTGGAAACTAATAGAGACGAAAAATCGTGAAAAGATATTGACAGAGCTAATAGAAATAAATATAATAAATTTAAGGAAAGCACTCAAAGAGTATGAAAAAGACAAGAAAAATAAGAAAGCACAATGGATGCTATTTCTAGATAATCCGAACTCAAAGGAGGTTAAGGAGATAATGAAAGAAAATAAAGAAATAGAAAAATGTGTAATAACAGTAAAAGAATTAAGTGAAGATGAGAAGATGGAGAGATTGCAATTTTTAAGAGAAAAAGCAATAAGAGATGAACATTCAATAGAACTATATGGTTATAAAAAAGGAAAGTTAGAAATAGCAAAAAAATTAATTAAAGAAGGAAAAGATATTAGTTATATATCAGAATTAGTTGGAATAGAGGAAAATGAATTAAAAAAGCTAATAGATTAATATTAATTTCAAATAAAAAATAATAAAATCTATTTACAAAATTGTAAAATACTGGTAAAATATTTATATGATTAATTTTAATAAATTCAATGTAAATATTTTATCAGTATTAATTTCTTCAATAATCTTTATAATCATAATTTTTTTTATAAATTTCTCAATGAAAACTATTGAAACAAGTGAATTAATCTCGGAAGAAAATAATATAGAAAATAGCATATCTGAGCCTAATATTAATGATATAAAGGAATGGACATTACAGATAGATAGTATAAAACTTGAGGCCAATATTAAGCAGATGAATGAAGATATACCTGATGACGGATATATAGGTCACTTTAAGGAAAGTAATATTATGGGAAACAATGTTGCTTTAATAGCTTACAATTATGGACATAAGAATAATTATTTTGCGAATTTAAAGGATATAGAACTAGGTGAAAAAATTGTTTATACTGTTAATAATGAAAGACGAGTATATAAAGTTATTTCAAACAAAATAATAGAAAAAACTAGTTTAAAAAATATTATAAAAGTTAATAATAACTATGAACAATATTTAAAATTATTTACATACATAAAAGATTTAGATAATAAATTAAGATATATCTGTGCGAAAAAAATAATTGACATATAAGGCGTTTGTGTCTATAATAGTTATATCAAAATTAAAAGTTAATTGAATAAAATGAGGCAAAATGTTAATTAACTTAAAAAATATATTAAGAAAGAATATGTTTATAAAATCTATATTAAACATATTATGCGAGGAGAAAGTATAAATGCTAAAAAATAATAATAAAAAAATATTGATTATAGTAATATTAATTTTATTAGTGATAGGAGTAATAGTAGGTATAACTCTAGGAATGAATTCAAAACACACTTTAAAACTTGAAGAAATAGAAGCAAAAGATGCAAAATATTTTATTTTACAAAAAGATAATAAGTTTGGAGTAATTGACGCAAATGGACAAGTCGTAATTGAACCACAATATGATGGACTAAAAATTCCTAATCCAACTAAAGAAGTCTTTGTTTGTTTAGTGGATAATGATAATGACATATGGAATGCAGTAGATATAAATAATGAAAAATTATGGACAAACTATACTAGTGTAGATGCTATTTCTCTTAAAACAATCACAAGCTTAGTACCTTATGAAAAGACTGTTCTTAAATATCAAGAAGGTAACTTATATGGAATAATGGATTATGAAGGAAATAAAATCACAGAAGCAGAATATGAAGAAATAGTGAATATAGATTATAAAGAAGGATATTTAAAAGTTAAAAAAGAAGAAAACTATGGAGTTATAGATATTAAAGGACAAAAAATATTAGACGAAGAATATGAAAATATATTATCTGACGGATATTATGATGAGAAAACAAAATATTCTGAAGCAGGATTTATACTAAGAATAAAAACTGATGATGGATATAAATTTGGATATGCTACAACATCAGGAAAAATAGTTTTAGAGCCGATTTACAATGAAGTAAATAGAATAACAGAAATCGAAAATACTAAAGATGTATATTTCATAACATCATTAAATGGTAGATATGGACTTTTAAAGAATAATAAAACTATTTTAGAAAATGAATATATAAATATTGATTATGATAAAACAAATGAAGTAATAATTGTTCAAAAAGACTCTTCACAAGGTGTTTTTGATATAAATGGAAAAAATATTATTCCAATTGATTATGATACAATTATAATTGGTGGAGAATATATTAATGCAATAAAAGAAGAAAATACAATAATATTTGATAAAACCGGAAACACTATAGATACTGAAGATACAAGCAAAGAAAAAGTTTCAGATAAATATAGCATAATAATTGATAAAGATGATAATTATAATATTATGGACAATGACAACAATAAATTATTAAATACTAATTATTCATATATTGAATATTTTAGAGATGATTTATTTATTGCGACGAATGAATCAAAAACAGGACTTATAAAAGCAGATGGATCAAATGTAGTTCCTTTAGAATATAATACAATTCAAAAAATAGATGGAACTAATTGCCTACAAGCAATGAATTTAGATGATAACAAAAATACTATAATTAATAGTAAAGGTGAAATACAAGAAGGGTTAGAGAATGGAACTATAATACAAGAAGAAAATTATTTAGAAATTATTTCAGATAAAGCTATCAAGTATTTTACTTTAGATGGAGATGAAACAACATATAAAAATTTATTTCCAAATAACACAATATATGCTACAAAACAAAATGATAAGTGGGGATTCAAAGACAGCGATGGTAATGTTATAGTAGATTATCAATATGATTTTGTTACTGAGCAAAATGGAAATAATGTTGGTGTAAAAAAAGACGGTAAATGGGGGGTTCTTGATTTAAGTGGAAATGTTGTGAAAGAATGTACTTATGAATTAGAATATAATGATGTTAAATTTTTAGGAGAATATTATGCAATATATTCAAATCTAGGATTACCAATTTATTGTGGAGATTAGAAGTATTATACAATGTTAAGTTTAGAAAAATAGAATTAAATATTATATAAAAATAAATTTTGTGGAGATAAAATGTTTGTAAAAGAAGAAATAAAAAAAATAGTAGATAAAGCAGAAAATGAAGTAAAAGAAGAATTTGAAAAGATTGATAAAATAAATGAATACAATTCGCTTAAAGTTCTAGAAGCCTTTCAACATAATAATATATCAGAAGTACATTTTAATGAAACAACAGGATATGGCTATGATGATATTGGAAGAGAAGCAATAGAAAAAATGTATAGTGAAATATTTGGAGCAGAAGATAGTTTAGTTAGAGGACAATTTATTTCAGCATCACATGCATTGAATGTAACTTTATTTGGTTTATTAAGACCTAATGAAACAATGATAAGCATAAGTGGTAAGCCTTATGATACACTTGATGAAGTAATAGGAATTAGAGAAAATCCAAGTTCTTTAAAATCTTTTGGCATAAAATATGAACAAATAGATTTAATTAATGATGATTTTGATTATGAAAAAATAAAAGATAGATTATCAAAAAATGATATAAAATTAGTTGAAATTCAAAGGTCAAGAGGATATGCACTTAGAAAAAGTATTACATTAGATAAAATAGAAAAAGTAATAAAAGCAATTAGAGAAGTAAATAAAGATGTAATAATAATGATAGATAACTGCTATGGAGAATTTACTAATAAATTAGAGCCAAGTAATTTAGGTGCAGATATTTTAGTTGGTTCACTTATAAAAAATCTTGGTGGTGGAATTGCACCAAATGGAGCTTATGTAGTAGGAAGAAAAGATTTAATAAAATTAGTATCAGAAAGATTAACTTTACCAGGTGAAGGAAAAGATGTTGGTCCAACATTAGGAATGAATAAAAAAATATTGCAAGGATTATTCTTTGCACCTAGTGTTGTTGCAAGTAGTTTAAAAACAGCAATTTTAACAAGTAAAATAATGGAAGATTTAGGATATAAAGTTGTACCAAAATGGAATGAAGAAAGATCAGATATAGTCCAAACTATAGAATTTGGTGATAGAGAAAAATTGATAAAATATTGTCAAGGAATTCAAATGGGTTCACCAATAGATTCTTCTTCTGCACCAATTCCAGGAGATATGCCAGGATATGTTGACCAAGTAATAATGGCAGCAGGTGCATTTACACAAGGTTCATCAATAGAGCTTTCATGTGATGGACCATTAAGATCACCTTTTATAGCATTTCAACAAGGTGGATTAACTTATGAATATGGAAAATTAGGAGTAATGAAAGCAGTAGAAAATTTGTTAAATTAATTATAACTAAAGGATAATTTATATGAAAGTTATTGTAATTGGTGGTGGTCCTGCAGGAATATTATCAGCCATAAGTGCAAAAAAAGAAGGAAATCAAGTAACATTAATTGAAAAAATGAATAGTTTAGGAAAGAAACTTTTGATTACAGGAAAAGGAAGATGTAATATTACGAATGCAATAGATATATCTGAATTTATGAAAAACATTCCTTGTAATGGAAAGTTTCTATTTAGTGCATTTAAAAATTTTAATAATGAAGATATTTTAAATCTGCTTGATATACCTACAAAAGTAGAAAGAGGAAATCGAGTATTTCCAGTAAGTGATAAATCATCAGATGTATTAGAAGCACTTATGAAAAAATTAAATGGAGTAGAAGTAATTACAAATTGTAAAGCAGAAGAGATAATTGTAGAAAAAATTAGTTCTAGTGAAGAATTGATAAAAAAGAATAATATAGATAAAAAATGTAAAATAAATCAAGAAAAAAATATTAATAATGAAATATATAGTAAATTAGAAGATAATATAAAAAAGGTAGTAGGAGTAAAAACTAATAAAGGATTAATTAAAGCAGATAAAATAATTTTGGCAACTGGTGGTATGAGTTATCCGGGAACTGGTTCAACAGGTGATGGTTATGTTATTGCAAAAAAATTAGGCCATACAATAACAGAAATTAAACCATCATTAGTGGCACTTAAGGCAAGCAAAAAAGATATTGATATATGTCAAAAATTACAAGGTTTAAGTTTAAAAAATGTAAAAATAGGCTTATTTGAAGATGATAAAAAAATTTATGAAGATTTTGGAGAAATGTTATTTACTCATTTTGGATTATCTGGTCCTATAATATTAAGTGCATCTGCGCATGTAAGGAATATAAAAGCACATACATATAAAATAAAAATTGATTTTAAACCAGCATTAACAAATGAGAAATTACAAGCAAGAATATTAAGAGATTTTGATAGTCAAAAAAATAAAGATTTTAAAAATAGTTTAGATGATTTACTTCCAAAAAAATTAATACCAGTAATAGTAGATATAAGCAATATAAAGCCAGATAAAAAAGTTAATGAGATTACTAAAGAAGAAAGAATAAAATTAGTAGAAATTTTGAAAAATTTTGAGATTGAAATAAGTGATTTTGGAAACATAGAAGAGGCAATAATAACTTCAGGTGGAATAAATGTAAAGGAAATAAATCCAAAAACAATGGAGTCGAAAATAGTAAAAGGACTATATTTTGCAGGTGAAATTATAGATGTAGATGGATATACAGGTGGATTCAATTTGCAGATAGCATACTCAACAGGATATACAGCAGGATTGAATTAAAGGAGTATATAAAATTTATTGTAAAGACATTATAAAAGTAAATTTATTGGTAAGAGAGGAATAATAGTAAAATTGAATACTATAAAAAATGAATGTACAGCAGAAATTGTTGTAAAAAAATCAAAATTTATAGCAAATACTTTTCAAGTAAATACAAAGGAAGAAGCAGAAGAGAAAATAAATGAGATAAGAAAAAAATATTATGATGCAAAACATAATTGTTATGGATATATTGTAGAAAATATAGAAAAAAGTAGTGATGATGGAGAACCAAGCAAAACAGCAGGAGCACCAATTTTAGACATATTAAAAAAGAAAAATCTACAAAATGTACTAGTAATAATAACAAGATATTTTGGTGGAATTTTATTAGGCACAGGAGGATTAGTTAGAGCATATTCGCAAGCTGCTCAAGAAGCTCTTGAAATGTCTGAAGTTACTACTAAAATTAAAGGAGAAAAATATACAATTTTTATAAATTATGAAGATCAAAAAGATGTATTATATTGGTGCAAAAAGATGAATATAAAGGTAATAGAAACGAATTATAATAATGATGTAGAATTACAACTAGAATCTACAAAAGAAGCTAGAGAAAAACTTTTTGATAATGTAAATAAAATAAAAAATTACATTATAAATGAAGATAATATATACATAGAAACTTAAATAAGTATAATAAAATACAATAGTTTTAGTGTTTGCTGTCGTTATTTACGCACAAATAAAAACTATTGTATTTTTTGTGATATAAAAAAATATATAAAAAAGTCGAAAAAAATTATACGATAATTTGCAGTAAAATCAACCTTTACAAAGAAAATTGGAAAAAGTTAGTAAAAATACTTGAAATCCTAAATAAAATACAATATAATGAAATGGTAAAATTTACAAATTAAAAAATATTTAGGAGGGAAACAAAAGTGAATATGAATGAGAAAATTAAAGTTTTAATAGCAGATGACAATTATGAATTTAGTAACACATTGAAAAAATATTTAGAAGGAGATAGTGAACTAGAGGTTGTTGGAGTTGCAAGTGACGGAGAAGAAGCTTATGATCAAATAATAGCTTTAAAGCCAGATGTAGTTTTATTAGATGTAATAATGCCTCATTTAGATGGCTTAGGCGTACTTGAAAGATTAAGTAAAATTTCATTAGGAAAAACACCAGTTTATATAATGGTTTCAGCAGTTGGACAAGATAAAATAACTCAAAAAGCAATTGCATTAGGTGCAGATTATTATATTGTAAAACCTTTTGACATTGCAGTATTAATAGACAGAATTAAAGAAATTAAAAATTATAATCCAGAAGAACTAAAAAGAACAATTACAGGAAATAAAGAAACAAAATCACAATATATACAGGTTACAAATAAAGATGAAAAAGAAAATTTAGAAGCATTAGTAACAAATGTGATTCACGAAGTAGGAGTACCTGCTCATATAAAAGGTTATCAGTTTTTAAGAGAAGCAATTATAATGGTTGTAAACGATATAAATATAATAAATCAAATTACTAAAGAACTTTATCCTGATATTGCAGAAAAGTTTGGTACAACTCCATCAAGAGTTGAACGTGCAATTCGTCATGCAATAGAAGTTGCGTGGGGAAGGGGAGATCCAAAAACTGTTGAAGGTATATTTGGATATACAATTTCAGCAGATAAAGGAAAACCTACAAATAGCGAATTTATCGCAATGATTGCTGATAAATTAAGACTTGAATTAAAAACTGCATAAACTAAGCAAATTTATTATATTTGAAAAAAATAAAAAAACCATTCTCTTATCAAAAGTAGAATGGTTTTTTATAAAAATTTATTTTGCACTTTTAGCAATTTTGCAAACTTCTGCAAATGCTTTAGCATCATTTACAGCTAAATCTGCAAGCATTTTTCTATTAATTGTAACATTAGCTTTTTTTAGACCTGCTATTAAAGTACTATAAGTCATATCATTTAATCTAGCAGCTGCGTTAATTCTTACAATCCATAATTTTCTAAAATCACTTTTTCTATCTTTTCTTCCAGTAAAAGCGTAGTTTCCAGATTTCATAACAGCTTGCTTAGCTTGTCTAAATCTATAACCTTTAGCGCCATAATAACCTTTAGCTCTTCTTAATATTTTTTTATGTTTTTTCTTAGTAATAACTGCTGTTTTTACTCTTGCCATTTATATTCACCTTCCTTTTTTAGTTACCATATGGTAGCATTTTCTTTACATGATTTTTACATGTTTTATCAACATAAGCATTTTGTACGCTTCCACTTGACTTTTGTCTGTTTGTTTTATTAGCTAACAAATGTCTTCTATTAGCTTTTGTTCTTTTTACTTTACCAGTAGCTGTATAACTATATCTTTTCTTTGCAGCTTTATTTGTTTTTAATTTTGGCATAACAATATCCTCCTTGTAAAAATATATAATAAATTAGTAATTTAAACTAAATGTTTAAAAACTAAATATTAATTAAATAAAATAAACAAATCAATAATTATTTATATTATGTAATAAAATTATAAGATAAAATAATTATTTAATATAATTAATGAAAAATATTTATGAATTTAGATTTATAATTTAAGCTTTTTTACTAAAAATTACAAACATATTTCTACCTTCTAGAATAGGCTTTTTTTCAGGTACTGCTATATCTTGTAAAGATGTGATAATATTATTTAAAACTTCTTCACCTTGTTTTAAATAATTCATTTCTCTACCTCTAAATCTAACAGTGAATCTAACTTTATTACCATCTTCTAAAAATCTTTGAGCATTTTTTATTTTAAATTCTAAATCATGATTATCAATATTTGGTGTTATTCTAATTTCCTTTAATTCAAAAGCTCTTGATTTTTTCTTAGCTTCTTTTTCTTTTTTAGATTGCTCAAATTTATATTTACCATAGTTCATAATTTTACAAACTTTAGGGTTATTATTTGGAGCAACTAAAACTAAATCTAATTGTTTTTCAAATGCTAGATCTAAAGCTTCATTTAAAGACAAAACCCCCAATTTTTGATTATTTTCATCAATAACTTGAACTTTATCTGCTCTAATTTGTTCATTAATAGGTAATTCTTGTTTTATGTTAAAACACCTCCAATAAGAATTATTTAGAAATTAAAAAATTGGCTTGTTCTAAAGCCAATCTACTTCCCAAATCTATAAAACATATATTAAGCAACTTAATATAAAAATTTATAAATACCTTTTTCTAAGACTTAAGCTAGTCAAGGTGAGAAGTAAATCTTCTTCTTTAATAACATTAATAATGATACTATATTTTTCCGATTATGTCAATATTTTTAACAAAATTTATTGACTTTTTTGTAAAATTGTTATAAAATAATAAAGCATTATAATAATATGGCTTTTAAGGACAATTCCCCGGTTAGTCTCTTAAAAGGTTTCATATATATTTATTTTAATAGAATGGAGGAAATTTTACCATGAATAATACTACTTATAGTGTTAAAAAAGATGAAATTGAAAGAAAATGGTATATTATAGATGCTGAAGGAAAACCTTTAGGAAGAGTTGCTTCAGAAGCTGCTAAATTATTAAGAGGAAAACATAAACCAACATTTACTCCTAATATGGATGTAGGAGATTATGTAATAATTATAAACTGTTCAAAAGCTGTACTTACAGGAAAGAAATTAGATCAAAAAGTTTATACTCATTTTACAGGATACATTGGAAATATGAGAAAAACAAGTGCAAGAGTTATGATGGAAAATAAACCAGAAAAAGCTATGATGATTGCAGTAAAAGGAATGTTACCACATAATACACTTGGAAGAGAAATGCTTAAAAAATTAAGAGTATATGCTGGAGCAGAACACGAAAACGAAGCACAAAAACCAGAAGTATGGAAATTTTAAGAGAGAGGAGAAACTATAAATGACTAAGTCAAAGAAAGATGTATTCTTAGGTACAGGTAGAAGAAAAAGTTCAATAGCAAGAGTTAGACTTACAGAAGGAAAAGGAAAAATAACTGTAAATGGAAAAGATATACAAGAATATTTTGGTGAAGAAACATTAAGAGTTATAGTAAAACAACCATTAACACTTACAGAAACTTTATCAAAATATGATGTTATTGCTAAAGTTACAGGAGGTGGATTTGCAGGTCAAGCAGGAGCAGTTCGTCATGGAATAGCAAGAGCATTAAATGAAGCTAATAGAGAAGAATACAGACCAATATTAAAATCTAATGGATTACTTACAAGAGATGCTCGTATGAAAGAAAGAAAGAAATACGGACTTAAAAAAGCTCGTAAAGCACCTCAATTTAGTAAGAGATAAAAAATATCAAACCTCAGAAGTTTTAATACTTCTGAGGTTATTTTATACTTCAAATAAGCTCCTTATAACATTATATATATTTCTAATATTTAATGTGGTTTTGTTTTTAGAACCACATTTTACTTAATTATATATATTAAATTTTTATATAAATTTATTGTTTCTTTATTTTTGGCTTAGCAATAAGAGAAGCAAGGTAACCAAAGAATACTGCAGCGGCAATTCCACCAGCAGAAGCTTTGACTCCACCAATGAATGCTCCTAATAATCCTTGTTCTTTTACTGCTTCAAGAGCACCTTTAGCAAGATTTGCACCAAAACCAGTTAATGGAACTGTTGCACCACAACCTGCGAAATCAATTAATTTTTGATAAATTCCAATTCCACCTAAAATAGTACCTACAGTAACATATAGAACTAATATTCTAGCTGGAGTTAGTTTTGTTTTATCTATTAAAATTTGTCCGATTACACATAGTACTCCACCAACTATAAAACAATTAAGCATTGTCATCCAATTGATACTTTGAAAATAATCCATTTTAAATTACAATATAAATTTGTAAATAAATTAGCAGAATTTTATCAAATTATTTAAAAATTTATATATTTCTCCTTTCTTTTAACAATAAGCAAACTACATTTCTATTGAAACTGCATGAGCTATACCAGGAATAGATTCACCTTGTTGAGCTGTAGTAGAATTAGTTAAGGCTCCAGTTGCAATCAATAACAATTTTTTAATCTTATTTTCAGTCATTAATTTATATAAATATCCTGAAAATACTGTAGCTATGCAAGCACATCCGCTTCCACCAGAATGAGTATCTTGTTTCTTTTTATCAAAAATTAATACTCCACAATCATTATAATTTTTTGCAATGTCATATCCTTTATTTTTAGCAATATCAATTAAAATATCTTTTCCTAAATGACCTAAATCTCCAGTGATAATTGCATCATAATAATCAGGAGTTCTTCCTGTATCCTCAAAATGTGTGCAAAGTGTGGATAAAGCAGCAGGAGCCATTGCTGCACCCATGTTATTTGCATCTTTTATTCCTAAATCAACAATTTTTCCTGGTGTAATATGAGTAATATAAGGACCAACATTATTTTTACCAAGAATAACAGCTCCAGAGCCAGTAACAGTCCATTGACTAGTAGGAGTTCTTTGATTTCCCAATTCAAGTGGAAATCTAAATTGCTTTTCTGCACTGCAGAAGTGACTTGAAGTAGCACAAAGTATATGATTACATGCACCTGAATCCATAAAGACAGAACCTAAGCACAATCCTTCAACAAAAGTTGAACAAGCACCAAAAAGTCCAAAAAAAGGGATATTGCTATCTCTAAGTCCGAAGCATGATGAAATACATTGATTTAATAAATCTCCTGCAAAAACATAATCAACATCTGTACTAGATATATTAGCTTTTCCTAAAACTGTATTAATGGTTTCTTTTATAAATTTACTTTCTGCTTTTTCCCAAGAACTTTCACCCCAAAATTCATCTTCAACACATTTGTCAAAATATTTTGCAAGTGGTCCATCAAGTTCTTTAGGACCAACGATAGCAGCAGTATTTAAAATGCTAGGTTTATTATCTAATTGTAAAGTTTGTTTTCCTATTTTTTTCATTAAAAAATCATTCCTCGTAAATATATTTAGGTTTTTAAAAGGCAAGCCTATAACCTTGTTTGGTATATAAAAAATATTTTTTATTATTAATTTAAGTTAAAGGTTATATGAATAAACAAGCAATAATTCCAATAATTACTGATGCAGAAATTCCATAAACTAAAACAGGTCCTGCTACTGTAAACATTTTTGCGCCAACACCCATAACATAACCTTCAGATTTATATTCGATAGAAGGTGAAACAATTGAATTAGCAAATCCAGTAATAGGGATAAGTGAACCAGCACCTGCAAATTTTCCTATTCTATTAAATATATTTAAAGAAGTTAGAATTACAGATATAAGGATTAAACAAATTGAAACTACTGTAGATGATGCTGTCTGATCTAAACCTTTAAATTTGCAATAAAAAAATATTAATTGACCAATAGAGCATATTAATCCACCAACCCAGAAAGCATTGAAACAATCTTTTAAAATAGGTGAATTTGGAGCTTTCTTTTTTACATATTCTCCATACTCTTTTGATGTATCAGTGGGATTCATAGTATATTTATCTCCTTTCTCATAATGTTTTGTAAAATAAATTATGAATTTTTTTGTTCAACCATAAATGTAATATCTAAATCAACATAGTATTCAGTTATTTTATTTACGGTTATTTTTGCACGTTGTTCAAGAATCTTAATTGATGTTACAAAATTAATTGTTTTTGATACCTCCTCAACAGTTTGAACAATTGCGTCCTTCCATGAAACAGTTGATTTACCTGTAACTTGAATATGTTTTTCAATACCCATAATAAAACTAAAATCCTTTCTTTTTTAGAAGATGTAAGTACTTCTAAACAATTTTATAGTTAATATTTCCAAATTAAGAAAAAATATACAGATAAATGTTAAATAAAAAAAATAATTATATCAATTTGATATAATTTTTAAGTTTTAAAGTATAATTTGATTTTTTTACTGAAAACAAGATTAGAATTTAATTTTAAGTAACAAAAATTACAGAAAAAAATAATTAAGTAATAAACTTAATAAAAATAGTATAAATAAATTTATATAATAAATATAAGCAGTTAAGCAATAATATAGATAAAGAAAATTATTACAAATTAGTAAAAAATAAAAGTTATGAATCTTATTAATTCGTTGAAATATATGGATTATAAAATTTATAGCTTTTTTATTAAGTTTATTACTTAATAAAAAGTATAGAAGTAAAGTCTTGTTTAATATTGACTTAATACTTTAGTATTGATAAAATTATTTCAAATGAAATAATATAACATAATATTATAATTCAATGCATAATATAAAAATTTCAAATTAAGGTATATAAAATAAAACAAAAGTAAAAAATAAAAAAAAGGAGAACTAACATGAAAAATAAGGATAATGTAAAAGAAAATAAAATGCACAATAGGAGAAAAATAAATCATAAAGAAAAAGGAATCACATTAGTAGCACTAGTAATAACCATAATAATACTATTAATATTAGCAGGAATAACAATAAATACAGCATTAAGTGAAAATGGATTGTTTAGAATGGCAAAAAAAGCAGTAAATGAATATCAAGAGGCAGAAAAACAAGAACAATCAGCATTGGATAGTATAGCAGAAGAGATGGAAAAAATATCAATAGATTATAATGATTATGTAGGAGCATATGTAAAAGGATACGAGCCAACAGGAAAAACAACAGGAAGTGAATTTATAATAAAAAGTGAAACATCAGGAGTGACTTCAAATCAAGGTGAAAATGGTAATACAATTGATGGTGTAGAAACAAATGGAGATCAAAAATTTACAACAGAAGAATTAGAATGGAGAATCTGGGATTATGATAAATATACAAAAACAATAAGATTAATATCAGATAAACCAACAGAGGCAACATTAACATTAAAAGGAGCAACAGGATATAATAACGGAGTGTGGGCAGTAAATGAAATATGTAGACAATGTTATGGACAATATGATGAAAATAATCAAATGAAAAGAGGAATATCAGTAGCAAATTTAAAAAGAAGTGATATACAAAATGTAAGTACTTATGATTTTACCCAGTATAAGCATAAGCTTGGAAATAGAGAGAATGGGTGGCAATATGATTCAAGTGGAGATATATCTTATGGAAGTACTCATAAATATGAAAGTAATTGTTATTATCCAGTAATGTGGGAAAAAGATGAAGAGTGGTCTTATGAATATAAAGATGGAGAAGGAGTGGGAGAAGATAAAGAAGGCTTGATATGGGAACTAGAAAATGATAATATGAAAGTTGATACAGCCCAAAAAAGTTGTGATAATGTGGAACTAAAACAATCGAGTAGTATCGGGCATAAATATTCGAACGAAGAATTCAAAGATGAGAAATATAAGGATATCTTATTTGACAAGCATTATATGACTTACTGGCTTTCGTGTCGATATACTCATTTATTTGTGGATCATGGTGAGTTTGGTATATGTACGGTAGAGGGGAGTAATGGTTTTATCACTTCGGAAGATATAGGAGGTAGGTCTATGATTGAGACTTGGAATCAGGTTTGGTGTCAGGGAAGTGCACTTCGCCCAATAGTTAGTATCAACTTAATATCTAGTGGATACGATTTAGAAAAAGTTGAAGAAGATGAAACTGTGAAATTCAAATTAATTAAATATAATTAGTTATATAAATTACAGAAAATTTTTTTAAAGCAAGAATTGTTAATATAAAAAGCTGGTCTAAATTTAGACCAGCTTTTATATAAAAAATTTTAATTATCACTTTCAAGTTCTTCTTGATTATGCATAAATATTTTTTTCAAAGCACTGAAAAGAGTAGAAAACATAGATTTTTTTACAACAATAAGAGTATTATTTTCTCCACTTGTAATTTCTTCGTATTTTTTATCAACTTCTACCATTTTCTTTAAATAATAGTCGTTAAAAAATGTATAATTTTCACTTGTACCAATTAAGTTACTAAAACTTGACAAACGTTTTCTGAATTCTTGAATAGCATCAACACTAGATAATTCACGCATTCTCGCATCGAAATATGAAGTAATAATCAAATTTTGCGTATCAAAGAAAGTTTTTCTTATTTGTTCTTTATAGCCATTTATAGTATCAGTCGAATTTTTAAATTTATGATAAGACATATCAGTAGTTTGAATTTTTGTATTTATCTTAATGATTTTTCCTTCTATGTCATGTAGTTTTTCAAAATTTTGCTGAATAATAAATGCATTTTTTTCGCCAAATAAAGCTTTAAATCTATCAAAAAATTTATCATTAGAAAAAAATGTACTATTAAATAAACAAGCAAAACCAGTTAAGTATCCAATTTGTTTTATTAAATTACAAAGGATTGGGTAGTAAGATGGACTGTCAGTTGGTAAAGTAATTCCGTAGTATGTAACAATATCACGCTTTTCTCCAGTTGCAAATGAAGACATAAGTTGAACAGAAGCTTCATTTAGAGCTAATCCGTAAGACTTTAGCTTTAAATATGTGCATAAACCTAATTTGTGTAAATTACCATTTGAATCCTTAACTTCTTGGAAATGATGGACTATCTCATGAAAAGCAAGTCTTTTTATATCATCAAAACTAAGCCCTTTTCTAAAGTAGATACTCTGATTCTTGTAAAAATAACAAGCATCAGACATACCAAAAGGCATATCTGCAATATACATGTTAAGTTTTGAAATGCGTATAAACATATCATTATAGTTTAAATTAAAGTCTGGAAATTTTGAACAAAGTAAGCGAGAAATATACGTTGAAATCTCGTTTACATTAATAATGTTTATAGGGCAAATTACTTGAATTCCACTTTTTTCAAGTTCTTGGTTAACTGAATCCATTAACATTCTCCTTTGTTTAACACTATACATTATACACTATAAATTGAAAAATAATATAACAGCTAGATTAAAAAAATGTAACATTATAGTAATAATATTTCACTAAAATGTATGGATTTTTATGTATTTATGTTGTATAATGTATACATTAATTCTTACGGAAATAAATAACTTAACAAAAGCATCATTTTTTAAATGATATAAAGATATGGTTTATAGGCAAATCCTTAAAGCAAAAACCTAAATATTAATTTACAAGGAAATAAGCTTATGTATAATTTTAAAGAAGTAGAAGAAAAATGGCAAAAAAAATGGGAAAAAGATGGTACATTTAATGCAAAAGATGATTACACAATGCCTAAGTGGTTTGGATTAATTGAGTTCCCATATCCATCAGGACAAGGACTTCATGTTGGACATCCACGTAGTTATACGGCATTAGACATAGTTGCAAGAAAAAGAAGAATGCAAGGATATAATGTTTTATATCCGATAGGTTTTGATGCTTTCGGACTTCCAGCAGAAAATTATGCAATAAAAAATCATATTCATCCAAAAATTACAACAGAACAAAATATTGCACATTTTAAAAATCAACTTAAATCAATAGGATTTTCTTTTGACTGGTCTAGAGAAATAAATACAACTGATCCAGATTATTATAAATGGACTCAATGGATATTTATACAATTATTCAAGAAAGGACTAGCTTATAAAGCAACTATGCCAATTAATTTCTGTACTGGTTGTAAGGTAGGATTAGCAAATGAAGAAGTTGTAAATGGTGTTTGTGAAAGATGTGGTAGCCCAGTTGTTCAAAAAGAAAAATCTCAATGGATGCTTAAAATTACTGAATATGCACAAAGATTAATTGACGATTTAGATGATGTTGATTTTCTTGATAAAATTAAAGCTCAACAAAAAAATTGGATAGGAAGAAGTGAAGGAGCAGATGTAAAATTCAAAATTAAAGGAACAGATGATTCTTTACTTGTTTATACAACAAGACCAGATACTTTATTTGGAGCAACATATATGGTAGTTGCACCAGAACATGATTTTATTGAAAAGCATAAAGATATGATTGAAAATCTTGATGAGGTTAAAGCTTATCAAGAAAAAGCAGCAATGAAATCAGATTTTGAAAGATCAGAATTAAACAAAGAAAAAACAGGTGTTGAAATTAAAGGAATAAAAGCAATTAATCCTATAAATAACAAGGAAATACCTATTTGGATTTCTGATTATGTACTTATTACTTATGGAACAGGAGCTATAATGGCTGTTCCAGCACATGATGAAAGAGATTATGAATTTGCTAAAAAATTTGGACTAGATATAATTCCTGTAATTGAGAGACCAGCAGAAGATCAAACAGAAGGTGCATATACAGGTGACGGGATAATGATTAATTCTGATTTCTTAAATGGAATTGATAATAAAAAAGAATCAATAGAAAAAGTAATTAATTATCTAGAAAAAGAAGGCATTGGAGAGAGAAAAGTAAATTATAAATTACGTGATTGGGTATTTTCTCGTCAAAGATATTGGGGAGAGCCAATTCCAATGGTTTATTGTGAAGATTGTGGTTGGGTACCAGTACCAGAAGAGGAACTTCCTCTTAAATTACCAGAAATAGAAGATTATGAACCAGGTGAAAATGGAGAATCACCTTTAGCAAAGCAAACTGATTGGATAAAAACAAAATGTCCACATTGCGGAAAAGATGCAAGACGTGAAACTGATACAATGCCACAATGGGCAGGTTCTTCTTGGTATTATCTAAGATATATGGATGCACACAATGATAAAGAATTTGCTTCAAAAGAAGCCCTAGAATACTGGTCTCCAGTTGATTGGTATAATGGTGGAATGGAGCATACAACACTTCACTTATTATATTCAAGATTTTGGCACAAATTCTTATATGATATTGGCAAAGTACCAACTAAGGAACCATATCAAAAAAGAACTTCACATGGTATGATACTTGGTGAAAATGGCGAAAAGATGTCTAAATCAAAAGGAAATGTTGTTAATCCAGATGATATAGTAAGAGAATTTGGAGCTGATAGCTTTAGAGTTTATGAAATGTTTATGGGACCATTTGATCAAACAGCACCTTGGTCTATGGAAAGCATTAGAGGATGTAGTAAATTCTTAGATAGAGTTTGGTGCTTGCAAGATATAATGGTTGATGGTGACGAGTATTCAAAAGAATTTGAATCAATGATGCATAAAGCAGTAAAAAAAGTTTCAAAAGATATTGAAGAAATGAAATTTAACACATCAGTATCAACATTTATGACAATGGTAAATGAATTTACTAAGGCTAAAAAAATAAATAAAAAAGAATATGAGACATTTTTACAATTATTAAATCCATTTGCACCTCATATAACTGAAGAAATATGGCAAAGACTAGGACATACAGATGAATTAGCATATAGAAAATGGCCAGAATATGACGAGGCAAAAACTTTAGATGAGATGATTGATTTACCAATACAAGTTAATGGAAAATTAAGAGCAAATATTGATATAATGAAAGATGCAAGCAATGATGAAGTTAAGACTCAAGTTCATAATTGTGAAAAAATAAAATCATATATCGAAGGCAAAGAAATAGTTAAAGAAATTTATGTACCAAATAGAATTTATAATATTGTAATAAAATAAAGGACGTTAAAAAGGAGATATATATGTTTAAACCGAAAAAAAATAATTCTTTAAAAAAGGAAGAGAATACAAAAGAAGCAGAAAAATCAGAGATAAAAAATAATATGATTGAGAGTACTTTAAAGAAAAATACAAAAGAAAAAAAATTAACAGATAAAGAAAGAAAATCATTACATTTAGCATTTAATATTTTAGCGGTATTTTGTATAACAATATTCTGTATTTCAATAGTGCCAAAGAGTTTACAAAATGATACTTTTTATACAATAAAAACAGGGCAACTAATTAGGGAAAATGGCATAGATTATAAAGACCATTTTTCATGGATTGAAAACTTGCCATATATGTATCCTCACTGGCTATATGATATAATAATTTCACTTATCTTTGATTTTATGGGTGGATATACAGGTATATATATTTCTACAATTATTTTAACAATAATTTTAGGTATTTTATTATATTTTACTAATAAGAAAATGTGTAAAAATCCAGTAGTGTCCGCAGTTTTAACCTTAGGACAAATGGAACTCATGAGAGAATATATTGCAGCAAGAGCTCAGCTAGTGACATTTATATTATTTGTTGCAACAATTTTATTAATTGTAAAATATTTAGAAAAACCAAAGTTGCGATATGCTATTGGGCTGATTGTTATTCCGATAATTATTGCAAATGTGCATGCCGCAGTATTCCCATTTTACTTTGTATTATATTTACCATTCTTAGCAGAATATGTGATTGCAGTAATATTAGACTGGCATATTCCACATAAAGTGTATCAATGGTGGATAAAAGAAAGAATAAAAGAAACAAATCAAAAATTAAAGAAAGCACAGAAAAATAAAGTAGAAAAATATCAAGCTCAATTACAAAAATTAAATAAATTGTTAGAAAAATCAAATTCTATTTTTGAATCAGATTTAATAAAACAAAATGAAAGAAGAAAGAAACCATATAAGATTGTATTAGAAAAAAATCATAATACTTTAAAATTATTTGTTATTATGGTAATTTGCTTATTTACAGGACTTCTTACACCAATAAAAGATATGCCTTACACTTATACATATAGAATAATGCAAGGAAATACAACTAAAAGTGTAAATGAACATTTACCACTAACATTAATCGAAAATATTCCTATATTGATAACATTGGCAATAACAATTGCAATGGCAATGTTTACAAAAATTAAATTAAAATTAAGAGATATATTTTTCCTTGGTGGGTTAACTTTACTTGCATTAATGACAAGAAGACAAGTTTCAATGCTAGTGTTATTTGGAGGAATGGTTGTTGGCGAAATGCTAACAAACTTAATCGATATGTATGATAAGCAAGGCACTGAAGATTTTATGAAATATTCAACTAGTATAGTTGGGGAAATAGTGGCTATTGCAATTGTATTGATGATAAGCTTAAACTTATATACAAAAAATTCAAGAGCCTCATATATTAGTACTAGTACATATCCGGTAGATGCGGTTAATTGGATAAAAGAAAACTTAGATTACAAAAACATAAAATTGTTTAATGATTATAATTATGGTAGTTACATACTTTTAAATGATGTACCAGTATTCATAGATTCTAGATGTGACTTGTATACTCCAGAATTTAATGGTACTTATAATAAAGAAAATGGAAAATATGAAGGACAAGATATATTTACAGATTTCATAAATGTATCAAGTATAACAACTTATTATGATACAAAATTTGAAACATACGGAGTAACACATATTATATGCAAAGTAAATTCAAAATTAAAAATGCTTTTATCTAGAGATGAAAAATATAAAGAATTATATAGTGATTCAAATTTTATTATATATGAAAGATTAGCAGAAGAACAAAGTTAATTAACCACTAGCAAATTTTATTGTAATAGGAAGAGTGGAAATGCAAGAAAAAATTTATACAGTAAATGAAAAAGAAAATAATCAAAGACTTGATACTTATGTAGCAAGTCTTGATATTCATATTACGAGAAGTATGGCTCAAAAGCTAATTAAAAATAATAAAATTTTAGTAAATGAAAAATCACAAAAAGAGTCATATAAAGTAAAAGAAAATGATAAAATTAAAATTATAATAGAACCTCCTAAAGAAACTGAAATTAAAGCAGAAGATATTCCATTAAATGTTGTTTATGAAGATGATGATATAATAGTTATTAATAAACAAAAGGGAATGGTAGTTCATCCCGGAAATGGTAATCAAGAAGGAACTTTAGTAAATGCAGTATTAAATTATGCAAAAGGGAGTTTATCTGGAATTGGAGGAGAGATAAGACCTGGAATAGTACATAGACTTGATAAAGATACTTCTGGTTTAATTATTGTAGCTAAAAATGATGAGGCACATCTGAACATATCTAATCAAATACAAAATCACAAAGTTAAAAAGATTTATACAGCATTAGTAAAAGGCAATATTAGTGAAGAAGAGGCAACAATTGATATGCCAATTGGAAGAAGTAAATTAGATAGAAAAAAGATGGAAGCAAGAGTAGATGGAAAAGAAGCAATCACACATATAAAAGTAATTAAAAGATATGGAAAATATACATTGTTAAAAGTTAAAATTGATACAGGAAGAACCCATCAAATAAGAGTGCATTTAGCTAAAATAGGGCATCCAGTTGTTGGTGATGAAGTATATTCTAGTGGAAAAAATGAGTTTGGAGTAAAAGGTCAAATGCTTCATAGTACAATTTTAGAATTTACTCATCCTAAAACAGGAAAACAAATGCATTTAGAAGCAGAATTACCAGATTACTTTAAAAATGTGTTAGAAAAATTAGAGGAGAATATATAAATGCCAAGTTGGATAATACATATAGCAACTGCAAATGAGTTAACTAAAAAAATAAAAGTCAATGATATTGATGAATTCATTTTTGGAAATGTTGCACCTGATATTTTAGCAGGACATATTATAGAAAATACTTCAAAAGTACTTCCTTATGAGATTACTCATTTTGGAGAATATGTTGATATAAATGGAATACATTTATTAATTCCAGACTTAAAGAAATTTAAACAAAACTATAAATCTAATTTTAATAATCCTTTTGTTTTAGGTTATTATATACATTTGATAACAGATTATTTTTGGAATGAATATAGCTATCGTAATCATTTCTTTGGTTTTGATAATGATAAAGATTTAATTAAGCTAAAAAAATTAGATAATAGTGAAGAAATAAAAACATGGGATGATGCAGTTGCTGAAAAACAAAAAGATTTTAGAATATTTACTATAGATTTACAAAAAAAGATAGAAGTTAGTACTAATGTTAGTGAAGATGTGATATTAAAAGATGGTGAGGGATTTCAGATAACTAAAAATGATATTACAAAAACATTAGATTATTTGAATAATATAAAAAATATGGAAATAGAAAATGGAGTTTATACTATGTTTGATGAACAGACGTTAAAAAATATTTTTAACAATTGTATTGATTTTATAGTAAAAGATCTAATGGAGGAAAAATAAATTTGGAAGAAAATGTAAGACTACAAAAATTTATTGCAAGTTCTGGAGTTGCATCAAGAAGAAAAGCAGAAGAATTAATTTTGCAAGGAAAAATCAAAGTTAATGGACAAACTGTTTTAGAACTTGGAACTAAAGTAAATCCAAAAAAAGATGTAATAGAATATGACGGCAAAGTGCTAAAAATAGAAGATAAAAAAATTTATGTATTATTAAATAAACCTATAGGATATGTAACAACATTAGATGATCAATTTAATAGAGAGAAAGTCGTAGATTTGATAGGTGGAATTAGTGAAAGATTAGTACCAGCAGGTAGGCTAGATATGTATACATCAGGAGCACTAATATTATCTAACGATGGAGATTTTATAAATAAAATAACTCATCCGAAAAATGAAATTCCAAAAACATATAATGTTACTTTAAAGGGAATTATTACTAAAGAAGAAATAGATGAAATAGAAAAAGGTGTAAAAATATCTTTAGAAAAGAAAGATTATTCTAGTATTAAAAATCATGAAAATATAAAAAACAAAGAAAATTCAAAAAGTAAAGAAAATATAAAAAATAAAGCAAATCAAAAAGATATAGAGAAGGAAGAATACTTAACAAGACCAGCAAAAGTAAAAATTCTAAAAACAGATGAAGAAAAAAATTTTTCAAGATTGCAAATAACAATAAAAGAAGGCAAGAATAGAGAAATTAGAAAAATGTGTGAAGCAGTAGGAAAAAAAGTACTAGCACTGCATAGAGTAAAAATAGGAAATATAGATGTAAAAGATTTAAAATTAGGACAATGGAGATATTTAAGTGAAAAAGAGGTAGAAGCGATTTTAAATAGAATAAAATAATAGTGTATATATATTATTTATGGAGGGAAATATAAATGATACAATTTAATAGTATAAAAGAAAATGCTAAAAAAGCTTTTGAATCAGGTGAGCTATTTGAATTTTTAACAGGGAGAAATGGATATAATCTTCCTGTATTAGACGCTCAAGTAGATGTTCCAACAGATTGGACAAGAATTATACCACATGGAATTTATGCATTATATGAAGAAAATAAAGATGTAAATATTTTAAATGAATATCAAAATGCAATTATAAAGGCAATAAATGGATCTGCTTTTGACATTTGGAGTGCAGTTAATATACTATATTTTCAAATCGATCATGAAATGATGAAAAAATCACCATTTGTAATTGAAAAAAATGTATATCATGATTTAAAAGATAGGATAATATCTAATGAGGATGAACTAAAAAAAGAATATCCATATGGAAAAAATAATCAGAACATGTATGAAGATATTTTGAGATTAGTTCACAATTTTAAAAGTGATTGGGGATATAGTTTTTTAGGATAAACTTCTTAGAAGCTACTAGAAATTTTGATAACTTCTAATTAAATATATAATTATAAAAACGAAGGAAGAAAATATGATATACCAAAGATTTATTCCAGAAGGCTGGAATCAAGAAGAAATTAAATATTCTATTAAAGATTTAAAAAATGCTTCAGATAACAACATTACGTTAAGTGGAAAGATAACTAATATTGATAGAAAGCATAATGCCTATATTGATTTAGGAAATAGCATAAAGGGAATAGTTCCAAGTGATGAATTAGGCGAAATTTTAAAAGGAAATAATTATATTCAGTTTAAAGTAGATAAAGTTAATGAAGCTCAGAAGATATGTAATTTATCAAGAAAAAAAGTAAAAGATGAAAGTCTTTTTTGGGTGATAAATGAATTATCAGAAGGAGATGTAGTTAATGGAATTGTAAGGAATATAAAACCTTATGGAGCCTTTGTTGAAATAGGTGGAGGTTCAACAGGTCTACTTTATATCAATGATATTTCAGTATCAAGAATGAAATCACCAGAAGAAAAATTGAAAATAGGCCAAAAAATAAAAGTAAAAATAAAAGAAATAGATAAAGAAAATAAAAAATTTTATTTATCATATAAAGATATGCTTGGCAGTTGGGAAGAAAATATTAAAGATATAAAAGAAGGAAGCATTGTTCAAGGAATAGCAAAAGAATATACAAAAAATAAAGATGGAATTTTTATTGAACTTAAGCCTAATTTAGTTGGATTGTGTGAATATAATAGTGATATAAAATATGGTCAAAATGTAAATGTAAAAGTAAAAAAAATCATTCCTGAGAAAAAGAAAATAAAACTAAGTATTGTATCAGAAAATTAAAATAAATATAAGTATTGTATCTTGTTGACATAAGTGATATAATAAAAATGTGAGTATACTATTTTTAATTAAATTAATTGATGTAATTAAAAAATAGTACTAAAACTATAAATAATTTTTTGTAGGAGGAAAAAATGTTAGCAGATAATGAAATTAAAACAACAGTCTCACCTTTTAGAATGAGAGAAGGGGAGATAAAAGTATTTGATGGAAAAGACGGTTATGTCTCAATGAATCAGATTATACAGAAGATAAATGTAGGACATATAAATGAAATACATTTTCAAATTTTAGAATTAATAAATAAATTTGAATTTTTAACATCAAGACAAATGTTTCAATTATTACAACTTCAAAAAGCAGATATAAAAACTCAAGATAAATTAAACAATAAATTAGACCAATTAATTAGAAGCAAAATACTTACAAGATATTATTTTACATCACCAGAAGGAAGTGGAATATATAGAGTTTACTGCATGGAGAAGATGGGAAAATATTTGCTTACATCAAGAGAGGTAGAATGCAAATGGCAACCAAGTGATAATGCAAAACCTGTTGAAATGATAAAGAAAAAACTTGCTGGAAATCAATTAGTTATTGCATATATGAGAAAAGTAAAAACTTTTTCAGATTATAAACTAAAACCAGTAATTCAAGCAAAAACTCTTAGTAAACAGTTTAAACCTACATTAAGTATTGATTTAGTTGCAAATAATAGAAAAATAAGTTTTGTATATGAAGTAGTTAGAAGAAATGAAAATTGGGAAAAAAGATTAGTCGAAAGAATGAATTTATGGAAAGATTTTTATGATAATTTTAATCCTGGAGATTCAGATTTCATTTCGATACCACAACTTGTTTTTATATGTGAAGATGAAAGACACATGGCAGAAACTTTTAAAGCTTTAGTTACAAATGGCGTAAAAATAGACAAAATTAATTTTTATTATACAACTGATTTAAAACAAAACAGTGACAGCTTAGATAAAAGCTTATATGATTTTATTGAAGAAAATGGAAAATATAAAATTAGAAATATTGAAGCAAAAATTTTAGCTTAAAATATAATTTATATATGGAAAAATTTAAATTGCTATAAATTAAAAAGTATAGTAGTTTAAATTTTTTTTTGTAATGAAATAAATGTCTAATATGAAATATAATATTTGACTTTTTTTAAGCAAACATATTGACTTTTTTGCAATAATAATATTGACTTTTTTGCAACGAAAATATAAAATATAAATATATGTTATTTGGGGGAATAAAAAAATGTATGAAAGAGAGGTAAAAGAACGAATAAAAAAAATTAATGATACATTCAAAGTATTAGTGGTAACAGGACCAAGAAAAGTTGGAAAAACAACTTTGCTTGAAAGTGTAATACCAGAAAATATGACTAAAATTTCATTAGAAGATGAAATCTTAAGAAGAGAAGCAAAAGAAAATCCAAAAATATTTTTAGATTCATATCCTGCACCACTTTTTATTGATGAAGTACAATATGCTCCAGAGCTACTTCCATATATAAAAATGAAAGTTGATAAGGATAAGACAAGAGGACAATATTGGTTGTCTGGTTCTCAATTATTTGATCTTATGAAAAATGTTACAGAATCACTTGCAAATAGAGCTGGTATAGTTAAAATGAATAGTTTTACATATAGCGAAATTATGAGAAATACAAGAAAAGAAATTTTTGATCCAGATAATCTGAAACAGAATAAATATATAGATGTAAATGAAATATTTGAACGAATTTTCAATGGAGGAATGCCAGAATTATATGATATAGAAAATATGGATAGAAATGACTTTTATTATTCATATATTGACAAATATATAGAAAAAGATATAAAAAAAATAGGCAATGTAGAGGCATTTAAAAAATTTATGAGGGCTGTTGCAATAAGAACAGGTACAAATTTAAATTATTCAGATATTGCAAATGATGTAGGAGTTTCAGTAAATACAATTAAAGATTGGTTTTCAATATTAGTAAGTACAGGACTTGTATATTTATTAGAACCATATTCATCAAATAAAATAAAAAGACTTACTCATATGCCTAAAATAATATTTATGGATTTAGGATTAGCTTGTTATCTAGCAAATTGGGAAAGTGCAAGAACATTACAATTGAGTGATTTATCAGACAATTTTTTTGAATCGTATGTAATTTCAGAACTTATAAAGTCATATGAAAATAAAGGAATAAATTTAGAAATATCACATTTTAGAAATAAAGAAACGGAAGAAATCGATTTAATTATTTTTAAGAATAACACATTATACCCATTAGTAATAAAGAAAACAGCAAATCCTAGAAAAGATATGATAAAAAGTTTTAAACATCTTGAAAAAACAAATATGAAAATAGGAAATGGTGGAATTATTTGTTTATATGATAAACTAATGAAAATAGATGAAAAGAATTATATTATACCTATTTCTAGTGTAATAAATTAAAAAATAGTAAGATAAGAAAAGAGATAAAAAATAATTGAAAATAAGTAAATAAAAGTGTATCAGAACTTTATAAAAAGAAATTATATTATAAAATATGATATAATAATAAAAAGAAAGGTGTGTGAAAAAAATGACAACAAAAATATATTCAATTGATGAAATAAAAGCAATATTATATGAAATACTTAGTAATACAGAAGTTGAAAAAGCGATATTATTTGGATCATATGCGAAGAAAAATCCAAATCAAAATAGTGACATAGATATACTATTAGATAGTAAAGGAAAAGTTAAAGGATTAAAATTTTATGCAATAGTTGGAAAGATACAAGAAAAATTAAATAAAGAAGTTGATGTAATAGAGAAAATAGAAATAAATAAAAATTCTAAAATTGAAAAGGAAATAGAAAGAACAGGAGTAATAGTATATGAAAAGTAAAGATAATATAATATTAACAAAGATATTAAACTATATAAATGAGTTAAAAGAACAAATATCAAATATAATGAATAAACAAAAATAAATGGTAAGAAATGAGTATTAAAAATGGAAGAAAAAAGATGTTTATTATGTAATAGACCATATAATTATAAATATGAAATGTTTGGAAGAGGATGCCTAGATAATTTATATGAATTATTGGGATTTGCTAAATCACCTAGAATAATATGGAATAAAGAATTGTATTTATGTACTAGAATAGCATGGAAAAATCATAAGTTTTTTCTTAGTAAAAAGAAAAAATATGTTTTAGCTCAAAAATATATTGCATTAACGTATCTAAACATGATGAACTATGAAGCTTTAAATGATGTAAAAGAAAAAGTTTCTAATGATATAAAAAATATCAAAACTTTTTCAAAAAATATAATAGAGACGATGTCGTTTTCACTAAATGAAATATACAAATTGTTTAATTATACACAAAAATTTAATGAATTATTAAAAGAAGCTAAAAAAACTAATTGGGAAGAAGTAGATAAAGATGTAGCAGAGAACTTTATAAAAAGTATGAGTTTTATATTTGATTTAACTAAGAAAAACTCTCCTATTGCTTATACCGTTTTTTATGCAATGCAATATACATTTTGGCAAGTTGTGGTTGTTGGAGGATTATTAGCAAATATGAAACTTTCAGCTAAATTATTATCGCATTCATTATCTTTATTTGGAAAGCAACCACAAGATTTATTGATTAATGATAAAGAAGTTATTGAAGATATACTAGAAAGTGAAGAATTTGATAATAAAATAAAAGAACTTATAAAAAAATATTGTAGTGAAAAAGATAAATTTAAGGATAATAGTGAAAATAATGAAGATTGTATAATTGAATTTAATAATAAAGATTTATTATTTGCTATACATGGTTCTCCAACAAGTATAGAAATTGAAAAAAACTTAGATAATACTTGGAAAGTAAATATGGTAATTGAAGATACTTATGATTTTACAGATTTTACAGATTTAAAAGAATATGTAACATCTAATAAATCATTACTAATTAGTATATTTTCAAGCATACTAAACAATTTTGGAGTTGTTTCTAGTAAATATGGAGTTATAAAGTCATATAAAGTTACAATAAAAGTACAAAAGAATAATTTTGTAATAAAATAATAACTTTTATTAAACAAGGAGAAAATATGAAAAATAAAAAGATAATTATATATATATTATTAATAATTATAATTGTTATAATTATTTCTCATTTATCTATATTTTTTTATAAAATAAAAGGTGACACAGATTATAAAAACTTGGGATTACAAATAGAAGATATTAATATAGAATATTGTACGAAATATGGTTTTGACAGGTTTGGAAAATATAAGGTATATAAAATAAAAAACTATTATAGTGATAGTATGGATACTTTTAGAAAACAATTAGAAAATAGTGATATATGGAGTAAAAATAAATATTATGAATATATAATGAAGGAGTTTTATGAAATTAGAGATGATTATGTAGTAGAAATAGATAGAGAAGATTTATATTATTATGAGAAGGGATATGCCATATTTGATTTAAAAAATGCAAAACTATATTATTTTGAAAATGGTCCTTTTAATCATCATAAAAATTATAGTGAGATTTTAGGTATAAAAACAAATAATTATAAAACAAGAGAAATATATAGTGTAAGAGGTGGTCCTCAGGGTGATGGTTTAGATTATTATACATATCAATTTACAGATGAACAAGGAAAAGAAGTAATAAAAACATTAGAACAAAGTCCAAAGTGGAACAAGAATAGACTAGAAGATGAAAAATTAGATGATTTTGAATACAATGAAGAAGTACTTTCAATAGAAAATGGATATTATCACTATGAAAAAGTGTGCAGAACAAGTGATGAATATAAAAAACATCATTTTACAGATGAAGAAGCAACCGGATGGGAAATAGGAGTTTATGATATAGATAATAATATTTTATATTATTATTGGACAAGTTATTAATAATATTATAAAATTTATAATAATTTAAAATAAAAAATGTAAAAAATTGTAAAATAAAAAATCCTAGAAATTTCCAGATTAAAATTATAAATTATGTGCATCATATATATTGAAAAAGAAAATTAAAAATTGATTTATTTTATTTAAATTAATTTTTAAACTTTTTTAATAGAAATTCAGGAGGTGAATGACATGGCAAACTCAAACAGCAATTACAAAGCAGTTCCAGAAGCTACAGATGCATTAAATAAGTTTAAATATGAAGTAGCTAATGAAGTTGGTGTTTCTTTAAAAGATGGATACAATGGTGATTTATCTTCAAGAGATGCTGGAAGAATAGGTGGAAATATGGTTAAGAAATTAATTCAAAAAGCTGAATCTGAAATGAAATAGTTTTTGAATAAACTTAACAAAATTTATTAAGAAAATATAAACGTAAGAATATTATTTAATTATGAAACAAGGGATTGCTCTAAAGGTAATTCCTTGTTTTTTGTCTAAAACATTGGCAGTTTTAAAAATAAATTATAAATTTTTAACAAATAATCTAAAAATAACTAGTAAAAATCTTGCACAACTGAAAAAATAGTGGTATAATAGTTTATGTTATAAATTAACACACTAGGAGGAGGTGCAAAAATGCCAAACATTAAATCAGCTATAAAGAGAGTAAAAATCGCAGAAAAGAAAACATTAAATAACAATATGGTTAAATCAGAATATAAGACAGCTGTTAAAAAATATGAATCAGCAAATGCTAAAGGTGATAAAAATGCTGAAGAATTGTTAAGAGCTGCTAAAAAGAAAATAGATCAAGCAGCATCAAAAGGAGTTATTTCTAAAAATGCAGCTTCAAGAAAAAAATCTAATTTAGATAAGAAGTTAGCAGTAAAAACAGAAAAGGCAAAAAAAGCTCCAGCTAAGAAAACAGTTGTAAAAGAAGCTGAAACTAAAAAGCCAGAAGTAGTAGAGGAAAAGAAAGAAAAAACTGAAACAAAAAAATCTGCTACAAAAGCAACAACAGCAAAAAAGACAACAAAAAAAGCAGAATAATTAGTTTTAATACTTATAAAAAATATGTGCATTTTAAGATGCACATATTTTTTGTAAAATTTTATTAAAATGATTTATATTTTTTCAGCAAGTATTCTTGCAAGATAAACTCCAGAGCACGATGCCATCATAAGTCCACGAGTAAGACCTCCACCATCTCCAATAGAATACAATCCTTTAATATTAGTTTCAAGATTTTTATCAATAATAACTTTATTACTATAAAATTTAATTTCTGGACCATATAACAAATTTGATGGATTAGCAAAACCTTCAACAACTTTATCCATTTGTTTAATAAATTCTAATATATCCGTCATTGTTCTATAACCTAGAGCAAAAGTAATATCACCAGCTACAGCTGATTTTAGTGTAGGAACGACTTCATTATTTTCAAATTCTTCTTGCCAAGTACGTTTTCCACGATAAATATCTCCAAGTCTTTGAACAACAACATTTCCGTTTCCTAATTCATTTAGATTTTTAGCCACATTTCTACCATATTCAATAGGCTTATTGAAAGGATAGTTAAAATGGTGAGAAACTAAGATTGCTAAATTGGTATTAGTGCTTTTTCTATCCTTATACGAATGTCCATTAACTAGAGTTAAATTGTTATCATAAACTTCTGGAGCAACAAAGCCACTAGGATTTTGACAAAATGTTCTAACTTTATCACCGAAAGGGTAGGGATGACCAATGAATTTTCCTTCATACATATATTTATTTATGTCCTTCATAATTTCATCAGGAAGTTCATATCTTATTCCAATATCAACAATTCCGGCTTCTGTTTTTATATTATGTTTTGAGCATAAATCTGTAAGCCAATTTGCTCCTTTTCTTCCAACAGCAATAACAACATTATCTGCATAAATTTCTTCTAATGGAGCATTTTCATCATTTACTAAATTAGAATCTTTAACTTTTACACCTTTTATTTTGTCGTTTTCGATAATTACATCATCAACAATGCAATTGAATCTCATATTTACATTATTGTCTACAAGATGTTTTTCTATTCTACCATAAAGCTCATGACTTTTTTCTGTACCTAAATGTCTTATAGGAATGCTAATTAAGTTAATTCCATTCTTTTTAGCTTTATCATAATATTTTTTAATTTCATCTTTAAATTCGGTACCTTCTAATTTTTTATCAGCACCAAAATCAAGATAAATTTTATCAGTATAGTCGATTAAATCTTTAGTTTCTTGAACGCCAATGTATTTATGTAGTTCACCACCAATATAAATATCATCATCTTCAGGATTATATAAAGAGAGTTTTCCATCAGAAAATGCACCAGCTCCTGAAAATCCACTTGTAATATTGCAAAAAGGTTTACATTTTACACATTTACCAGCTTTTTCAATTGGGCAAGAACGATTTTCAACTTCTTTTCCTTCTTCGATTAATAAAATATTTTTAGCTTTGTTAAGTTTTGTAAGTTCATAAGCTAAGAAAACTGAACTAGGGCCCATTCCTATAACAATTACATCGTATTTCATAAATGTTTAATTCCTTTCTTCCGTCACACACAAGACATATATATTTTTTTGCATATAAAAAGAGAGATAAAATGTTAAAAATCTCTCTTTTGTATATTTTTACTTAGGCTTCTGGTTCAAGCATACCAAAGTTTTTGCCGTCTTTTAATTTATATATAACATTTACCTTATTTGTATCTACATTGATAAAAGGTAAAAATTTATTTTTAACATCTTCTTCAAGTATTAGTTTAGCATCTTCTGGAGTAAGAGGCTTGATGCTATAATATATTGTTTTAATTATTTCTCCATCTAAATCTAAATTATCATTTTCAGATTGTGAAGCTTGGAATCTAATAGTATCTGTCATGTTTTGTCTATCTTTTTTTGTTTTTATTTTTCTAATTTGTCCTTCTAATATATCAATATCCTTATCAACAGAAGAGTATAAGTCCTTACTTGCTGTGACAGCTTTTATAACTTCACCATCATAAGTTACTCTAATTTCAGCAACTTGTTCATTTCCTTCTATTTTGAGTGTAGCTGTTGCGTCAAATTCATCTCCTATATATTTTGATATTTTACTAACTTTATCTTCAATATAATTTCTAATTGAATCAGTCAAATCGAAATCTTTTCCTGTTATGTTTAAATTCATAAAAACACTCCTTTCAAATTTAAAAGATTTTACAAACACATTATATAGAATAATTATAAAATTATCAAGATTTTTTTGTAAAAAGTATTGCATTTTAAAAATTTAGGTAGTATAATAATAAAAGTCAAAGAAAGTCAAAGTCAAGAAAGGAGAGAATGATTATTTCAATATTAAATACCTAAAACCATTTAATATCGAATATATCAAAGAAAAATATATGAGAATATCAGACATAATAGAAGAATTTATAAAAGATATGTTAGATGAAGATAATCAAGCAGTAATACAAAGAAATGATTTAGCAGAACATTTTAATTGTGTGCCATCTCAAATAAACTATGTAATATCAACAAGATTTACACCAATACATGGTTATTATGTAGAAAGCCAAAGAGGAGGTGGAGGTTACATTAAAATAAAAAAAGTAAATCTTACTCACAGTGACTATTTAATGCATATTATAACAAGTATAGGAGATAGAGTGAGTGCAAAAGAAGTTGACATTTTTGTAAATAACTTTCTTGACTATAACATCATAGATGAAAAAATAGCAAAGTTAATTAAAGGAGCAACTAATGATAAAGTACTTAGCTCAGTAAAAGATAATAAAGATGAGCTAAGAGCAAAAATATTTAAAAATATGCTAATCAATTTAGTATAAAAAATAGTTATTTTGGACAATAACAGACAATAAATATAAATTAAATATTATGCAAGCTTAAAATTATAAATTTTTTAAGGAGGAACAAAAAATGTTGTGTCAAAATTGTGGAAAAAATGAAGCCAATATTAGATATACTCAGATTATAAATGGAGTAAAAAAGGAAATTGCACTTTGTAGTAGTTGTGCAAAAAAATTAGGAATGGAAAACTTAGAAATGCCTATAAGTTTCAATAGCTTTTTAGGAGATTTCTTTAATGATTATGCAGAAACAGAGTTTTTGCCAATGTTACAAACAAATGAACTAAAGTGCAAAACTTGTGGAATGACATATAATGATTTCATAGATACAGGAATGTTTGGATGTAGCGATTGTTATGATGTATTTTCAAGTCCAATAGATTCATTACTTAAAAATTTACATGGTACAGCAAAACATATAGGTAGAGGGCCAAATGGAAAAGCAGAAAAAATAAAAGTAGAAGAAAATAAGAAAGAAGATTCAAATAAACAAGACCAAAATGAAAACAAAAAAGAAAGATTAGAAAAAGAATTAGAGAAAGCTATAAAAGAAGAAAGATATGAAGATGCAGCTAAAATAAGAGATGAAATAAAGGAGATGAATAAGTAATGAATTGGTATTTACAAAATGGAAAAGATTCTGATGTAATAATAAGCTCAAGAGTAAGATTATCAAGAAATATAGAAGGACTTCCTTATGTGCAAAAATGTAATGAAGAGCAACTGAAAACAGTATATAATAAATTAAAAGATGTAACACCAAGTATAGGTTATGGTTTAAAATTTATAAGTTTAAATGATTTAGATAATATAAATAAACAAGCCTTAGTTGAAAAGCACATCATAAGCCCAGAGTTTTCAAAAAGTAGAAATAAATATGCAGCAATAATAATTAATGAAGAAGAAAATATTTGTATAGAAGTTAATGAAGAAGACCACATTAAGCTACAAGTATTTAGTTCAGGAATGGAACTTGAAAACTTAATGAATTTAGCAATAGAGATAGACCAAAAACTAGAAGAATTAGTTCCATATAGTTTTAGCAAAAAATATGGTTATTTAACAGCTTGTCCTACTAATGTTGGAACTGGATTAAAAGTATCAGTTTTAGCACATCTTACTGCTTTATCTTTAACAGAAAATATTAGAAAAGTATTAAATGCTGTAAATAACTTAGGAATGAGCATTAGAGGAATGTATGGAGAAGGCTCAAAACCCGAAGGTGACTTATATCAAATATCAAATAACCAAACTTTAGGTGTAACAGAAAAAGAAATAACCAAAAATGTAAAATTAATTTCGCAAAAAGTAATAGAACAGGAAAGAACAGCAAGAAAATATTTAGCTAAAAAAGGAATTGATTTAGAAGATAAAATTTATAGAGACTTTGGGGTGCTTTCAAATGCTAGAAAACTGTCAGAGGAAGAAGCACGAGAATTACTTTCAAGTGTAAAATTAGGAACTGATTTAGGAATAATAAAAGAACTAGATGATACTAAAATAAGTAAATTAATTTTGCAAACGAAGCCTGCTAATTTGCAATTAAGAGTGGGTAAGGAACTTTCTATATATGAGCAATATATTGAAAGAGCAAAAATTGTACAAGATATTATAAATGGAAAATAATTGTTATAATTTGTGGCTATTAAAAAGATAAATATAGTTATTTTTGAATAGCCGCGTAGCGCTCAAGGGCGAAGCCCGCGAATGGAGCGAAAAGTGATTTATCACTTTTCAGCGACAACAAGGCATGAAAAAATAACTATATTTATCTTTTAATTAATGAATTATATAAAGAAAGGAATGATAATTATGTATTATAAATTTACCGCAAGAGCAGAGAAAGCCCTTGAATTAGCACAAGATTTGTCTATAGAATTTGGTCATGATTATATTGGGTCAGAACATATTTTGTATGGACTTGCAGAAGAAGGTACAGGAATTGCAAGCAAAGTTTTAGAAAATCAAAATATAACTTCTGATAAAATAAAAGAAGAAATTGAAGGTATTTTAGGAGTTGGAGAACAAGCAGTTGATCCAGAAGAAATTGGATTTACTCCAAGAAGTAAAAAGGTAATTGAAAATGCCTTTATAGAAGCAAGACGAATTGGAAGTGAATATATCGGAACAGAACACATTTTAGTTGGAATTTTAAGAGAAGGGGATAGTGTTGCAGCTAGAATTTTATTAGAGTTAAATGCTAATCCTCAAGAACTTTACAATGACATTATTAAAATAATGAATGAAGAGGAAGAGCATAAGAATCAAACAACTAAAGTTGAAACTCGTAGTAGTTTTAATTCTACTCCAACATTAAATCAATATGGAACAGATTTAACTAAACAAGCAGAAGAAGGAAAGCTTGATCCAGTTATAGGAAGATTAGATGAGATTCAAAGAGTTATACAAATTTTATCTAGAAGAACAAAAAATAATCCTTGTTTACTTGGTGAACCAGGAGTTGGAAAAACAGCAGTTGTTGAAGGTTTAGCTGAGAGAATAGTTGCAAATGATGTACCAGAATTATTAAAAGGTAAAAGAGTTGTAAGCATTGATATATCAAGTATGGTAGCAGGTGCAAAATATAGAGGAGATTTTGAAGAAAGAATAAAGAAAGCATTAAAAGAAGTACAAAAAGCAAAAGATGTAATTTTATTTATAGACGAGATTCATACAATAGTTGGGGCAGGTTCTGCAGAAGGGGCAGTTGATGCTGCAAATATTTTAAAACCACTTTTAGCAAGGGGAGAAATTCAATTAATTGGTGCAACAACTTTAAAAGAATATATGAAATACATTGAAAAAGATGCAGCATTAGAGAGAAGATTTAGCAAAGTTACAGTTGATGAACCATCAGAAGAAGATACAATCAAAATTTTAAATGGTTTAAGAGATAAATATGAAGCTCATCATAATGTAAAAATTACAGATGAAGCAATTAAAGCATCAGTCGAACTTTCATCAAGATATATTAATGATAGATTTTTACCAGATAAAGCAGTTGATTTAATGGATGAAGCTGCATCTAAAGTAAAAATGAGAAATTATACAGAGCCAGATGAACTTAAAAAATATAAAGATGAAGTAGAAAAATTAGATAAATCAAAAGAAGATGCAATTAGAGTACAAGATTTTGAAAAGGCAGCAAAACTTCGTGATGAACAAAAGAAATTGAAAAAAGAATATGAAAAAGCTAAAAAAGAGTGGGAAGACAAAAATTCAAAAGAAGTCTTATATTTAAAATATGATGATATAGCAGAAGTAGTTGCATCATGGACAGGAATTCCAGTAACAAAAGTTTCAGAAAATGAAAACGAAAAATTAAAGAACTTAGAAGAAAATCTACATAAGAGAGTAATAGGACAAGATGAAGCTGTTTCGGCAGTTGCAAAAGCAATTAAAAGAAGCAGAATGGGATTAAAAGATCCAAATAAACCAATTGGTTCGTTCTTATTCTTAGGACCAACAGGTGTAGGAAAAACAGAACTTTCAAAAGCATTAGCAGAGAGTCTATTTGGAACTGAAGATGCAATGATTAGAATTGATATGTCTGAATATATGGAATCTCATTCTACAGCAAAACTTATTGGTGCTCCTCCAGGATATGTTGGATATGATGAAGCAGGACAATTAACAGAAAAAGTTAGAAGAAAACCATATTCTGTAATATTATTTGATGAAATTGAAAAAGCTCACCCTGATGTTATGAATATGCTTTTGCAATTATTAGATGATGGAAGATTAACGGACAATCAAGGAAGAACTGTGAGCTTCAAGAATACAGTAGTAATAATGACATCAAATGTTGGAGCAAGATTAATTACAGAAAAGAAAACTCTAGGATTTACAAGCAATAATGATGAAGCAGACAGAAATAGAGAATATGAGAATACTAAAAAAGATGTTATGGCAGAATTGAAGAAAGAATTTAAACCAGAATTTTTAAATCGTATTGATGAAACAATAGTATTCCATAAATTAAGTGATGAGCAAATAAGAAAAATAGTAGACTTGTTAATTGAAAATGTTAAGAAGCTTCTAAAAAATCAAGATATAGAATTAGAAGTTGATGAAAAAGCTAAAGACTTAATTGCTAAAAAAGGAACTGATGATTCTTATGGTGCAAGACCATTAAAGAGGGCAATTCAAACTATGGTTGAAGATAAGATTGCTGAAGCAATGCTTGATCAAAAGATAAAAGGTAAAGCAAAAATCACAGCAAGTGAAGAAGAAATAGTTGTAAAATAATAAAAATGATGAGTTAAAAATTATATTTTTAGCTCATTATTTTTCGAAAATATTTAATTTTTAGAAAAAATATTAGATTAACATAATATTTGACTAACAAGTAAATTTTTAGTATAATATATTATAGTGTTTTTTGAAACATTAAATTAGAGGCTATTCTTGATATGTTAAGGATAGTATCTAAAAATGCACATTGAAAAAATAAATACAAAAAAGGAGAGCAACAAAATGAAAAAGAGATTACTTCTAAGTTTTATTATCTTGGCTTGTATTTTAACAGCCTGCACTTCACAAAGCGAATCCGAGACTGAAAATGAAAAAGATATTGTCTCCATTGCACAAGAAGCTTCTGCATATTTTGAAAATGTGTCAGAAGGTGACGAACATGATGTTGTTAAACATATCGGTCTGAATAAAATAACATGTAGTAAAGGAGTGATATTTGTAGATGGAGAAAGTAGCGGAGTAAAAACTCCTTTTAAAGAAATTTACGATGAAGTAAAAGAACTGTATATGTCTGGCAAATGGGATGGTAAGAAAACTATATATAAAAAACATACTATTGAGTTAGAAGCATCTGATGAAGTATTATGTGGATATATATTGATTGATGGAAATTACTATAACAAGGATAATTTGGATTTACCAAGTGATATGGATTTTTTTTCAAATAATGAAAATAATATAAATTCAAAAAATTATCAATATATTCCAGGCGAAGGGACATATATAATACAGAATTGTAAGTTAGTGAAATATTTAAGAGGAGAAAGGATTGATTTACAAGGAAATGAATTAATTCCAGAAAAAATAAAAGATTTAGGCTATAATTATGATCCAACAGATTTAGCATACCTTTTACTATTATATGATGATGTGCATGATGGACTATTTTTACAATATCATTCATCTTTAGAAAGAACTGATCCGGGAGAGTTATACGTTTTTAAAGATTATAACATGTCGGATATACAATTTGTAGATGAACATGTTAAGCAGTGTTGGATAGATGAAGAAGAAGGAATATTATATTCAACCCAAATATATAATAGTGTGGAGGAAGAAGGAAGAACATACGACGGATATTTGACATCAATTGTAAGGTATTATGAAGAAGCAAATGAAGTATAATATTTTTTTCAAAGTGCATAAAAAAGGAAGAGGCATCACTAATAGGTGGTGCCTTTTCTGTCATTTATGAGTAAAGAAAAAATACTTGCTATTAAATTAATCTAATGCTATAATAAATTTGTATAATTTTGAATGTGAGGAGTAACAAAAGATAAATGACTATTTTAGCAATAATATTTTTATTATTAATTTTCATAGTTATTTTAATTGTAATGGCTGTTATGCAAATACAAATGGCTGGCATTAAAGTTAAAGATTTTTTTACATTTATTAAAGCAAATGCTAGTCTAGATAATCTTGCAGAATTTGCAAAAAAATATGACAAAATGTCTCCACAAGAACAAGTGATATATTTAGCAGAAGCTGAAAAAATGTTTGATGCTTTTGATAAAATTCCAGATTCAGTTTGGGAAGAAGAACGCGATAAGTATCAAGAAGTACTTGATATTTATAAAAATATAAAAGTTATGAGATGGAATGAGAATCAAACATATGAATTATCTAAAAATGTAAAAAAAATAAAGCCTAAAGAAATAAAAATTAATCCGGCACCATAAAATTATTAATCTAAAAACTTAATAAAAATTTTATATATAAGAATATTATCATAACATAAATATTTAAACAAGTATAAAATAAAAAATAATTAAACTTTATTGACCAAAATTTTAGTTAAATTTTTATAAAAAATTTAACTGGATTCTAGCTTCGAATCTATAATACAAGGTCTATAAATGTTTAATTATTTTTTTTATTAAGTTTTTAGATTAATAAAAAAATTAATGAAGTTAGAGGTGCAAAGGATGAGAAAAGTAAATTATAAAGAAAAAGGTATTACATTGGTAGCTTTGGTAATAACAATAATATTATTATTGATTCTAGCAGGAGTAACTTTAACTACAGCATTAGGGCAAAATGGATTGTTTAAAATGGCAAAAAAGGCAGTAAAAGAATATCAAGAGTCAGAAAAACAAGAACAATTAGCATTGGATAGTATAGCAGAAGAGTTAGATGAGATATCAATAGATTATAATGACTATGTAGGATGTTATGTAGAAGGATATGAACCAATAGAAAAAAATGATACCAGTTCATTTATAATAAAAAGTATAACATCAGGATTAACTTCACAACAAGATAATGATGGTAATACAATTGTAAATGCAGAAGAAAATGGAGATCAAAAATTTACAACAGAAGACTTGGATTGGAGAATCTGGGATTATAATAAATATACAAAGACAATAAGATTAATATCAAGTAGACCAACAAATGAAACCTTAACATTAAGAGGAGCAACAGGATATAATAATGGCGTATGGGCAATAAATGAGATATGTAGACAATGTTATGGACAATATGATGAAAATGGTAAAATGAAAAATGGAATAAGTGTAGCAAATTTAAGAAGAAGTGATATACAAAAGGTAAGCAATTATGATTATAGAAAATATAAGTATGATCCTAGTGGTTGGTTTGAAAATGATGAAGGAAAGATGCATTTTGGAGGAAGTAAAACAACATATACAAGTCTAAAATATCCTAAAATGTGGGAAGAATATGATTCAAAATGGATGTATGAATATAATGAGGTTGATGGTACAGAGAATGGAAGTGATAAAGAATGCCTGATGTGGGAACAAGAGAATGGATATAAAACTAATAATGAAACGGGAAATAGTAATTTAACATTTAGAGAATCATTCTATGGACATGATTATCTTAATAGACAAAGTGAATTTATAAATCCTAAATATTATGATTTGTTATTAAAAAAAGAGGATGGTTTAGATTATTTTGGTGTTAGTTATTACTTGGCAGGGCGTTATGTTCATTTATATGATGATAATTGTGACTTTGGATTACAAGCTGTATTCTATTTTACTGATGCATATCGAGTTGCAGGTGCGAATGTATGTACTGCACATCGGATATGAAGTTGGTGCACAAAATTCACTTCGACCAATGGTTTCTATTGATTTGACATCAAGTGGTTATAGATTAGAAAAAAATGAAACAGATGGTGTTGTTAGTTTTAAGCTAGTAGTAGATAATTAATTGATAAAAATAGATAAATAAATATATTATAATTAATTAAAAAGCTTAATAAAAATGAATATAAATAAAATTTATCATAAATATAATATTTTAACAAGATTTTAGAAAAATAAAATTATTACAATTTAATAACAAATAAAAAACTATAAATTTTATAAACTCATTGAAAAAGTTGAGTTATAAGATTTATAGTTTTTTTATTAAGCTTTTTAATTAATAAAAAAATTTGTGTATAAAATTACTTGTAAAGTATTGATAATAAAAGGAGATTTTATGATGAATAAAAAAATAAAGTTTATAAAAAAAGAATCAGTAAGAAAGCAAAAAATAATGAGAAAAGTAAATTATAAAGAATGTGGAATCACCTTGGTAGCATTAGTAATAACGATAATAATACTCTTAATATTAACAGGAGTAACTTTAACTACAGCTTTAAGCCAAAATGGATTGTTTAAAAGAGCAAAAACAACAGTAGAAAAGTATAATTTAGAGAGTGAAAGAGAATATTTAGGACAAAATGTAATCTCGGTACAATTAGGTAAATATTTAGAAAATGTAAGCTCGGAAAGATTAGGAGATGAGTTAAAAGAAAAAAACATAGAAAATTCATATAATTGGCATATAGTAAAAGTAGAAAATACTGGAAAACAATATGACAATGGTTGGTATTATGTAGAAAAAGGAACAGAATTAAGTGGATATGGAAATGCAAATTATAATTGGCTAGTAAATTATGAAACAGGAGAAATAATTCAATTAGAAGAAGGAAAATATAAATCATGGTCAGCAGGAGATATGCTAGCAGTAAAAGATAATTTAATAATAAATATAGATTCATCAATAATAGATAAAGGAACAGGACAAAGTAAAGAAGATATTGAGAAACAATTAGGGACAGGAGTAGAATTACATAACTTTAGTGAAGAAGGAACAAATGAAAGTGGATTAACAAGTACATCATTTAATTTTGATGGAGTTGATGATTATATTACAATACAATATGATAAACAAGAACAAAAAGAGGCATTGTCAAAACAAGGATTTACATTTGAATTTTATGGAAGTTGGAACCTAGGAAATAATTATTGGATTTCTAATAATGAAAAGTTTAATGGATATTGTAATGGTTTATTCTATTATGGAATTAAAGATAGTAATGAGTGGTCATGGTTTAGATTTGGGATTGTTCATAATAATGGAAATGCAAGTAATCCAGGTATAGAATGGTCTGTTAATGGTGGATATAAACAGTGTAGAGAATTGTCTGACTATTGTCATAAATCGTACCAGTGGAATGTAGTTAATAGTTTATCAGAAACTGAATTTGAGCCTAATAAACCTTGTTACATAACGATTACATTGGACACTTCAAAGAGTCAAAATAAGAATAGTGAAAATGGGGTTTATAGTGATGGATCAAGTTTTAATAAAAGTGGAGAATTTTACAGTTATAAATGTTACATAAATGGTAAGAAAGTGTATGATGCAGATTTTAATAAAGTACAATGGGATATTTTCACAAATGAACTTTTAAATTCTTTTAATTGTTTTACAATTGGAAGGATTAATGAAGAATACGAAAATTATGCATGGAATTATTCAAAATTAAACTGTTATGCATTAAGGCTATATAGTAAAGGATTGTCTGAAAAAGAAGTTGAAGCAAACTACAAAAAATCAACAGAGTATCATGCTTTATTAGAAAGCAATTAATAATTTATATTAAGTTTTTAAGTCGGTTTTAGGCCGACTTTTTACTATAGAAATTGAAAATTTTATTAATGTTAAAAAATATTTAAAACAATAAAAAATGAAAACAAATTTATTGTATAAAAATAAACTAAATGAAAAAAATAAAAATATGAAAAAAGATCAAAAATTAGATAAAAGAACAAAAATAAAAATCATTTTGCTAGGAATATGTACAGGATTTTTAAGTGGTTTATTTGCTTCAGGAGGAGGCTTAATAGCTGTGCCACGGCTTAGTTTATTTAATTCATACAGAAGAAAAAGAAGCAAGAGCAATTGCGATTTTTTGTATTTTGCCAATGGTGTTAGCAGGTATGATTTTTTATAAAAGAGCAGGAAATGTAGATTTGAGATTAGGCGTATTAAGTGGAATAGGAGGTTTAATAGGAGGCTGGCTTGGAGCAAATATTTTAAAAAAAATAAATGATAAATATTTAGTATTAATTTTTATAATTTTTTTAATTTATTCAGCTATTCTAATATTTAATAAATGATAATAATTTTGATAGGAATAATATCAGGCATAGTAAGTGGTATGGGAATGGGAGGAGGAACTATACTTATTACATTTTTAACTTGTTTTATGAATGTTAATCAATTAATTGCTCAATCTAGCAACATAATATTTTTTATTCCAACATCAATAATAGCTACTATTATAAATATAAAGAATAAAAAATTAAATTGGAAAATAGCAATACCACTTGCAATCTCAGGAATAATAGGTGCAATATGTGGATCAAATATTGCAAATAAAATAAATTTAAGTTTTTTAAGAAAAGCATTTGCAATTTTTTTAATAATAATTGCAATTTATGAAATAATTTTTTGGTATAGAAAATATGTAAAACACACATAATAATAGAAGAAAATATCTGAATGATAATTAATCATTTGTTGTTAATCTATGAAAAGCAAATTAAAAATTTAAGGAGGTAATAATTATGAAATTTGTTAAAGGAATGATAACTGGAATGGTAATAACAGCAGGAGCAGCTATGATCTATGCAGAATGTTCAATGGGATCAAATAAAATGGTAAAACAAGGAAAGAAAATGATGAAAAAAATGGGTTTAATATAATTTAAAATAGAATTATTTTATACAAAGTAATATTCTCCAATTAATATGAATATAAATACATTAGTTGGAGGTAATTTTATGTTTATGGTTTTTAATAAAGAGAAGATATTATCTTATTTAATTTCATTAAGTACAGTAGCATTACTTTTTGTGCTATCATTTGCCATAACTAAAAAAAATGACGAAATTTTAAAGACTTCAGCAAATACAATTTTATCGAATAGTGTAGAAAGTTCAGTTGAAATGAATCAAAATACACAAATATTAGATACAGATTCTGGATTAAATCCAAATGCACAAGAAAATTATGTTAAGACAGAAAGCTCAAATGTTGTTAATACAAGGGATAATAATGAAAATAAAGTTGATTAAAATATAGAAAATTTTAGAAATATTACAAAATTTTTACAAAAATAAGAAGAAAATCAACTTTTTATGTAGACAAAATTAAAATTTTATTGTATAATAATAATTAGCGTATAAAAATAAAGAGATACACAAGAACAAAAATTTAAGGAGGAAAACAAATTGGAAACAAATTATTTAGAGAATAACAATTTAGTATTAGTAGGAAAAATAACAGATGAAAAAGTATTTAGTCATGAAATATATGGAGAAAAATTTTTTACATTTAATTTAAGTGTACCAAGACTTAGTGGAAATGCAGATATTATACCAATTACAATTTCTGAAAGATTATTTAAAGAAGATGAATTAGTAGTTGATAAAAAAGTAAAAGTAAAAGGTCAATTTAGATCATACAATAGTTATGAAAAAGAAAAAAATAGATTGATTTTAACAGTATTTGCAAAAGACATTGAATTTTTAGAAAATCAAGACGAAGAAGTTGTTGCAAGCAAAGACTTTATATCAAATGAAGTAACTTTAATAGGATATATATGTAAAACTCCTATTTACAGACAAACTCCCTTTCGGAAGAGAAATTGCAGATATTTTACTTGCAGTAAATAGAGCATATAATAAATCAGATTATATTCCATGTATTGCATGGGGTAGAAATGCAAGATTTTGTTCAAAAATGGAAGTTGGAACAGAAGTAAAAATAATAGGTAGAGTTCAATCTAGAAATTATGAGAAAAAGCATGAAGATGGAACAGTAGAACAAAGAGTTGCATATGAAGTATCAATAGCAAGTTTAGAATTAGTTAATGAAAATAATGATGAAAGTGCAAGTGAAGAAAATAACGGGCAAATCGAAGAAGCATAATAAATAATTATAATTAAAGTAGTAACAATTAATGAAGTGAACCTAAATTGTTAGACAAAATTTGTTTAATAACGAAGTAAACCCAAATTATTAGACAAAAAAGTTTAATAAAGAGGGTTCATTTTTATGAATAAATATTCAAATAATTTTAAGTTAAAATAATTAATTAATAAAAGTAAAAAATATGTAATATTTTTGTAATAATTTTGTATTTTTACATTGACTTTTAGCTAAATAAAAAATATAATATATATGTAATTTGCATATAAATTACAAGGAGGAAAATATGGGAGAGGTTATAGTCATAACATCAGGAAAAGGTGGTGTCGGTAAAACTACTACTACAGCTAATCTTGGAGCTGCCTTAGCACTAAAAGGAAAAAAAGTTGTCTTAGTTGATACTGATATTGGATTAAGAAACTTAGACGTTGTTATGGGACTAGAAAATAGAATAGTGTATGACATTGTTGATGTAGTTGAAGAAAAATGTAAACTTAGACAAGCACTAATCAAAGATAAAAGATTTACAGATTTATTTTTATTACCGGCGGCACAGACAAGGGATAAAACATCAGTAAATGAAGAACAAATGAAAGAATTAACATCAAGATTAAAAGAAGAATTTGATTTTATATTAGTGGATTGCCCTGCAGGTATAGAGCAAGGATTTAAAAATGCAATATCAGGAGCAAATAGAGCAATCGTCGTTACAAATGCTGAAATATCCTCAATACGTGATGCAGATAGAATAATAGGTTTGTTAGAAGCATCAGAAATAAAAAATCCAGAATTGATAATAAATAGATTAAGACCAGAAATGGTAAAAAAAGGCGAAATGATGGATGTAGAAGATATTTTAGACTTATTATCAATAGACTTAATAGGTGTTGTACCAGAAGATGAAAATATAATAACTCAAACCAATAAAGGTGAGCCTGCGGTATCAAATAAAAAGGCTCCGTCTGGAAAAGCATATATAGAAATTGCAAGAAGAATTTTAGGTGAAAATATAGAAGTAACTATTCCAGGTAGAAAAAAAGAAGGATTTTTAAAAAGATTAAAAAGAAAAAAGAGAAAATAAGAATAGATCTTAAATCGGAGGTATTGAGAGATGTTTGAGAGCATTACAAGATTTTTAAAGAAAATTTCAAATAAGCAACTAGAAAGTATAAATAAAAATGAAGCAAAAGAAAGATTACATTTAGTTCTTTTGCAAGATAGAGCAAATGTTTCAGCGGATTTTCTTGATATGATGAAACAAGAAATAATTGATGTAATAAAAAAATACATAGATGTTAATGAAGACGAGATAGATGTAAAGTTAACAAATAAGCAAAATAGTGATGGTACAACTGGAGCACCAGCACTTTATGCAAATATTCCAATTGCAGGAATTAAGAGTGAAACTAGAAAATTATCGAATAAAATGAATTTAGAAAAACTAGAAAAGAATAAAAAAGATAATAAAGAAGAAAATAGTGAAAATGCAAACAAAAAAGAAGATTCAAAAAATAAAAATGACAAAGAGAACAAAAAACCTAATGATAATGAAAAAAATGCAAATAATAAAAATGATGATAAAAATAAAGAAAATGAAAATAATAAAAGTAATAACGAAAATAAAGAAAATGTGAATAATAAAAGTGATAATGAAAATAAAGAGAATGTAAATAATAAAGTTGATAATGAAAACAAAGAAAATGTAAATAATAAAAGTGATAACGAAAATAAAGAAAATTTAAACAATAAAAATGATAATGAAGATACGGTAAACAATACAGAAAACAAAAAGAATGATAACACAGAAAAAGTAATGAATAATAAAGTAAATACAATAAATAAAAGTAAAAAGAATAAAAATCAAAAGAAAAATAGAAAATAAACCTATGTAGGTCATAATATAAAGGATAAACTATGAAGAAAAAAATTACAAAAAATCTTGAATGGTGGATATTAATATGCACAATCCTATTAGTAATAATAGGATTATTTGCAATTTATTCAGCAACTGAAAGTACAAATCAAGAAGAATTTAGAAAGCAATTAATGTGGACAGGTATAAGTATTCCATTTTTATTGATATTTACACTCATAGATTATGATACAATTGCTAAAATATCTCCTATACTATATGTTTTAATTATATTAAGCTTAATAGGAGTACTGTTTACTGCACCAATATCTGGTGCAACAAGTTGGTATAACTTTAAAACATTTTCAATACAGCCATCTGAATTTGCCAAAATAATTATAGTAATTTTTTTAGCATTTATAATGTCTAGAATGAAGAAAAAAGGTGAAAAAGAAATAAGTAGACCAACAAGGTTAATTATACTTTTTCTAATAATAGCAATTCCATTAGCGTTGATAGTTAAGCAACCAGACTATGGAACTGCAGCAGCATTTTTAATAGCATTTTTGTTTATGTTATTTGTTGGTGGTATAGATAAAAGATATATTATAATATCAGCTATACTAATTGCTATAGCAATTCCGCTTTTATATAAATTTGTTTTGCCAGACCATGCAAAAAAGAGAATAGATGTATTTTTAAATCCTGATTTAGATCCTAGAGGTTCTGGGTATAACCTAACACAATCAAAGATTGCAATAGGGGCAGGAGAACTTTTAGGAATGGGATTATTAAAAGGTAATCAAACACAACTGGGTTTCTTGTATCCTAAATCTACAGACTTTATATTTTCTGTTATAGGTGAAGAAATGGGATTTATAGTTGCAGGATCTGTAATAATACTTTATGTTGTGTTAGTTACAAAATCACTGTATGTTGCTAAAACTGCAAAAGATGATTTAGGTGCATTAATTGCGGCAGGAATTTCAGGAATACTTTTCTTTCACATGATAGAAAACATTGGAATGACTATGGGATTACTGCCAATAACAGGAGTTCCACTTCCATTTGTTAGTTATGGAGGAAGTTCGCTTTTGAGCAATTTTATTATGATAGCAATGCTTTTAAATATAAGTGGAAGAAGACAAAAAGCAATATTTGTTGGAAAAGAAGGACGGAGAATTTTGGGCAAAAACAAAATAAAAAAATTAAAAATTGGAGATTTAGAATTAGAAAACAATATTTTTTTAGGACCTATGGCTGGACTTACAGATAGGTCTTTTCGTATTATTTGTGAAAAATTTAATCCAGGTCTTGTTTATACAGAAATGATTAGTAGCAAAGCATTATTTTATGGTGATGAAAAAACAAAAAAGCTTTTTAATATGGAAGGGGAAAAAAGACCAGTTGCTGTGCAAATTTTTGGAAGTGATGAAGAATCTATTGAATTTGCAACAAAATATATAAATGAAGAAAAAATTGGAGACATCATAGATATTAATATGGGGTGTCCGGCTCCTAAAATAGTAAAAAATGGAGATGGGAGTAAATTACTTTTAAATTTAGATAAAGTATATAGCATAACTAAGACTGCTGTAGAAAACTCACAAATGCCAGTAACAGTTAAGATTAGAAAAGGCTGGGATAGTGAACATATTAATGGAATAGAAGTAGCACAGGCAATAGAAAAAGCAGGAGCTCAAGCAATAACAGTACATGGTAGAACAAGAGCAGAGTATTATTCAGGCAATGCAGATTGGAATATTATTAAAGAAATAAAAGAAAAAGTAAGTATTCCTATAATTGGAAATGGAGATATAAAAACAATATATGATGCAGAAAAAATGTTTCAGCAAACAAATTGTGATGGAATAATGATATCTAGGGCAAGTTTAGGAAATCCATGGATTTTTGAGCATATTCAAAATTACTTATTACATAAACCTTTGAGAGAAATTGATAAAAAAGAGATACTTGATATAATGTTAGAACATATTAATCTTGAAGTTGAAGAAAAAGGAGAATATGTTGGTATAAGAGAAATGAGAAAACATATTTGTTATTATTTAAAAAATATGCCTAATGCTTCAAATTTAAGGAATATAATAAATCACTTAGAAACTAAAAATGAAGTAGAAGAAGCTTTAAAATCATTTTTTATGAATTGAATTTAGTTAAAAAGCTAAAAGATTAAAAACGATTAGAAAGGTAAAATTACAAATAAATGAATGGGATATTAATAGTTGATAAACCTCTTGGAAAAACCTCTTTTGATATGGTCAGAGATGCAAGAAAAAAGTATAATATAAAAAAAGTTGGACATATAGGAACATTAGATCCAATGGCAACAGGAGTTTTAGCAATATTAATTGGAGAAGCTACTAAACTATCGGATTATCTTGTTGAACATGATAAAGAATATATTGCAACTTTATGTTTAGGTGAAAAAAGAGATACAGGAGATAGTGAAGGAAAAATTATAGAAGAAAAAGCGGTTCCTGATGATATAAGTAAAGAAAATATTACAGAAGTGCTAGATAGATTTAAAGGAGAATCCATGCAAATTCCGCCAATGTATTCTGCAATAAAGATAAATGGCGAAAAATTATATGATTTAGCAAGAAAGGGAATAGAAGTAGAAAGAAAACCAAGAAAAATAAATATATATGATATAGAACTTATAAAGTTTGATAATAAAGAAATTATATTTAGAGTAGTATGTTCGAAAGGAACGTATATAAGAAGTTTATGTGAAGATATTGCTGAAAAGTTAGATACATTAGGATATATGAAAGATTTAAAAAGGACAAGAATAGGAAATTTTAAAATTGAAGATTCAGGAAGATTCATTGATTTAGAAAATACATTAGAATATATTGAAGGTAGCAGTTGCGAAATAAGAGAAAATATCAAAATTAATCTAAATGATAGAGATTATAAAAAAATAATAAATGGAGTAAAAATAGAAACAGATAAAAAAGATGGGTTAATTAATTTATATTATAACAATAAATTTATAGGAATAGGGGAAATTAAAAATAGAAATGTAAAAAGAAAAATTATTATAAATTAAAAACCCCCACATTAGCCGTAAGATTAAATATTTTAAGAGCCTGTTTTCACAGGTGGGTGTCTTGTTGAATGCTCCTGGGTT